>JAKBRA010000045.1 GCA_021834945.1 Nanobdellota archaeon | reverse complement strand
AGATAAGTACCATATCCAATTGTTTCAAAAGCCTAAGCCGCCATTCCGGCCAAACAATGCTTCTTTTTTGTACCATGATTTTACCTTTTTGTTATACATTTCACATGTTACTTGTCTAAAATTACCGCTCTAAAATACACTACTTTTGATTACTATAAATGATTAAGGAGGAGCTGCGAGGTGGGCAGGAATCGCGGCTCCGCCGATATATGCTGCAAGTATTGAGCCTAATGTCAAGAAGATTAAAAACAAGACAATGTAGATTATCCAGCTTTTGTTTAGTGGTTTATTGCTGCCTTTTTCCCTGTATCTATCCAATGCTAAGGTAGTCGGATACGCAAATACACCGGCAATGCCAAATGCAGTGTACAGTCCAAGCAATGCTATTGGAGAGCTCGTATAACCAAGATTATAGCCGGAAACGCCATATTCTATCAGTACCAAACCCATAAACAACGCAATGAGTCCAACATACTGCAGTTTTTGATTGTATTTAACTGATAGCACGAATCCAAGGGAAAGTATTCCCAGCATTATGAATGGATCATAAAACAGCAAGTCATACGGACCGGGAAGGCTCCAGGTTACTTCTCCATAAAAGCCCATCACAATCACGAATACTGCCAATGCGGCGAACATGTATATTGAGCCCTGCAAATGAGATTCTATGCTAAGCTTTGAATTTGATTTGTTAATGTATCTTGCCCTATAATCTCTGTAAATTGCAATGACGGTATAATCCATGAGGAATCCTATAAAAGCAACAAAGAATAATTCCAATGCCAATTCGTCTACGAATGCCATATTTTATTAAAGAATTCTTGATTTATAAAGGTTCTATACCTATGTGGTTATCATCTTTTCTTGCGCATTTCCGGGTTTGTGTATCTGTTCCAGAATAGCTTGTACATCTTCAATTTATCCGGTAGTTTGTTTAAATATGGGATAAATGGAAAGAGCATTAACACGAAAAATATGGTTATAGCTATCAATCCATTTTCAAGATCGCCCCACCAAGATATGTTTGAGGTCTCAATCTCAAGGATGTTGTAAGGTATAAGCCAGTACTGTATGGACCAGGGGGGCGCGCCTACTTTAAGCATGCCAAATTGGGAAGTCCTTAATCCATAATGCGTTGCAGCGGTTGACAATGACCCGGTATCATACAAAAACCTCAATACGTAGGTTTCGTCCAGTCCGCTGCTGCTTTCGTTTTGTACGACTAATTGATATTGCCCAGATTCTGCCATTTTAGTCAGACTGGCAGTTGCAATTATTAGTGGATTTTGTGAATTCATCGCATTTGAAATTGAGCCGTTATTGCTGAAGTAATTGTAAGCCTGTATAAACTGCTCATTTTGCTGCGAAGAACTTTCATTGAAAAACATCGCAAGTTCATTGCTCTTATTTCCAAAGTTTACGTATGCCGAGTAGGGAACTGTGAAGTAAACTGTTCTTGTGCTGAAGGAATACGGGTCTATAGTGTCCATGTAAGTAGCAGTTCCAGACGAAAAGTTGAATTCCTGCAGCAGAGTAGTCGCAATGCCAGAAGGATTAGAATTTGCTGCCTGGCTTATAGTCAATGGTGCTATGTACGGCGAACTGAAGACGAATGAAAACGCCAGCACTATTATGAAAATATAAATCATTCTTCTGTACATTTTTTTATGGTCCGCCTTTACCATTTTGTAAGGTATGTCTTTTCTATATGGTTTGCTTAAGCCATCCTTTTTTACCAACGAATAATGCATGAAAATGAGCAAAAGCAGTAATATCGGAATTATGGCTACGTGCCAGCCTAAAACTGCCCCCTGATTTAACGGATTTACCCAGAATCCCAATCCAAAACCATTCCACAGATCAGCGCCTGCCTTGTCATTCCACTGCGAAAGCAGCCCTCCTTGGACTCCCACTCCGAATGCAAATTCAAGCAGGACCAAAAGCAGAAGTATGCTGCCGATCATCCAAACAAGTTTTTTCTTCTTAAATGCAGAAGTTGAAAAGTTGACAAATAAATGTATGAACATCAAGGTTACAAAGGCTTCTGCCGCCCACAGATGCAAACTCCTGAAGAAAGTGCCTATCGCGGTAGTATCCCACCAGTAAGGACCAAAGATCAGCATTACCATGCCGCTTACCGCCAGTATCACGAATAGCTCTAAAAGGTATATCCCTATTGTAAAAAAGAAACTGTTTCCATAAGATGGAACGTATTTAATGTACTGTTCCTGCACTAAACCAAGAATCGGTTTGAAGAACGTTCTCGTTTCTTTTTTCTCAACCTTCATAAATAACAATCATTGCAATTACTTTTATAAAAACAGTAACCTATCAGTTACCATTTGGTCCCTTTTCGCATTTTCCACAGTCTTTAGCGCCTTCTGTCCCGCATTCGATGTTTTTAAACGATTCAAATGCAGAAACCAGTGCTTTGCCGGTTTCAGTCATGCTGTATTCGCTTCTTTTCATGTTATTGTTATAAGATATCTTTTTGGTTACAAGCCCTCTTTTTATCAGGTCGCCCAGTGCTTTATTCAACGTTTTAGGGTAAATTTTCGGATTTAATGACAGTAGCTTGTCAAAGTTTATCCCGTCGTTTTTGGTTATTTCCTCCAAAACCGTTGCGTCCCACTTCTTTCCAAGCACGTTCAAAAGGTCTATAGTACTGCAGGCCATATAAATAATTGATTTTCTGTCTTTTAATGCATTTAATTTATCTTTTCTTCCTTGAAGTTGTAGTTGTTTACCTTATCTTCGTTCTTTTTATGCTGTTTTGCTATCGGCTCGGCATAATATTTGCCTTCCAATTCCGAAAGGAAAGCTAAATCCTCCTTTCCAAGTTTTATGTCTGCGGCTTCAATGTTTTCCTTCATGTGTTTTATGTTGCTGGCCTTAGGTATTGGAAAAGTGTTCTCTCTGTGCAAAAGCCAGCTTAAAGCAACCTGTGCAGGCGTTTTACCATATTTATCTGATATCTTACCAATATCAGCAAGTAACTCTTTGTTATTGAATATTTTGCCGTGCGATAATGGACTATATGCTATTACTGCTATTCTATTTTCTTTGCAGTAATCAAATACTCCTGTTTTTTCTATGTCCCGCGTTATTATGCTGTACTCCACTTGATTGGAAGCTATTTCATACTTGGACATTGCAGCCTGGGCTTCCTTCATTTCTTCCAGCGAAAAATTGCTTATACCCACGCTTTTTATCTTTCCTTCCTCTACGAGTTTTTCCATTGCCCGCATCGTTTCTTTTATTGGAACTGATTTATTGGGCCAATGCAGCTGATATAAGTCAAGGTAATCTGTTCCTATTTTCTTTAAGCTCGCTTCACATGCCTTTATTACATCACCATATCTGAAATGCGTGGGCCAAACCTTGCTTGCGATGAAAAGTCTTTCTCTTTCATAGCCTTTTATTGCTTCACCTACAACATCCTCGGTATTGTACATTTCCGCGGTGTCTATGAAGTTTACTCCATTGTCTACTGCATATTTTATTGCCTTTACGTTTTCCTCCCTGTCGCTGCTCAGCTCCCAGGTACCAACGCCGATTACGGAAAGTTTGTTGTTTGTTTTATTGAATTCCTTCGTTTCCATATAATCAATAAAACTTCATAGCATTTATAATTTTTAACGCATGCAGCATTAGTGAAAAAATCCACTTGAAAGACTCCTGCAGGTCAGACCAATATTTTTAGTATCTCTTCTGTGCTAAGCACGTCGAACAGCTTTTTCATGTTCTGTATGGATCTTTCATGCGCTTCTTTATCGCCTGAAGACGAAGCATCCGAATCTACGACGACGTAAAAGCCACGGTTGGAAGCATCCCTTGCCGTGGACTCAACTCCTATTTCAGTAGCGATCCCGGCTATCAAGATTGTCTCTATCCCCGCATTTCTAGCCATCATTTCAAAATTCGTGCCTATGAATATGCTGGCAGTGTTTTTGTTTATGACTATGTCATTCTTTTCCAGATTTATTGCGAG
>JAKBRA010000010.1 GCA_021834945.1 Nanobdellota archaeon | reverse complement strand
CACGATAGGAAAGACGGAAAGAGAAGCGATAGCAAATCTTGCGAAGACAAATGACGTTGATTTGAGCGTTCATGGACCCTGGGCGATAAATTTTTCTGGAATAAATCCACAGACGGGAAAGAAAGAGGAGGTATATGAGCACTTCGTTGAAAGAGAGATAGGCACTGCTTTGGAGTTTGCCGATGACATAAGCAAAAAGACTGGGAGGGAGAATATGCCAGTCATCTTCCACGCCTCTTCAGACCAATTTTCGGATCCAGATAAAAACCTAATTTATTCGTTTTATGATCAGAATGAAGCTAAGGTAATTCAAGTTACCCAGCAGGAAATTGACTTGGGTATTGACAAAAATAGCGTAAGTAATCCAGAAGAAAGAAAAAGACTGGCAATGCAAAAGTTTAAGGACATATACGGAGACAGTTTCTATCAAGAAGTGTTTGAAAACAAAGATAGTAAAAAGTTGGGATTCGTTTCTGACGACGACAAAATAATACTAACCCCTGAAGGGTCGCTTGCATTTTATAAAAGGAATAGATCGCAGCAGCTCAACCAGGAAAGAGCAAGTCTTAACATAAGTTTAAGGAATCTTGAATACCAGCAGACAGATCTTAGTACTAGAATGGGATCTTTAAAGACAAAACTAAGCGATCCAAAAATAAGTGCCGATGACTCTAACAAATACCAAAAAGAATTTCAGAAGGTTGAAAGAGAGATTGAAAATGTAAAGGAAATGTCTAACACCCTCAATCAAAAATATGCAGAGCTTGAAATAGCGGAAAAAAACCTACCAAACCAGTTTATACCCTATGACAAAAAAGCACCAGAGCTAGCAGCACAGGGGATAGTAAAAGCTGCAATGTTTTCATACAACAACACAGAGTCAAAGCCGATGATACTGGTTGAAAATCCAATGTCGCCAGAGATGTCATTGAGCAATCCAAAGGACACTGCGGAGGCAGTAAGAATAGCAAGAGAGCAATTTGCAAAAGAGCTTCAGGAAAAACAGCATTTGTCTCTTAGAGAAGCAGAACGCATAAGCAGTAATCTTATAGGCATAAATCTCGATATAGGACACATAAATATCTTTAAATCGTACATAAATCCAAAAACAGGACAGCCTTATTCAGACAAAGACATAGTAGAGATGGCCAAGTCTGCAGGAGATTATTTAAAAAGGTATCACTTAAATGATAATATGGGTAATAAAGACAGCCACCTTCCACTTGGTCAGGGAAATGCACCGATAAAAGAAGTTTATGACGCAATGATGGAAAAAGGGCTTGACGTTCCGGCCATAATGGAGGTTTTTGGCGGCCTCGGCGGGTTAGAGGGAGGAACCATACAATCGCTTCAGTACATGGGCGCGCCACTGTACGGTAACCTGCCATACGTATCGCTGCCCGCATATCTTGGTCAGCCGTATTCCTCCATAGTGGGAGACTATTCAGCTTATTCAAATCTTGGGTTGAAACAAGATATGTTTTCGTACGGCGGTTTTTCAAGCATATTCCCTGCTGTAGGCGGAGGTTATATGGAAAACAAGGGGAATTCGGGATTCTCGGGGGCACCGACAGCATGATGGAAGAAAACAATGAAAAAGGACACTTGGAATTGAAAGGGTACGATGCTGCTTACAAGTTTGCAAAGGGGATATTTGAAAGATATCCAAAAGTGATGAAAACGATAGTTTTGTTCGGCTCTTACAGCAAAGGCAAGGAAACAGAGGACAGCGATGTAGACATAATGGTGGTGATGGACGACGTTTTGAATAAGCTTGACGAAAACGTCCAGTCGTTAATATTCTCAGACGTCGATAAGCTTGTAAAGGAAAGCCAGGCAAAATTGCACATAAATTTCGTAACGTTAACAGCATTTTGGCGTGGCGTGATAGCTGCAGATCCCGTTTCCGTGAACGTTCTAAAATACGGCGTTCCTTTG
The DNA here is from genome assembly GCA_021834945.1 of Nanobdellota archaeon. The sequence goes on along the minus strand of JAKBRA010000010.1, from coordinate 19,667 downwards.
ATAGACACTGGGTATTTTGAGCCGTTGCAGGCCCTGCTTAACATGGGCGAGATAAAGCCTACGGAGGAATCAATATATGCTTCTTTGACAAGAAGCGAGTTATACGCTAATTCTGCAAGGCTTAAGCTTGCTTCCGTCGCAACGGACATGTACTGGGCCGTCGTAAATTCTGCGCAATCCGCTATAATGCGGCAGGGGGAAATCCCGCCTTCTCCGGAAGTAATACCGGAAATGCTTTTGAAACTTGGGGAAAGAGGATTGGTAAAAAAGAAGCAGATTGACGATTTCAATGAGATATTCACACTTGGAAAAAGGCTCTTTCACGGCGAAAAGATAGACATAAACGGAGAAAAGGCCCAGGAAATAATAGTAAAAGGGATAGAGTTCAATTCAAAGATGACGGATATTGCAAAATCTAAATAAACAAATTTATCAGTACGCCCAAAAAGGCGCTTATGGCGGCGATAAGCAGACCTATTCCCGCGGTTTTTAGCCCTTCCTTTATCTTCTGCGCCTTATTTTCCTGTGAGTAACTTCCTATCACTGCAAGTATTATAAGGCTTAAGATAAGGGAAATAATGCTTGTGTCGATGCTTTGCCCCGCGTTTGCCGCATAGTAAGCCAAATAAGGCAGGAGGACTATGACACTGCCTAATAATGTAGAAATAAAGCCGATTTCTGCGTATCTTAGGTTTTTCGCCCTTTTGAGTTTGGTGATTTTCCTGGGGTTGTACTCCTTTGCAAAAAGTATCTTTCTGTATTCCTTCATCTGCTGGCCTAATACAAAATTTTCAGCGTTATAAGCAGAAAAGAAATTGGAAAGTGAGCCGCTTACGCCTACTAAAAGAATAGAAGCAAACGTAAGCTGGTAGCTGTGGAAAACGGAAATACCAAGAGATATACCCAATCCCAGGAACAGTCCATCGCTTAAGCCAAGTATTATGTATCTACTTTTTGCTTTTTCCATTAGAACTTACTGTGGCTTCATCTAAACTGTTTATTACTGCCCCCCTATCCTTCAAGGCCTTCTGTATGCCTTCAAAGCTTATTTTTGAGCCTTCGACAACTATCTTTAGGCCTTCAGTGTGTATGTCCACTTCTACAACCTTTATGAAAACATCTCCGTTTCTTACGTGTTTTGCAATATCATTTGCAAGGTCTATTATACTGTACTCACCGATAGGCTTTACTGCGTCTATAACAAGTCTGCTCAAATACATCAGTAGTTCCGAAAGTATAAGTCACTTCCCGACTTTCCTGCTTCTGTGACAATGCTTGCTATAGGTTTCCCCATAGTAGTGGCTTCATCTCCACAGGCGTTTGATTCGGTTCCTCTCCTGCCAAGAGTACCTAGACCTAACCTTAATATGTTCCTTGCTGCATTTACATCTCTGTTGAGCTCAATGCCGCATTCTTGACATTTAAATGTCCTATCTGCAAGTGTTAAGTCATTGTTTATCCATCCGCAATTGCTGCATGCTTTAGATGTGTTTCTCGGGTCTACTTGCAGAATCACACTACCAGCTTCTTCCGCTTTGTAGTTTAACTGTCTTGCAAGCTCATTCCACGATGCATCCAAAATGGATTTAGCGAGATAGTGATTCTTTGTCATTCCTTTTATGTTCAATTTTTCAATAACAATTATTTTGTAATTCTTAATCATCTTATTAGTCAGACCGTGCAGGAATGTTTCTCTCTGCTTTTTCACTTTATTGTATGCCTTAGCCAGTCTTATCCTTGCTTTATCTCTGTTCTTTGAGCCTTTCTTCTTTTTAGATAACTGTCTGTGCCTAATCTTAAGGATTTTTTCAGAGTTCTTAAGTATCTTTGGATTCTCTATCAGTTCCCCATATGAAGTAGCTATAAAGGAAGCAAGACCGACATCCATACCAACCACTTTATCGCTTTTGCATACATGGTTTTCATTCTTGAATTGTCCGTCCGCTATGATTATTGCATACCAGTTGCCTGTAGGTTCTTTTTTTATTGTGAGAGCTTTTATCTTGCCTGCAATGTCTTTCAAGTATTTTATCTTCAGAATGCCTGCATCGTATACAGACAGTAAATCGTCATCAAGCAACCTGAATCCATTATTGTATTGAGGGAATGTTATGCTGTCATATCTATTAAATGATTTGAATCTCGGGTAGCCGACGGCTTTTCCATGCTTTCCTTCTTTAACTTTCCTGAAAAACTGTTTGAATGCTTTAGAAATTCTTACTGCTACATCCTGGGCAGACTGAGCTGAAACATGCGTAAGGTTCTTTTCCTTTCTTATCTTTAGTGCTAATTCATTTAAATCATATCCTAAGATACTCTTCTTCTCTTCCTTGTATGCTTTGATACTTGCTTCTAAAAGAAGGTTATAAAGTATTCTTGCTTCTTCTATCTGCTTTTTTAAGCTCTCTTCCTGCTCTTTCGTTGGATATATTCTGTACTTAAATGCTCTTTTCATACCTGTTTTACCAGTTTGCCAATTATATTACTTTCGGAACTACTGTACATACAATGTGTATTCTATTTCCTTTAACATTAATAAATCTTTAATTTGCATGCGGAAATGCTTGATTTTTGGCTGCAATTTTACTTTAAAAACGGAAATATTTAAATAGTATCAATTTTAGTATGTAAATATGGCTTTAAATGGAAAGGCACAGGGTTTGCCTATAAATACTATTATACTTATAGCAATAGGTTTGCTTATACTTGTCCTTTTGATTACTTTTGTATTGGGCGGATTTAAGGGTTTGGGAGCGGCTTCTCCTTCAAGCTCTACATTATCTGCGTTCTCAGCAACATGTTCAACATATTCTTCTACTACACCGTCAAGCCTCGGTTTTCAAGAGTGGTGTTCTGATAGTATACCTAATCCCTCCGGTTCTGGAGTTTACCACTGCTATTCCAATCTAGCCGTGTCGCCGGGAACTAATACTTCTTCTATAGTTTTGTCGAATGGGACTACTATGGGTTATAATAATTGTCTGTCCGCCGGTTATTCTTAGGGTTTAACTAAAGGTTTTTATTCAATCGTTTTGTTCTTAGTAAATGAAGAAAAGAAGTATTCTAACGAATGTATTGATGGCCGTCCTTCTGATAGTAATCCTAGCAGCGATATTCTATGCATTTAAAATGCACATAGTCGTTTTCAATTCGTGCTATTTTTCAAATTCAACTTTGGCAGTGAACGGTTCAGGGCCATTCTGTCTGCCTAATAATGGAGTTAACATAATAATAAACAGGTCTATTTTGTCATATTACCCGAATTCTACATTGGCAATACACAATCAAAACGTTTCTGCTCTGCCGTTCTCATTTTTAGGCAGCAACGCTCTAATAACCATATGGAACGAGCCGACTTCCCTAGCTGCGGATTCGTATTCGTTTTTAACGATACCGGATACTTTTAAAATGCATATGCTGTATAATGCATCTGCAGTTACCAATTTTATCGTTATGACTAACCAGCAATACGTCAATTGGGTAAACACCAAAAACCTGCAGAATAATTACGTGGCCATTGAAACCGGAAAAAACATATCGTTGTGGTTTAATGAAAGCACGGGGTGCGCAGGTTACGTGGCGGTGATAGAATCGGTTTCGGGAGGCCAGATAACGATATCTCCAGATGAGAAAATACTCTACGACCCTGCAAGTTCTCCGACGGGGGCATGTGCTGGTTGAAAGGTCAATTTTAAATCCTTTAATGTTATATTATATGATATGGAAATCGATGTTTTTGATGCAGTAAACGAATTAAAAAGCTTTTATGATGAAAACGCTTCACTTTCGAAGATAAGCGGCTTGATAAGTTATAAAAAGGTGTCAATAAGCCTTGAATACAAAGAAGGAGTTATAAGAATCAAGTCACAGCATCCTCTGACAATCAAGCTTTATAAAATATACAATATATTAATACGTCTTTTCCTTATAAAAACCGTGAAGCTTACCGTTGATTTCATGGAGAATAACCAGCAGAAATCAGTGTCAAAGCAGTTCGGCTCGGATGAGAACATAGACCCAATCATAGAAGATCTTAAAGGTTTACCGCATGACAGCATAACCGACATAATAGTAGACACGGATTACTTTAAATTAGTCGAAACTCAGGACATGAGCGACAATATAGCTATAATGCTCAAAAAGAGTGGAAAAAAGGAGCTTTTCAAAAGCCTATCAAACTATCTGTTCCCGTTCATAAACATGCCAGCAAACGAATCGTTAACGGAGGAAATAAACTTTTCAAGGCAGGAAGATCAGTTGACTGTAGACATTTTAATGAAGGTTGACGGCTCACCAATGGGCATAAAATCGAAAAAAGTAAGGTTAGTATAATAAATGGAAGGGATAAAAACCGGATTTAAATCATTTGACGAGCTTACCGGCGGTTTGGATTACAGAAAAGTGTATGCTTTGTTTGGGGACAAGGAGTCCGGAAAAGAGCAGTTTATATATAATCTTGTCCGATCTGCCCTTGCATCCAAAAATGCAATTGTTTACGTTTTGACTTCAAAATCATATTCCGATTTGATAAATGAATTCAATTCAAGAGGCATAAACATAAATCAGTATCTTGGTGCAGATTTCAAAATATTGGACGATTTCAGCAGGACCAATTCTCCAAGTGCTACTGATAATTCATATGCAAAGATACTCAACGGCCCATTAGATTTAACTGGTTTATCCGTTTCGTTGTCCAGCACGAACAGCGATTTTGTAAAGGATGCAAAGCCAGTTATAAACATATTTGACAATCTGTCTAATCTGCTAATATACAATAATCCCTTGACAGTGTACAGATTCCTTCAATTCATATGCGGCAAAGCCAAGCTTGCAGGCATTACGACCTTGTTTTCAGTAGACACTGGTATGCACAAGCAAGACGTTATAGAGACCATAAAGAATCTCTCCGACGCCATAATAGATTTAAAGCTTGAAGATGGAAAAAGATATTTCAGACTATCTGGAACCAGCAAGGAGGTGCTTCAATTTAAGCAGCTTGAATGATATATTTAAAAGTAATTATTTCTATATTATTGTATGGTCGAATATAAAGGATTAGACGGTATACAAGAAAACGATGTAGACCCTTATTTTGGCATAGCTAAATTGGACGAACAGCTGAAGGGAATACCGTCAAAAAAACTTGTACTAATCTCCGCTTCTCCATCTGTAGGCAATGAAGTGTTTGGCTACCAGATAATACACAAGAACATAACCTCAGGGGTAAAAGTACTCATACTTCTGAACAGAACCTCTCCTCAGTCTTATTTGACAGAGATGAAAGAGTATGATTTCCCAGCTAACGACAATATGTGCATAATAGATGCTTATAGCGGTATAACAGGAATAAAATCCGATGAAACCGACCACATAAAAGTGATAAGTAATCCTTATGACAAAGAAGAAGTAAAGACAAAGGTTCTGAAAGAGCTTGACAATGGATACGGGCTTCTTGTTGTAGACTCGCTTTCACTGCTTGCAGATTTCTTCGATTTTTCATTCGCAATATCGTTTATGAACGATATAAAAAAGGCAGTAATCGGAAAAGATTCCGCAGCGGTGTTACTATTTACCGATTGGGGCTACGAAAAGGAAAACGTTGACAAACTCCTTTCAAACGTCAATTCTACAATAGAAGTCAAGGGAATCGAGAAACGCGTGATTTTTGGTCAGTACTTTGCGGTTTTAAACTGCGATTGGGTAGGAGAGAAGCAAGCGTTTTCCTCTGTCCTGTTTAAGGCTATTAAGCCGGGAGGAATAAAGGTCTATTTCCCGAAGATTTTAGTCACAGGCCCTACGGATGCGGGTAAAAGCTCATTCATACACAGCGCTTCTAGGAACGCCGTGAGTGTAGACAAGCTAGGCGGAACGATAGCATTAGATCATGGGAGTGTCGATTTTCAGGGTTATCGTGCAGATCTGTTCGGTACTCCCGGACAGGAAAGGTTCGATCCACTGCTTAAAATGCTTGGAGGAGAGGCAATAGGAGTATTCCTTGTGGTAGACTCAACTAAGCCGGAGCAGTTTCCGAGAGCGGTCGAAATGCTCAGAAAAACGGAAACTTACGGCCTGCCGGTTGTAGTGATAGCGAATAAAGCAGATCTTAAGGGAGCACTGAAAAAGGAAGAGATACGGGAAAAGCTGCACCTTGATTCTGCGATAGCATTAGTGCAAACGGTAGCAGAAGACTTATCAAAAGTAGACCCAAACCAGCCGACTAAATTAAAAGAGAATGGTATAACAGAAGCCTTGTCGTCTCTTTTTAAGCAGCTGACATAATTATTTAAATGAGGAATTTGTAAATTAAATATGGCTACAAAATCAGAGCAATTAAAAAGCGTTTTACAGAGACTAAGTACTGTAGGCGGAATCAAAGCATCGGCAGTTATATCTGCTAATGGTTTACCGATGGTTTCATTGATGCCGGAAGACGTAGATCCTAATACTTTTGCGGCAATGCTTGCCTCGATGGTCGGTTCGGCAGAGACTGCCATTAAATCTTTAGGGGCAAAAAATACGCTAGAAAGGGTAGTTGCCGAGTCAAAGGACATAAGAGTAGTGGCAGTGCAGGCAGGAGTAGATGCAATCCTTACAATAATGATAGATCCTAATACAAATTACGGTTTGATTCTTTTGGAGTCAAAGAAAGCTTCGGATGAGATTGCCGGAATAATGAAACAGTAATTTAAATAAATCTTAATGGCGCTCGTTCTTTTTATCTGCAAATACAACAATAGCAGGAGCCAGATAGCAGAGGCAGTGTTTAATAAGCTTACTAAAAAGCACAAAGCAGTCAGCGCTGCCGGTGGTTCCGTTGGAAATGGGTTGGATCCCTTAGACATAAAATTAATGAAGGAAAAGTTCAGTGTAGACATGAGCAAACAGTTTCCTAAGCCTCCAACCTCTAATCTGTTAAAAAGCGCAGATAAAATAATAATAGTCTGCGATCCAAAAGATTGCATACTTATACCTGAAAGTTATATACAGAAGGCAGAACACTGGTATGTTCCTTCATTGGAAGGCCTTCCGGCCGAAGAAAAGATTAAGATAATCCAAATTATCTACGCAAAGGTGAAAGGGCTAATTTCAAGTTTAGATGAAAATCAGTAAAACAAAATCATCAGCTCTTCAGAGCCTTAAGTATTTCATCCACTTTATCGACGTTGTCCTGCTTCAATGCCTCTATTATCGCTAATTTATCCTTTTTTCTTACCTTTATCTTTTCTCCGTTTTTGGTTATTTTTAACTGCTCTTTGTCGATGTTTATTGGTGTTTTGTCGTTTTTAGGCTGGAAGTCTTCATGCTCCTCTTTTTTTACGTATTTGACTTCGTAGCCGTTGAATTTTATTTCCTTTACCGCTTTGCCTTTATGATGTTTATACCATTCTTCCATGATTATTGTATGATTTTATAGATTAAATATTTTATGATAGGTATTTATAAGTTATTTTAAATTATATATAATGCTGTAAGCTCAGGTTGCGTAACCTGGCATCGCGTAAGCCTGGAGAGCTTATGGGAGCAATCCCTTGAGGGTCCGAATCCCTCCCTGAGCGCTTATATTCTTGCAGACCGCTAAGCTGCTTACGTAATTAAAGTAAAACCAGCGTTGCAGATTTAAGTTAACTATTTTAAGCGTAAATTGTTTAAAGTAAGTATGGAAAAAGTAATAATTTTTGTAACAGGCTATTCGGTGGATTCGTTGTATAGCTTAGAGGCTCTTGTGACTGGAGCAATGAATACTAATGTAAATGCAGAAGTAATATTCAACGGCACGTCAGTTTTAGCAATGACTAAGCAGTTTTACGGCAAGTTCCAAAAATCGGATATTGAGAATGAATACTCAAAAAATATCATAGAAATGTGGCAAGCCGGAGAGTTTCCAGACGTATTGAGTATATTGGAAAAGGCGAAGAAAGCAAACAAATTAAAGGTTTACCTATGCCAGCCGTGCGTAGAAGTATTCGAAAAGAAATTCGGTAAGCTGGATTTTTTCGACATAGTCGACAAGAAGCTCAACGGAGTTGAGTTGTTTACTGCCTTAAAACAAGAAAAGGATTATACATTTCTTACAGTATGACAGTAAAGACTGTGCTTGCAGTAGGCTCTTCTTATTATTTTATACTTACGATGTTGCCACTTTTTTCTGGCGAATTGAAAAGCAACGATGCAGTGAAGATGGTTTTTAATGGTTTTGACGAGTCTTTAACGGAGGCGATAAGGATAGCCGCAAAGAGCAACGGTTTTTCGGCGGAGTTTAATATCAATTTAAAACCGCCTTACATCCTGTTTACAAGGCTTTGATAAGTCCTACTAGATTTACCATTTCAGAAAACGGGATGAAAACCGTGCCAGAATAAATCCGTTAGAACAAGAAACGGCTTTTCAGGATTAGTCAATCACAGCGTCAGCGAAGAATTCGCTTTTTCACAATGCAGCAAAATAAGCAATTTCGAATAAATATTAATATACTAAAAACTAAAAAGATTAAATGAAAATTGTATACAACGGTAAGGAAAGGGAGTTTAAAACCGGGGAGAAAGCAATAGATATAGCGAAGGAATTAAATGCCCAAAAAGGCACAATCGTGGCAGAGATAAACGGCAGATTAATAGATTTATCAGCTGAAGTGAAGGAGGACGGCGAGATAAAATTCTTTACTTTCAACGATAATGCCGGCAAAAAGGTTTTCTGGCATTCTTCTGCGCACATACTTGCTACTGCAGTAAAAAGGCTTTATCCCGATGCAGTGCTTGGCATAGGGCCGGCAATAGCTGAAGGCTTCTACTATGACATCTACAATCTCAAGGCAGGAGATAACGACCTGGAAAGCATAGAAAAAGAAATGGAAAAAATAATAAAAGAGAACCTTGCATTTGAAAGGAAGGAGATATCAAAAGAGGAGGCAAAAGAGCTGCTAAAAGACAACAAATTCAAACTTGAGATAATAGAAGGAGTAAATGGCAACTTGAGCATATACAAAAACGGTGAGTTTTATGATTTATGCAGGGGCCCGCACATACCATCTACAGGCTACGTGGGCGCAGTAAAACTTTTGAAGGTTTCAGGGGCTTACTGGAAAGGAGACAGCAAAAGAGAAGTAATGACGAGGATTTACGGGATTAGCTTTCCGTCAAAGAAGGAATTAGAGTCTTATCTAAAGTTAATGGAAGAAAGGAAAGAGCATGACCACAAAAAGATCGGAAAGGACTTGGATCTTTTCGAGTTTTCAGAGCTTTCTCCCGGTTCTCCATTCTTTACGGCCAAAGGCACCATAATTTACAACGAGCTTTTAAAATTCGCCAGGGAACTGGACAAAAAATACGAATATTCTGAGATAATAACGCCAATCATCGCAAAAATAGACCTTTGGAAGATAAGCGGTCATTTCGACAAATACAGAGAAAACATGTTTAAAGTTACCCCATTTGAATCCGATGAGGAATACGGGCTTAAACCGATGAACTGCCCATTCTCCGCATTGCTTTTCAAATCAAAAACACGCAGTTACAGGGATTTGCCGATGCGGCTTGCAGATTACGGATTTCTTCACAGGTACGAGCTTGAAGGCACGCTTGACGGGCTTTTAAGGACAAGGTTAATGGAGCAAAACGATTCGCATGTCTACGTTACGGAAGAACAGATAGAAGGGGAGATACTAAGGATGTTTGATATAATGGATGAAACTTACAAGCCGTTTAACTTTAAGCCGATTATGAAGCTTGCCACTAGGCCTGAAAAAAGGATAGGAGAGGATGCGCTCTGGGACAAAGCAGAAAGCATACTTAAGGACACTCTGGAAAAGAGAGGCTACAAGTATGAGATTAAAGAAGGAGATGGCGCGTTTTACGGGCCTAAAATCGACATTTACGTCCTTGATTTCAGCGGAAGAGTAGAGGATGCTTATGCCGTATCTACCATACAGCTGGACTTCAACCTTGCTGTAAGGTTCGAAGCGAAGTACGTTGGCAAAGACAATAAAGAGCACTTTCCGATAGTTATACACCGTTCAATAATGGGCACCATAGGAAGGTTCATGGGAATAATACTTGAAAACTCAAAGGGGGAACTGCCTTTGTGGCTGTCACCGGTGCAGGTTAAAGTTATGACTATAACCGAAAGAAACAACAAATACGCAGAGGAAGTTGTCAAAAAACTGAAGGAGAATGGCATGAGGGTGGAAAGCGACACTGAAAACGGCACGTTAGACTACAAAATAAGGAAAGCGCAGCTTGAAAAGATACCTTTCGTTGTAGTCATAGGAGATAAAGAAGAGGAAAAGAAAACAATTGCAGTAAGAAACAGAAAAGGAAACACAAAGTATAATGTCGAAATAGCTGCATTTATAAAGGACCGTTTAAATGATATAGTGAATAGGTCAGACTATGAAGAAAAATGAGTTCAGCCACAGAGAATACAAAAAATTAAAACACAAAGTCAACAGAAACAACATATTAATACCATTGTTAATTACTTCGTTTGTCATTGTACTCCTCATTTTCATCCTCAACCGGGTAAATTTCGACATAAGGGAGATAAGCGGAGCTTCGGCATTGATATTCACGTCGTTCGCAAGCAGTGCGTTCATTCTTTTTCTCATGCCATATTCAAAGGCGGCAAAGAGGACAAGATTCGTAAAAAGCTACATTATTGCCGGCGTTTTCGGCTATACAGGCTTTTTTCTTTCCCGTTTTGTAAATTTTTACATAATGGCAGGGATAATAATATTTGTGGTTTCTCTTTTATTGTTTGAAACCGACAGCGAGCATCCGCCTGCAATAGGGATAGCGGTAGCGTTTATGATCTTTAAAATCCCGATATACGGGATATTGACTCTTATAGCCGGAATTTTTATACTTGTTGCAGCGAGGTACATAATGCAGAAAGCAGGAATTCTTAGCAAAGCCAGCGAATTCAGGGTAAGATAAGCATGTCAATTGCCATTAAGTTTGCATTGGCTTTTCATTTCAAAGGCTTTGTTTGTGCCCGATTAGTTTATAATGCATAACTAAAATATTAATGTATTAAATGACATCAAAATCTATGCGTATCGACAAAAAAGGGATGGAGTTGGGTATAACCATAATAATCATCATAATAATAGCGCTCGCGCTGCTGGTGATACTGATTTTTCTCCTTAAAACCGGCATATTCTCGCCGTTAACCAATCTTATCCACTCCTCTCCAAATACTACTTCAATAAATAACAGTCTTCCATAGTCCAACAGAATTTTTATTCAATTGAATGTAAGTTAAAATAGCATTGTTCAAAGCTAGCAACTAAAATAATAGATGTTGTAGTTTTTGTCCGCAGCGACTTTAAGTATTTTGGTTTTCTGTGTAGATGTCGTCGCATTAGAGCATAGTTCACCGGAAGAAGTTAATACAGGGTACAGCTCCAATGAGTAATTACCGGCAGACGAACTAACCCCTATGCTGTCATTTAAATAATATGTGTAATTCTGGCCGTTGAAATTTATCGTCCAGTAATAAATGGAACTCGAAAAGGTAGAGCATGCAGAACTGCAGTTATACGCGGTAAAGTTCGTTATGACCTCGGAAAGCTGGCCGGGGCTGGTGGATTTTATTCCTGTTATAAGACCGCTTAGATTTGTTAAGATGTAGCTTCTTATCGTCGAATCAAATATCAGCAGGATAAGTATTGCTACTATCGCAGTTATAAGGACCCACGTTCCCAAATTTATTTGGCCTTTCATATATTTTTTGTCGTCTTATAGACTATAACAACAGGTAAACTATAATAACTTTTTTTGTGAAAAGGCAGTGTTTTTTCCAATTTTATGTCTCTTATTTTGTATATTGAAAAACCGGTGTTCTCAGTGATTTTTCTTATTTCCTGATTGTCTTTATAGATAAAAAATACGTTATCGGATATGGAAGTTGTCTTTTTAATGAATGCGTTTAAATTGAAGCTGCTTTGGAAGCCAAAAGGGGGGTTGGAAACCACTATGTCGTATTTTTTCTTTATGTCAAACAAGTCAATGCAAATAGCGTTTGCGTTTTTAACCTTCAATGTTTCAATGTTCTGTTTCGCAGCGTATACTGCCTTTTCATCTATATCATACAGGTCAACTTTCTCCGCACCAAGCAATGCAGCAGATATCCCAAGTATGCCATTTCCGCAACCCAGATCCGCAACCGTTTTTCCTTTCATGCCGGCGTTGTAATCTATGAACTGTATAAACTGGTAAGCCGTATCAATGTCAGTGCTGTACTGCTCTAATCTGATACTGTTTTTTTCTATTTTGTCCAGTTTCGATATCTCTCTGTAAAAATCAATTTTTTTCATCTTTTATCATTTCTAGCGCTATCCTGTAGGCTTCTTTAGCCTCAAAAGTAGTCCCTATTCTGTCCTTCAGATTTATTATAAGAGAATCGACCTTATCAAGCTTTTTGTCTTTTATGAGCTTTTCTATTTCCTTTTTCAGTTCTTCATTGGTTTTCTTTTTAAGCCCCTTTTCTTTGATTATGTCCTCAACGCTCTTGTCAGTCAATGCAATTCCTTCCATTATTATTCTTGCCGAGTCCCTGGCTATTCCGTTCTTTTTTATCTGCTCCAATATCTCTTCTATGTCTTCTTTGTCTATTTCCTTTCCAAACCTTCTTTTAATGTACTTCCAGTCTTCTATTGCAACTTGTATTATAACGCTAAAGTCCAGCCCAGTTTTCTTGTTTAAGTATACAGCTTCACTAAGTTTTCTAGATGATATGAGCTGATCTAGAAACTCGTCCGATATGTTGAGTGAGGCTTTCAATGAATCTACATTCCTGCCTATGTATTCCTTTCCTTCTTTTAAAATTTCTTTATCTATTTTTATTATCGGCAGGTCTGTTTCAACGTACATTCTGTCCTTTCCACCCATTGGTCTTAAAAATCTAGTGGTATTGTCTTCCTGCACAAGCCTTACCTCCGACGGCACCTCCTTAAGCAGAGAAATAATCCTTTCTTTAATTACGGCTATTGCAGTGTTTTCATATTCTTTATCGCAAATCGAAAATAGAAAAGAGTCCTTTTCGCTGCAATGCAGTCTTTCTAATATCCTGCGTTTTTCATCCTCGCTTATCCCGTATGCCGGGAGTTCATCAGAATGCATTATCCCGTAGCCCAGTTTAACCCTCAGATAATCGCTTATTTCGCTTCCGAACCTCTTGTTCTCGCAGACGTACGTTCCCAACAGACCATTTAAACCTGTCAATTTCATGCCGATTATGCTTTTTCCGTTTTTTAAGGCAGTCTTTACCATGTTTGATTCCGTGCCGTCAAACATCTCTTTTATGTCTTCGAACTGCCACTTTTTAATTTCGTCTGCAATGTAACTCCAGTCATTTTTTATTTTTATGAGGTTTTCCTGTCTTTTGGCTTCATTCAATATAACTTTGTCCATTTCTCTGATGTTCTGGAATCCCTTCAGTTCTACCCTTTTTCCCCCTTCGATGGAAAGATTTACATCCTGTCTTATTGTCCCTATCCCCCTTTTAACGTTGAACAACCTTGTAAACTTCCCGAACTGCATTGCTATGTCCTTTGCTTCATTTTCATCCGTTTCTATTATTCCAGTTGCAATTTCTATCAGAGGTATGCCTATCCGGTCTAGAAAATAGACCGTTTCTTCCCTGTTCTCTGTTTCCTTCCTGGCAGAGTCTTCCTCTATGGAAATCGTGTCAATCTTTATCTTTTTCTCCTTAAACGGGAATTCGCCGTTTACTGCTAAAATTGCTGTTCTTTGAAAGCCAGTCGTATTTGACCCGTCAACTATCGTCTTTCTCATGAATATCAGGTTGTTCAGCAGGTATGCATCCAATGCATAAGCCAGGTTAACCCCCGTAGAAAGTGCATCCTTGTCTATGTCATGCGGCGGCTCCTCGTCTATGTCTACCAAGCAATCCGCATCGTTAAAAACCTTGTATACTATCTTTTTTGTTTTTTTGCCCTCAAATTCCGCGCTTATGTCTATTTTGCCGCTTTCACCAAAAGAAGGTCTTATCAACCTTCTTATCTCAAAGTAATCCTTATTTTCCTTTATTTCCGATTTGCAGCGGCAGAACAGCTTGCCCGAATCTACTTGTATGTGCCATTCAAAACCGCATCTTATTTTCATATCAAAAATTCGTCTATTTCCCTTCTTTCTTTTATCTCGCCTGCCAAGTTCCTTGACATTATCTCTTTCACTTCCTCTAATTTTTTACTGTTTCCAAGGGCGAACATAAGTTTTACGAATGCCGTTTCAGTTGTCATATCTCCTACATATACGATGTTGTCGAATCCAGAAATTTCTCTCAGAGTGCTGTACACAAACTTGTTTGTCGCTCCATAGATGGTCTGAGAGGTTATCACTATGGGCACCCCTTCTTTTTCGGCTTTCTTTAATGCGCTTACAACCGTTTTATCCTCCAAAGGGAGGTTGCCGAAGCCTGTAGCAGATATCACCATACCATGCACTTTGTTATCGATATAATAGTTTATTATGTCTCCCCCCATTGAAGGGTAACCGTATATTAATTTTACATTTTCATCAATTCTGTCATTTAATCTTGTATTTTCTTTTTTCGTTATTATATAAGAAGAAAGTTCATTGATTTTTCCGTCAGTATAAACCTTGGCAAGAGGCTTAATGTTTATTGGCCTGAATGCGTCCCTTCTTTCAGTATGCATCTTTCTTGCTTTGTTTCCCCTTAATACGTAATTATATTCGTCGTTTAGGTTTGCATGCATGCAAATCACCGATTCGCCCCCAGGAAAGTTCTTCGCAGTAAATGCTGAGAGAAGCAGGTTTGTCGATGCATCGGTAGACCCTCTGTCAGTGCTTCTTTGCGATCCCGTGAAAACCACTGGAACCGAAAGAGGGTTCAATAAGAAAGATAGTGCAGATGAAGCGAAATGCATCGTGTCGGTGCCGCTGGTTACTATTATCCCTTTGCTGCCGTTTTTTATGCTGGAATATGCTTCCTTGGCTATTTTTATCCAGTCTGACGGTAACATGTTCTCGGATAGCTTTCTCATCAGATTTACTACTGCTATCTTTCCCTGTTTTTCTAGGTCAGGAGAAATCTGGAAGTAATAATCGCTGTCTACAGATGGAGATACTCCTCCGGTCTTATAGTCTATTTTTGACGATATCGTTCCGCCCGTCGTTATTATTGTTATGTCGGGATTTTTGTCATTTTTTCTTTCTTCTTTTTGTTCTTTCTCTTCAGGTTTTCTTCCCTTCTCTATTATCGTTATGTTTTCAATGGAATCATTCGGGACCGCAATGTCGTAGCCTGATTTCAGTTTTATTACTGTGAGATTTTCCTCTCCCTTTATGAATTCTCCGTTAAAAGTTTGATTGTCTATTTTTATTTCTATTACGTCTCCAAACGATAGATTCTTTGTTTCAATACGTTTACTATTCATTATAATATTTACATGTGCAATGTTTTAACTCTTTTCATTGCTAATTTGCAGTTTAATGATAGTGTTGTTTTTATTCGGTATTAAAAGGCATATATACTTTATGACAATAACCTTTTTAAATGAACAGAGGTTATTATAGTTATTTAAATAAATAGAATAAATTTGAATGTTGGGGAACATTCAAATTTTAATCGTAACATTGTAAGTTTTGGGATCACTTACTTGTTTTTCTTAATAAAATAAAGACGTGTTGGGAATATAAAGCTTTCGCTTTTGTTTCCAATATGATGGAGGGGAAAATGGTAATGGATTTGCTTGTTGAAAGCGCATTAAAAGCCAGCAGGGAAGAAGGTATGAACGAACCTTTATTCAACCAGGCTTTAATAAAAGTTGTAGGAGTCGGCGGCGGCGGAAATAATATGGGCAATTGGCTCTTCAAAAAAGGAGTCAAAGGCGCAGAAGTCATTCTCGCTAACACGGATCAAGTGCAGTTAAACGCAAGGAATGGGGATAAAAAAATACTCATCGGAAAGGAACTGACAAAAGGCCTAGGGGCCGGCGGTTTTCCTGAAAAGGGAAAAATGGCCGCAGAGGAATCTTCTAGGGAACTTAAAGACTCTTTAAGAGGAGCAGACCTGGTTTTTGTATGTGCAGGTCTTGGCGGAGGAACCGGTACGGGTGCAGCTCCAGTAATTGCAAAACTTGCAAAAGACATGGGTGCTATCGTAATAAGCACTGTAACAATGCCGTTTAAAACTGAAAGGAAGAGGGTAGAATCTGCAGAATCCGGTCTGGAAGAACTGCGAAACAGCTCTGATACTGTCATAGTTATAGACAATAACAGGCTGGTAAGCATGGCTGGCAATCTGCCTATAGACCAGGCGTTCAATGTAGCGAATGAAGTAGTTGCAACTATGATAAAGGGAATAGTTGAGACTATCTCAGATGCAAGCGCATTGGTACACCTTGATTTCGCGGATATAAAAGCTATAATGAATAAGGGCGGCGTTTCCGTGATAGGGATAGGAGAAACCGACGCTTCGGATTCCAGGGTAACCGAGGTAGTTAGAAGGGCACTTAACAACCCTCTTTTGGATGTAAGCTACAAGGGCGCAAAGGGAGCCTTAATACACATCTCAGGAGGACCTGATTTAACTCTTGCAGAGGTAAACCAGATAGGTGAAATGGCAACTCAGTCTTTGGACCCAGATGCAGTAGTCATATGGGGTGCAAAGGTGGATGAGTCTCTTTCCGGAAAATTAAGGGTCATGACAATAATAACGGGAGTAAGCTCTCCTTATTTATTGGGACCAGAAGAGATAAACACCCTTTCCAAAACTACTGGTGCTATAAACCAGGAACTTGGAATAGAGATACTTAAGTAATTAGTTTTGGCCCATTTTGGGCCATCATGTTTATCAAAATTTCCTCAAAAATCAACGGGGGTTTTAAAACCCCCGTCCCCCTATTTTTGAATTTCTGAATATAGCCTTTCAAAATAGGCAAGGGCCTTTTTCTCCTCTAAAAGACCTTTTTTAGTAATTGAATAAATCTTTCTTTTTCCTTGTTTTTTGCCTGTTATAAATCCACTGCTTGCTAGTCTTTTAAGCGCTGGGTAAATGGTGCTGGCTACGGGCTTTTTGCCCCTGTATTTTTCTATGTTTCTAGCTATATCTTCCCCACAGAGATTGTTTTTCTTGAGCATGTTCAGTATCTGAAAGGAAAGCATACCGCGCATGTCGCAACCAGTTCTTGCCATGATTTATTATGAAATTACTATTTTTATATACTTGATGGCTTATTAAAATATGCGGAATGATAAGAATTCTTCAAAGCTGCATGATTTTTACAATTCTTTCGTTTCCGTTTCGAGAAAAGAACTTGAAAAAATCCTTAAAGACAAAACCTTAGAGGATAAAAGTTTTTTGGAATCAAATCTAAACGTATGCATTAAAAACTATGGGATAGTCACAAAACTAGCCGAAAAACTGCTTGACATAGATGAAAATGACGAAATGCTTTCCAAGTTAAAGATAGAATACAAATACCATAACCAAAGGCACATAGAATCCGCGTATCTAGATTCTATTAATTACATAAACAGGCTTTATCACGGCATAGCAGCGGATTTCATTAAAGCCCTGAAAAACGGAAATTCGGTTGAATCGGCTTGTCTGGCCGAAGCAGAATTTAATTACATGCTGGAAAGCTTCATGTCAAATTACAGTGAAACGGTAAACCAAACATATCTTCCGGTTCTAAAGATTATAATATAACAGTTGCTTAACCTATAAATGGGAAAGGTAGTCTACAAATCCCCGTTTGATACCCTTAGAATCGAGGAAGGCTATCTGAACGTGAGGGGAAAAAAACTGAAAAACTTCAGGATACTTAAAAACGATGCGGTTGTAATCCTTCCTTTTCTGGATAAAGACACGATAATCATGGAAAAGCAGTTTCGTTTCGCAGTAAACAAAAAAATACTGGAGCTGCCTGCCGGTTCGATAGACAAAGGCGAAAGCAGGGAAAATGCAGTAAGAAGGGAGCTCGCTGAAGAAACCGGTTATTACCCAAAAAAGGTCAAGTTCATGTTTAAAACATGGAATAACCCGGCATTGATGGATTATTTTGAATATCATTACATTGCTTATGATCTTGTTAAGAATGAAAGAAACCTCGATGAAAATGAGATAATAACGCCGGTAAAAATAAAATTAAAAGATGCAATGAAAAAGGCATACGAAGGCAAAATCAAGGATACAAAAACTATGCTTGCGTTGCTTTTTTATAGCAATTCCGGCAAAATTAATGGTCTAGGGCCTTAATATGGAAGAATTGTTCGTTTCATTGCACTGCTTCAAGCTTGATTCAACTGCTAAGAAAATGAACAAAAAAGAATTGGTCTGCGGGATAGAAGAAATAGCCAAGAGGGCAGCAAAGAACGGGACGTTCATTTGCAGGCAGTATCTTTCAATAAAGCACAATGCGGATTTAATGCTTTTTAACCTGGCAGATTCTTATGAGCTCCTTCTTTCATTTAAAGAAGCGTTGCTGCAGGGTTTCGGCAAAATACTGAATGAGACCTACAGTTATCTATCTGTCTATGAGCATCCGAATGCCAGTTATCTAAAGGAAGACAATAAGTTAAAGTATCTGGTTGCTTATCCCGTGAAAAAAGATCCGAAATGGTATTTGTTGGAAGAGAAAGAGCAGAACAGGATAACAAAAGAGCATGTAAACCTGGCAGTAAGCGATCCAAACAATGAAAACATACGGTCTTATACAACATACTCGTTTGCAATCGACGATTTTGAATTCCTAGTCCTATACGAAGTTGAATCGCTTGCAAAATGGATGAAGGTAGCAAGAAATTTAAGAAAAGCGGAAGCAAGAAAGTGGATAATAGTCGAGAGCCCCGTATTTGTAGGCAGAAAAGCAGAAACTGTTTAATTTTCTTACTTTACTTCATTGAATATCCTGTGGTAGGGTCTGCCTTCTATTATGCTTTTTCCATATTCAGTAGTTTCATGGAATGCTTTAGCAGTTGTAAATTCTCGGAATGAATCTGCGTCCTTCCATTCGCTGTATATCATGTACTCAGTGGTATTGCTTTCATTTCCAACCTTTTTGTATATGCTTGCCTTTTCGAAACCATTTACGTTGCCTTTGAGGTAATCAACTACTTTGCTGAAGGTATCCTCGAATTCCTTTTCGTGCCCCTTCTTAACGTTATAGTACATCCCTACGTTTATCATATCTTTAAAACGGGTTTAATCTTTGTGACATCCTCCCACCTCTAAAGAGTGTGGGCTTCCGGTTCCTGCTTCACAGACACGACTTGCATGCAGTTTCCCGCAGTGTATAGGTCGGATTCTCTACAGGCTTAAATTCCCCTCTGTCCGAGGGTAACTTCTTTTTAAGAAGTATTTGATTGATATTTCGACTAACCTTTTTAAGATTTTACGTTTAGTCAACAACCTTTTATCTTAAGCATCGGTCTATTCTTTTTCAGGATAGACTTCATTATTGATGTTGTTTATACGCCTTCCATTCATTTATAGTTTTCCATTTTTTAGTTCGCTTTCATCCCACCTCTAAAGAGCGTGGGTTTTCCCGCTCACTTTTGATAAATTTGTAATCTCAATAAAACAAGCAGGGCCTAAGGCTCTGCAAAGGCATTTTGTAAGATTCATGCGTCAGAGGAAGTGCTGTAAAAAGAAGGTATAAACAAACGCAGCAGGTTATTATTCGT
>JAKBRA010000044.1 GCA_021834945.1 Nanobdellota archaeon | reverse complement strand
GGTATTCTATGATTTCATACTGGAAAAAATAGATTATTCGAACGACACTGAAGAAGTTCTGAAGGCCTTAAAATCAAAGGGCAAAAAGCTAGGGCTTTTGACAGACACTGACGTAAGACCGGGTTTGAAGAAAAAAAGACTTGACAGTCTAAGCTTTACGAAGCTCTTTGACGAAGTTTTAATAGCGGGAGAAGATATCCCACAGAGAAAGAACAGCCCCATACCTTTTATTGAGCTTGCCAGGCTCTTGAACGTAGAGCCGGAAAGCATACTGGTAGTAGGAGATAGAATGGATGCGGATATAGACAATGCAAAAGAAGCAGGCATGAAGGCAGTTCTTATAGACAAGTATCTGCCTCCAAATACGGGCGTTCATAAACCGGATGCGGTTATACACGAGCTTAACCAGCTTTTAGAGATAGTGGATTAATCATTATTAATATTTAAATGGCATTAAGATTAAATGGAAAAGCTTAATGTAACGCCCTGGGAAGTAAACGGGGAGTTAAACGATAATGCTTACTCTAAATTGGTGGAAAGATTCGGCGTTGATTTAATAAGCGATAATCTTTTGAACAGAATAAAAAAGATTGCAAACGGAAAGTTGCACCCTCTTCTTAGCAGAAGTGTTTTCTTTGCTCACAGGGAGCTTAATCTGGTTTTGGATGACTATGAGAATGGCAGGCCTTTTTACCTTTATACCGGCAGAGGACCTTCTGGGAAGATGCACATCGGTCATTTATTGCCATTTACGTTTACGCTTTGGCTGCAAAAAAATTTCAACGTTGATTTGTTGATACAGTTGACAGATGATGAGAAGTTTTTGGTAGGCAGCAAGGAAAAAAGCGAGATAGAGAGATTTACAAATGATAACATACTCGATATAATAAGTTTAGGTTTTGATCCGAAGAAGACGCACATAATAGCGGATTACAAGAGCGCTAAAACTCTATATTACTATGCAACGGATGTGGCAAAGCACGTTACGGTATCAACTATAAAGGCGGTTTTTGGAGTTAATGACAGTGATAATATAGGAAAGCTCTTCTTTCCGTCAATGCAAATAACTCCTGCATTTCTTCTTTCAGCTTTAAGTGGCAAGAAGATGAGGTGTCTTATACCATATGCCATAGACCAGGACCCGTATTTCAGGGTTGCAAGAGACGTGCTTCCTAAATTGGGATATTACAAGCCGTCTGCAATAATCTCAAAGTTCCTGCCGGCTCTTCAGGGCAATTCCGCAAAAATGTCATCCTCCAAAGAGGAAAGCGCCATATTTTTGGATGACAGCAGGGAGCAGGTAAGAAAGAAGTTAATGAAATATGCGTTTTCAGGCGGAAAAGATACAGTGGAAGAACAGAGAAAGTACGGTGCAAATCCGAATATTGACTTTGCGTTTCTTGAATACAGCTTTTTAGAGGAGGACCAGAGAAAAGTCGATAAGGTATACCAAGATTACAAATCAGGTAAGATACTAAGCGGTGAAATGAAAGAAATGGCCGCTGAAAAGATATCGGATTTTCTTGAGAAATTAAGGGAAAGAAGGGAAAGCATGAAAGACAGGGTAAACGAATATCTTTTTGATCCGGAGAAGCTGGATTTAGCCTAAGATTATTTAATATTTTATAATCCAGCGTACGTCTTGCTTTTTATGGTTTATATGCTCTTTAACGGCATTTTCTTACGTTAAAGGCTCATTCGGCTGAGCAAAAGTATTTATATTGGTAATTATATATAATTATTAGTAATTATGGAAGAACAAAAATTCACAACGGTTTCAATTCCTAAGCCTTTGGCTGATAAAGCCAAAAAGCTCATAGAGAAAACCGGCTTTACGTCGCTTTCGAGTTTTGTGGAATATCTCTTGAGGGAGATAGTTTCGGAAAGCAATGAAGACAAAAAAGGACGGGAAGGAAAGGATCAGCAGGTGCTTGATCTTGAAGACAAGCTCAGAAAACTGGGCTATATGTAGGAGGTAAACATGGAAAATGAACAATATTCTGTCAAGAAGCAAAGAATAGAAGGAGGATTAAGTCTCGATGCAAAGGAGGAAATTGCGCTCATAGTCATAAAAGATGCGTTGAAAAGATATAACCGGCCAACAGTCGTCTGGAGCGCGGGCAAGGACAGCACGGTGGTTTTAGACCTTGTAAGGAGGGCCTGCAAGGATTTGAACATGCAGTTGCCGCCCGCATTGTTTATAGACCATGGTCAGCATTACGATGAAACAATGAAAATGCTTGAAGAGATAAGCAGAGAGTGGGGTTTTAAGATGATATATGCGAAGAACGAAGACGTTATTAAAAACGTTAGAAATGACAACATGATAAAGGTCAGCAGCCTTAACAAGTTAAACCAGGATGAAGCTAAAAGAATAGGTTTCAATGGGGAAGAATTCGAATACAGCTTGGAAACGGAAGTGGGAAACCACCTTCTGAAAACAGTTGCTATGAATCTTACCATAGAAAAATACAGGTTTGATGCGCTTTTTACCGGAGTAAGGTGGGATGAAAACGAAGCAAGATCCATGGAGGTTTTCATAAGCCCAAGGTCTCATCCAGATCACGTTAGAGTGCAGCCAATACTGCCGTTTACCGAGAGAAATGTATGGGAATACATCTTTAAGCACAAATTACCGGTTCATCCGCTATACAAATTGGGCTACAGGTCAATAGACGGTAAACTGGATTCAAAGAAGACAAGCGATTTACCGGCGTGGGAGCAGGACTTAGAACACACCAAAGAAAGGGCCGGCAGATCACAGGACAAAGAAGGAGTAATGGAAAAACTCAGGCTTTTCGGCTACATGTGAAAATGGAACAGTCATTATATGATATTTTGATGAATGCAGGTAAACAGGCAGCAAAAGCATTGAATAATATCCTGGAGGAAAAGCCTTTGTATGATCTGCTGGAAGATGCAAGAAAGAAAGGCAGCAAAGAAGCATTAAGCATTAACAGGAAGTATGCCAAGCTCTTTACTGGCAATTCCGTGAAATACTGCATAAACCCAGAGTACTTAAAAATTAAGAACGTCAATAAACTTAAAAGAGTCGTTTACTCCGTAATTCAAAACGCCTTCAAGGAATACGAGCGTGGAGAAAAAGAAAACATTGAGATACTGTTGAACTACGGTTATCAAGCGGAAAAGATCAAAGGAATAAAGAAGGAGCTTGAAGAAAGCTATGGTTTTAGGGGCACGGACGCAGGATTCTACGAGGTCCCGGTTCTTGGGAAAGCTCTTGACTTTTCTGTGAAAAACCTGTCAGTCAAAGCCGTTCATCCGGATTCGCTTAAAGAATACATTTAAACAATCAGGTAATTATAAATATTAAAGTATCTATTAAAGTAATCATTGTGGCCTGGTAGCTTAGCCCGGTAGAGCACTGCTCTTATATGAGTATGCTCCAACATTTTAGGAAAAGCAGGGGTCCCGAGTCCAAATCTCGGCCAGGCCAATATTAATAACAACCTTTAAATAACATAGTTGCCATAATTTTTACTTGTTACATATCGGAGGTAAACATGGAAAAGAATTCTTTGGAAAGGATAGTAAACGCAATGAAGTTGTTTGATGGGATAAATTATTCTGCAGCCACGGAAAAGATCCTTTACGGCACTTATTCTAAATTCGGCGAAAAGGCGGTTTTGGACCTTGCAAGTCGGCTTCTTGACGACAAAGCAGAATCTGTTCTGACGCTGGGCAACGTGAAAACCGTCAGCGGCAACGCAAAGATCATTACTTACGTTAATTTGTACAATGAACTTAAGGAAATGAGAGCTTTTTACGAGAGATAAATTAGAAATGATACCGCTGCGTGATTGGCAGCAAATCGATTAAGATAAACTGAATCTTTGGCAAGTGAACATTTGCCCGTTTATGTGACGGTTTCTCTTAATAGATAGCTTTATAAATAGAACGATTCTTATACATAAGGTAGAGGAATGATGTTAGGGGGTTCTAGTAGGAGTTTATTGTTGATTCAAACTTTCTCTTATTGGAGTTCTAAACTTCATTCTTAAGGAGGAATATGGCAAAGTTCGAAAGAAGAATGTATAAAGCTGTATGTTCCGATTGTGGGAAAGAGACGGAAGTTCCTTTCCAGCCACAAGAGGGCAGACCAGTTTACTGCAGAGACTGCT
>JAKBRA010000009.1 GCA_021834945.1 Nanobdellota archaeon | reverse complement strand
CCCTTAGTATTTAGCATTTAATTTATCACCCCATAAATAGTATAAGGCTTTGAAGGATCTGCAGGATTATAAACCTGCAAGCTGCATTCAGAAGTACCTGTAACACCTGCAGGTATCTGATTCAAAAATACCTGCATTCCTAAGGCCTTCAATGTAGCAGTTTCCTGCCCAGTTAGAACCTGAAAGTTACTCAGAGAAAACCCTGAAAAATAGCCTATAAAATCGCTATAAAGCGAAGAAGAATTGTAGAGATAACTTTGTATGTAATTATAATTTGAATTGCAAGCGCCGCTGCAGTTTATTGATAATCCTTGCTCTTTATTGGAATTTGCCAAAGAATACTGACTTGGATTTAACAACGCCAGCTGAGACAAAGCAAATGCGTTATGAACGTAATACGTACTGTATAAAGTATCAAGGGCGAAATTGCATGAAAAAGAGACAGGCTGCTGGCTTACTGCTGTTAACAGATTTGCAGTCGCACCATGTAGCAAAGCAGATGCTAATACTGCTAAAACCACCGCTGCTAACGGCGCTAGCACTAAATCCAGCATTGTAAGCTGACCTTTTTTGCCCATTCTAACTGTAAGGTGGAATTCCATAAGTAACCTGAACCTGCAATACGCCGCTGTTTTGGAAAGTCGGCTGACCTTGTGCATTAGTGAATTGTATTTCTACTGGAAAGTTTTCGGTATAAGTATTTTCAGAATAGAATATAGAAGCTAAAGCGTATTGTGGTGCTATTTCAGTGGTAGATTGCTGACCTATTGCGAGTATTATATTAAATTGTATGGCTCCACCGGTAGCAATCATGACTGCAAGGCTGGCTGCAAGACTAACTCCCATCGCAGCATATTCCGCAGTCTGTGCATATTTTTGTATTAGCGCATCGGTTTGCTGAAAACTACTTCCAAAATTAAACTGATTGTAATTGGAAAGATACAGAGAGCCCGTAGGTCCGAGTTCATTCGGATCTTGAGTATCGAATAATGTCAATGAAACACCAGTTGCAGCGGCAAGATCCGACTGCAAAGCAGGTATGTTTGTTGCACCTCCGAAATATATGTATTGCATACAGGAAAGGAAATAGTTTTCAATGAATTTATTTATGTTCACCACACCCGGTTCTGTGTACGAAGATGAATATAAGGGCCCACCCGGAGCATCGAGACTTGAATTATAATAAGAAATAGTGTCCTTGTATGCGAAGCAGTTTGGAGAAGTTATCAACCTTGTGCCTATTCCTGCCGCAACAGATTCCGAGTTTGCGAAAACGCTTGTGCTGTTTATCTGGGAAACGCTTACAGATAAAACCACTAAGAGGAGGGCAAATGCAACTATTAGTATGCCTGCATTCAAAAACGCCATCATCTCTACTAATGCCATGTCTATTCAGCCCCCAGAAAGGTAAGTCCCTCCAAATGAATTTGCGTTGTTTGGATATACGCCGAAAATTAAAGTGTTATACACATTTATTATGTTATAATCCGTTGTGCTGCCTAACTGCGTTTTTGTAAATTCAAGCGTTACATTTGAATAATCCGTCTCATAATATGAAAGGTTTGTATTGTATGCTGAAAGAGAAATCATTGGAGAAACCAAAAAATTGTCCAATGATGTTGAGATGCCAACTTGAAGTTTTGGAATGCTTTTTCCAATCAAAGAAGAGATTAACGATGCGACTGGGAAGTCTATACCAAGATCTTTTTTCAACACAGGCTGTCCGCCTCCTATGAAATTGCCTGCCGACAAGAAACTGTTTGGCCCAGCTGCGCTATCTGCAGTAAGCTGATTGGGGAAATCAAGGACTGGTACGGAAAAACCGATTAGAGACCCGTTATTTACATAGAAATCAGTATTATGCAACATATTGTTTAATACTGACAGCTCAGTTGCTGTTAAGCCTATATTTACCATACCTCTGCTAAGGTTTGTCATGTTCACGCAGGACAGGGGTGATCCGTATTCTGTAACGTTAAATGAAGGATTGTTGAAACCATTTGTATCCATAACAGGGGAACCAAACGAATCTATAAGCATCCTGTATATGCATAAATTTACATTATTTTTTTGATTTGAAATCACCAAAGAATCGCCCGGCGGCAATAAAAGCGTTACATTTTGAGTGCTTGACTTTGAGTTGAAAAGATTGTTGAGCTCTGTTTGCAGGGTATTTGGAAATAAAGCATTGTTTGTTGAGCAGATGGTGTTATAAAGCCCCTGAGATATTGAAAATGAAATAGAACCGTTACCGCTAGGCTGTATAAGGGTTTTTAGATTCTGTCCGGGTTGTGAAGCAGTAGTGGCAAGCTCGCACATGTCAT
This sequence comes from Nanobdellota archaeon, assembly GCA_021834945.1. Next base: position 20,299 of record JAKBRA010000009.1, on the reverse strand, counting down.
TCATATCAGTTATCAACGGGCTCGTAACCTGCGTCGGCCTTCCACTTGATTGTCCGTTCAAGTAAACCTCCCCCCCATATCCTACGAAGTAAGTTCCTAAAGGAAGCACGCTATTTACCTTATCATATACGTTTATAAGTGTAGTAGCTGCGCCAAGCTCAGACGATAATGACGAAAAGCCTTTGCCGACAGAATTGTAGTTATTTGTATTTAGAGGCTGAGCGGGTAAGCTTAAACAACTTGCAGTTCTCGCATAAACTAGAAATGCATTTTGTGCAAGGAAAAAAGGGATCGAAAGCAATGGATCACTGCCGCTTTGCGACAAAGCCACTGAACCAATTAATGAGCTTGATGAACTTAAAACTCCTGGAGCAGAAACCCCAGAGACTGGAGTCCCATATGGGTTATTAGAAGTAGCTATATTTGCAGCATTAGACAATTCCGATAAAACGTCCTGTTTTATGGCTACCTGTTTGGAAGCAAAAAACGTCAAAGTGTCTTTTCCAAGTCCTGATGGCAGGGAATTCAATGTCTGCTCGCTGGAAAGCAACTGAGAATATTGCTGCAACACAAAATCTGCAGCGGCGTATTTGAAAGGCATTGGCTCCTGTGTAAGATATGCAGCCGCTATCTGCTGACTTATTGAAACTGAAGGACCTGTTAAAGCACCAATCTGCTGGCCATTTATGTAAATTCCCCTGGTAACATATGTATTTAAATTGCTACTACTGGTCCCGAACCATAGTTCTACCAAAGGCACGGCTACTAAAGCGGCAGAAAGAGACGCCACAGCCGTTGGGATAAATATGGTTAAACTGGGCAGAGATTCACGAATGCTGGAAAGACTGCTTGAAAGCAGAGACTCTGGCGGCAAGTCCTGTACAAGCGGATGTTTTATGTCAGTAATTATTCTATCTTTTATTGATGATTTTAATTTAGCAGCTAAACTGCTAGCAGGTGCAATTCCTTCGTCTTCTAAATCTCCCGTCAACTCGCCGCTCAAAGCCGCTTCTGATAATTGAGCCTGTTCCTGTAAAATTGAATCTACTTCTGTTGTCGCTTCTTCTCTCGTAATCTGTTCGGCTTCTCCGACCCCGTCTTTTACAACGCCTTTAGAGTTGCCTACGCCGCCGAATCCGTAGCCTACCATGAAACATAGTGCAACGCTGAATACGTTTTTACCTGAATCCAATGTAGGACCATTAGAATATGATACATTGTATATTTTTGAGCCTCCTGCACAGGTATACGCGGAGATTGAAGGGTCCCAAGTACACAGTGAATTGTTTCCGGCTAACGTAATTGTCATTGAAGATGGCGCACCGTATAGTGAATTTATTGAGAAACCTATGTTGTCAGCAAACAACTGCAGAGACCTTGCGCCATTTTGAAAGAACAGGCCCTGAAGATTAGCAAAATACACTCCGACTAAAAGAAAGGCTGCAGAGAGGATAATAACGCCTATACCTATAACTATCTGTGCCTTTTTAGTCAACATAACTATACTATATAGTATTTTGATATTTATCCTTTTTAGAGCTGTTAGTTAAAACTTATGTCATTTACAAGACATATTCTATTTCGTTTTCAGAACCGTGTTTTTCCTGGAATTTTTTGAATGCGTTTCCTAGATCATTTTTATCGTAGCTGTTTAATTCTTCTGCAACCCTGTGTGCAAATGCCTTTGCTCTGAAATAGAAATTTGGCAGAAGAGCCTCGAATCTTTCTGGTGTTTCTGCCTTTATTTTTTCAATCTTGCCAAATTCTTCGTAACCTGCTTTTTTTGCCAATGCGGCATTTCCGGTTTTAGGGTCCTTTATGAACTTTGGCATGGCCATCATAACTTTTTCTTCAGGTATGTATAAAAATAATGCGGTAAAGGCTGGATTTGAACTGTACTTTGCCTTGTAATTTTGTGCAACGCTCGTATATCTTTTCACAAGGTTAAGATATAGATATCCTCCTTTTTCATGTAAAGCCGCTTCGTATGCGTTATCGTTGTTTATATCAATGCCTGTTTTTAAAAGCCAATCAGAAGTAGTAAGAAAATAGGTTGCGCTTGATTTGATCATGTCATCTTTGCTCAGTCTATAGACTTTTCCTTTTATATTATTCTTGTCCTGTCCTTCAACATAAGGTAAAACTTCTATGTTTATTGCTGTCGAATCTAAAGAATCCAGGATAGCGTCCATTGCATTTTCTAATTTGGATTCCTTGTATTTATTGTACGCTTTATCGGCAGCAAAACCTATCAAATCAAATAACCCCATAGCTTATTTTGATTATTTCTATTATAAATATTTAATCCAATCCGGTAGGTAATAAAATTCAATAAAAAAGCGCCCGGGGCAGGATTCGAACCTGCAACACATTGGTTAACAGCCAATTGCTCTGCCGTTGAGCTACTCGGGCATTAATTAATAAATATTGATTTGGGAGACATATATTCTTTTATTTTAAGCAATATAAATTTATTGAAGTCTTTAACATTATAAGGTTTATCATAACAAACATACTTGCCAGCGATAAACACCTTTTTATGGGCCTTAATGAAATTTTTGAGTATTCCGATGTCGGAGAATACTGCCGGCCCGGCAACTGCTTTTGTTTTGCTTTTTGGTAAGTTCTTTATCTGCAGGAAGAGGGTGGCATTTCTTGCAGTGTAATCTATGTCATAAGAATAAATTTCTACATCCATCATTTTAAGCTCCTTTACTAATTTATCCAGATTCTTGACATACTTTGAAAGGAACATGTCCCTGGGTTCTATTATTTTAGTCGTAAAAACAAACAGCTTTGTACCGCGCAGTTTAACTTCTTTAAGTACCTTGTCTTTAAGGTTTTCCTTTATGAAGAAGTCAAATGATGGGACAAGATAAAACCGCTTAATTGAAAGAACAAACTTCGACAGGTTTTCTTCGTTAACGGATGCACAGATATTTCTCTTCGGATTAGTTGGATCTCGAAGGAAGATTGGAAAAGCGCTGTCCCCTGCGGATTTGCCTATTCTAACCGGTAAAGTCCAGGAATTAACTGCTTTTACGAGAGACATGAAGCTGCCGAATTCCTTTATCATTACTTCTAAAGAATACCCGGAAAAACCGTGCATGTAAGTCTCCGAACCGTAACAGTTATTAGCCTTACAAAAAGCCTTTAATATTATAACGTCATTTTTCTGCGATTTTGATAAAAATGAGTTTATGTAATTTGCATGCAGCACGGAAAGATCTATTGAATTTTCTATTAAAGTCATGTCAGAAAAGCGGCGAACCGGCACAACCTCTATTTTTACTCCTTTAAAAATTCCTTTGAAATACTTTCTTGTCCCGAATGTAGAAATAAAATCTTTTGGGACTAGAAATGAAAGTCCTTTCATTTCCTCCTCAGAATTAAAAATAGCAAATATGTCTATGTCGCTTTCATTCTTTATCCAAGTCCCTTTTGCGTAAGAGCCGCCAAATTTAAACTCTACATTCACTCCTTTACTATTCGCATTTTTAATAAGCAGACTGATAATCTCGTTGGCCACTCTACTCAATTTATCGAATTCTTTTACCGAAGGCACAAATACTGAATATGCTCTGTCAAATACTTTTTTATACTTATCCATAACAATATATCGTTTAAAAGATATTAATAAATTATATAAGGCATAGAAACGATTAATCCGCATAAAAGTATTACAATGGAAAATATATCTGTAAAATTAGAGAAAATATTAAAAGATGCAGGGTTTACAGATCTTACAGAAATACAAAAATTAGTCATACCTAAGATAAAAGAGGGAAAAAACATAATATTCAGGGCCCCGACGGGGTATGGAAAAACCCTGGCAGCATTCTTGCCGCTGCTTGACAAATTAGACCCTGATTCAGAAGGCATACAACTTCTTTACATAACTCCATTAAAGTCGCTTAACAGGGACATATTCAAAAACATAATAACAATAAGCAATAAAATGGGCATAGAAGTAGACATAAGACACGGTGACACAACAGCGTATGAAAGGGCAAACCAGGTTAGAATGCCACCGCATTGCCTGATAACAACGCCGGAAACCGTGCAATCTATATTACTTAGCAAAAAACTTGTAGAAAAGCTGAAAAATTTGAGGTATGTAATTGTAGACGAAGTTCAAAGCCTCATGGAATCCAAAAGAGGCACCCAATTTTCGGTAGGATTGGAAAGACTGCGCAGGCTGTCTAAATTCCAAGTCGTGGGGATAAGTGCTACGATAGCGGATTTTAAGGAAACAAAAGAATATCTGTCGGCAGAAGAAAGCGTAGAGTTTTCTGGTGATAAAAAGTATGATATAGAGGTTGCTTATCCAAGTTTCAAGAGTGAAGACGAAGAAGTTGCATCAAAAGAAAACGTAAGTAAACTGGTTGCAAATTCACTTAGATACATAAGCGACGCAATCAAAAATTCAAAGTCAACGATAATATTCACAAATACGCGGGAAACTGCAGAACTGCTTGGATCTAGGTTAAGTAAATTTTTAAAGGACAAAAAAATGGAAGTGCACCATAGCTCGCTGTCAAAGGAAGTAAGAATGGAAATAGAAAACGCGTTCAAAGTAGGCGATATAGATCTTATGATAGCTACAAGTTCGCTGGAGCTGGGAATAGACATAGGAAACGTAGATTTAGTCATACAGTATATGTCTCCAAGACAGGTAATAAAGCTGGTACAAAGGGTTGGAAGATCAAACCACAACCAGTTGGGGATAGCGAAAGGAAAACTCGTAACAATAAACATAGATGACTACCTTGAAAGCAAAGCGATAGATAATTGCAGGCTGGCAGGAAAGCTTGAAATCATTTCATTGCCCGTTCAAAGCCTAGATATACTCGCACATCAGATAGTAGGACTGGTAATAGACGGCGTGCAGAAAAAAGACGAAATATTCGAGGTCGTTAAAAAAAGCTATGCATACAAAGAACTAAAAAAGGAGAAATTTGATGAAGTGATAGACTTTCTAATCAAGCATTACATGATTAGATATTATGGAGAGGGTCTTATAAGAACCAGAAAAGGCCTGCTCTTTTACATAAATAACATATCTTCCATACCGGATAAAAAAAGTTACATCGTAATAGACAGCCAGCTGAACAAAAGAGTGGGAGTATTAGACGAAGAATTCGTAGCTGAAAACGGAAAACCTGGGAATAATTTTATAATGCGCGGAGAGAATTGGAAGATAGTAAAGATAGAAAACCAGAAAATAGAAGTCGTGAGAACAACAAGCAACATTGGAGCCATACCTGCATGGGAAGGTGAATTAATGCCCGTATACAGATTCGTGGCAGAAGAAGCTGCGAATCTGAGGGAGGAATATTCTAATAAATTTTCAGTCTTAAAGGAGCAGAAGGAAAACTTCGCAATTCCGAACTCAAAAAGAATAGTAATAGAAAAAGTGGATGATTATTTAATAATCCATTCTACTTTCGGCAGCATGACAAACGAAGCTATCGCAAAGGCGCTTACGTCTAAGATAACAGAAATAATCGGGGAAAGCGTAATAAGCAAAATAGATCCGTACAGAATAATGATAAAGACCCACATCCCTGCAGAAAAAATCAAGGGGATGCTGATAAATCTTGTTGATATAGAAAAGAAAATCAAAGAAAGCGTAAAAAGGACTTCGCTGTATGAATATAGATTTCTTAATATAGCAAAAAGGTTTGGAGTCATAAACAAATACGCAGATTTCACGAAGATACGGCTGAGGAGCCTCATTGAGATGTACGATAACAGCGTATTGGAAGAAGAAACGTACAAAGAGATTTTTTCAAGTAAAATAGACGTAAAATCTGCGGAGGATGTGCTTAACAGGGTAAATAAGGGGGAGATACAGGTTATTGTAAACACTGGTGAAGCGTCTCCGCTTACATATGAAGGTCTGGAAAGTAGTTATGGTGGTTCTATAATCAAGCCGGAAGAAGCAAAAAAAGCCTTAAGGCAACTTGTATTGGAAAGAATAGAAAACACGGAGATATTCATGCAGTGCATGAACTGCGGGTATAAGATAGGAAACATGACGGTAAAGAACACTGATGGGCTAAAATGCCCAAAGTGCAAGGCAAGATACATTGGATTTTACAAGATAAAACAGAAGGCTATTTATGAGCCTGTACTTAAAAAGGCATTTAAAAACAAGAAACTGGGCAAAGAAGAGCAACTCCTTTTTGACAGCGTTAAACAGAATGGTGCATTGTATTTGGGATATGACAAGAAAGCCTGCATAGTCAGTTCGGCTTACGGGATAGGTGCAAAGACGGCCAGCAGGATACTATCAGCTTACAGTAAAAACGAAGAGGAATTGATAGATAGAATAATCGAAGCAGAAAAGAACTACATAGAAACTAAAGAATTTTGGGCTTAAATCAAACGAAAATGTCGTCTACGTTGTGGTCTTTGCCGTGCGAAACGCAGATAAGATCAGGCTTCAGTTCTTTTATTTTATTTATGCTGTTTATAAGCGAGATATAATCCTCAAAAAACGGCGGCGATTCAAGCCTTTTGTTAGTTCCCTGTAATAAGTCTCCCACTATCGCCGTCTTTGAATTTACAAGGTAGATTGATATAGAGTCTTTTGTATGGCCAGGAGTCTCGATTATCTTTGCGTTTATCCCCATCTCCTTTGGAAAAACGCCCTCCTTCAATTTCATATCCGGCTTTATATATTTGGGTTTAGTGAATTTAAGCATAATCGGCAGAAAAATTGCAAAGACCTTGTTCTTAAACGATTTTGAATTTGAAACCGGCATCAGAATGCCTTTGCTTCCATCAACGTACGGTATTCCGTTCTCGTTTATGCCTATGTGGGCATTGCTCATTTTTTGCAACGCATATGCACTCCCAAAATGATCGATGTGTGAATGCGTCAATAGGATGTACTTTATATCGCTCACGGATTTTCCTATGCTGTTTATGTACGCGATTATCTTCTTTTCGCTGTTTGGCAAACCTGTGTCTACCAGTATCAAACCATTTTTAGATTCTATTAGAAATACTTTTACGGTTCCTAGGTTTATTTCATGCAGCACATCATTTATTTTTATCCCTAAGCTTTTCTTTGCCATATGTAGTAATTTTCTCTCAACTCTAACGCTTTGTTCCAAACTACCCTGCTGCAGCCGAAATATTTTGAAAACAGTTCTTGCTGCTTTTCATTTGGGTACAACCTGAATTTGTATGCTGTTAACATATTGTTATTCTACCTCTTCTGCTATTTATGTTTTCCACTTTTTGTTCGCTTTCATCCCGCGATTTAACTTGTGGGTTTTCCCGCTCACACTTTATAAATGCTTATTTACAAGATAAAAGCGCTCAGAAGCTACCCTACTCTTCATCGCAAAGCTCAGCAGGTGTTCATTTCATCATTGCGCCGATTAACCAAGATGGATTGGTGGAATTGAATTTGAGTTATTTGATGAATTTAAAACTTCAAAAAATGCGAGTAAATACGTTGAATTAGAGGTTATAGAATTGAGGTTTGTGTGGGAAATTGGCTCTTGAATCGGTGATAATTTACCATTGCTGCCAACGTAAAATAAATTCCATGAGCCATTGAATAGATTAGCGCATAATGGGTAAACAAACTGATCTGAGAATATGCACTGTATATTACCGTTAGAAACATTATATGTAATATTACCTTGACTAAGAATGCTTTCAGTTAAATTGAGCATATTGGATATGTTAGATGCTATCAAATTTGACACTGGAACTGAAACGACTGAGGAGATTATCGTTTCCGAGTAACCAGGTTGTAAATCAATAACATTTCCATTTAACGTTGAATTAGGTCTCAGAGCAGGAGTTGGTACAGCTATATAATAAGTAATCGGAGAGGTACTGGAAACGTGGGGAAAGAAGAAGAAAATAGACGAGACAAAGGCTATCGCTATAAACAATGCTGCAGCTTGTTTTAATCTTACATTTACCATATTTAACTGATTTTATTTGGGCTTGCCTAATATAAAAGCTTTATTTTACCAAAGCATATCCTATAAAAGCAACTATAAGAATTATTATTAACCCGATTAAGAACGGCACTGGCGAGAATGCGATTAATGCTAAAAGAACCACAAAAACAAAGAAACCGAATAAGGCCCTGGAATAATTTTTCTTCTTGGAATAGACATAACCGTAACCAAACGCGAAGAATGCGAATGCTGCTGCGAAAGCCAGAGCGCTTATTATTATCAATGAAAGATAGCTGAAAACACCAGAATTCACTATTACCGGCGCAAATATGGTTATCAATACGATTGGGACAGCGGCCGTTATGAGAAGCTTGAGATTTTCATCTCTTTGCAGAAAAGAGGGCATTAAACCGTCTTTTGACACATCGTCAAGTGTCCTATTCGAAGCATTGATCAACGCAAATGCGGTTAAGAGAATTATGATTATGGATAATGCTACTACGACGTATTCAACGCCTAAGCCAAACGGTGCTGATAGGATGTTTGCAGTAAATATATTGGCTGTGGGGATGCTTGACAGTATAGGATAGATAAGTTTACCGACTGCTGCCGAATTCTCTGCGGTGTACACAAACGTTTGTACCAATCCGAATAGTATTATTGCTGTTATTATTATCGCCAGCAAAGCCTTTGCTACGTCTGTTCTTTTTTCGCCCTTGTAAACTATTGATGCGCCTTCAAAACCGCCATACATCCAAAGCAGTATAAGCAACCCGAATAGAAACAGAGGTGCGGAAACTGGAAGAACATAGGAGATCTGGGCACCGCCCGGAGGATTTGTCTTACTTGAAAAGAAAGCTATGGCACCCAATGCTATAAGCAGCAAAATGAAGAATATTTTCAACGCGCCTGCAAAGTTTAAAGTTCTTCTTATCTTGTTATAGAACATCAATATCCACATTATAACAAAGATTATGTCGATTATCGCTATTGAGGTAAAAGGACTCAGCCCGAAAAACAAGGAAAGCTCCCCTACTGATGCTATCCCTGCTGCCGTTATCGTTATTATAAATGAAACGATAAGAAGGAATGCAAATATGAATGAATACTCCTTTGTAACTGTGTTTTTAAGAAAATTATAAGGATCATGGTTATGCGTTATGCTTATATCGTATATGAGCATTGCAATCATTAATGCAAGAAAACCCGCACCTATAACAAGATATATTGAAAATGCTCCTCCATAGACCAATGCAACGAAAAGAGGGATAACGAGTATTCCTAGGCCTATTACCCCTGCCAGACCGTGCAGGTAAAGCTCGAAAAATGAATGTTCCTTTTCCTTTTTAATGATAGGTTTCACTTTATTTTTCCTAGTGCTACTCATTTTAACGTTCTTTTTTGCCTTTCTCTGCATATATTATAATAATAATTATATGCTATTTAAATCATTTGTATTTACTTTCTCGTTTACCTGACTCGGTTAACAGTACAAATTCCGAATTTTTCCTAAATTCTGTTAAGTTTTTGGAATTAAGGTACGTCATTGAGGATCTTAGTCCGCCCATTAAATTATTAACTATCTTAAGTACGCTGCCTTTATACGGGATAAGGGTTTCAGTGCCCTCTGGTGTGTAACCCTCCAAATCAGCGGCTTCTTCCGTCTTTAATGCCCTATCAGAAAATGCATTTATGGAAGCCATCCCTCTGTAAAATTTATAATTTATATTTTCTTTAGTTATGACAACGCCAGGACTTTCTTCGGTTCCGGCGAAAAGACCACCTATCATCACGGTATCAGCACCGGCCGCAATGGCCTTTGCAAAGTCTGCCGATTTACTAACCCCCCCGTCTGCTATTATATTAACGCCGTTTCTTGCACATTCCAATATTGCGCTCAGCTGCGGATAACCAACGCCAGCTACCGGCCGAGTAAGGCACGCTCCGCCAGGACCTATGCCTATTTTAACGCAGTCAGCACCTGCTTTTTTAAGATTCAAAACACCTTCTCTAGTTGCAACGTTTCCTGCAATTATACTTATTCCAAGTTTCTTAACTTCTTTCACCACTTTTGCTGTTTTCTCTAAGTAGCCGTTTGCCACGTCAACTACTATGAAGTCTGCATCGGCTTCAACTAATGCTTTTGCTCTTTCCAGATAATCACTTCCTATCCCTATGGACCCTCCGACTATTAACCTGCCATTTTTGTCCTTAGACGCCTTGGAGTAACCATCTAGTAATTTTACGTCCTTAGAGGTTATCATGCCAATCAAGTTACCTTCTTTGTCTATTAACGGCAATTTCTCTATTTTATTTTTATACATGAGTCTTTTTGCATCATCCAATGAAATGCCTTTGTGGGAGGTTATGACGTCCTTCGTCATTAAATCACTCACTTTCTTGTTCATGTCCTCTTCGAATTCAAAATCCCTTCTCGTTATTATGCCGACAAGTTTTCCGTTTTCTACCACTGGAAAGCTAGTAACCTTTTTTTCGTTTACCATCTCCCGTACCTTTCCTATGGTGAAATCCTTGCTTACGACGTACGGCTTCTCTATAACTATATTCTGCTCTCTCTTTACTCTTGTTATCTCAAGCACTTCATTTTCTATGGAATTGAAGCGGTGTATTATCCCAACGCCACCTATCTTTGCCATCGATATGGCCATTGCATGCTCTGTAACCGTATCCATATTTGAGCTTACTAAAGGGAGGTTAAGCCGTATTTTATCAGTCAAATAAGTTGATGTATCGACCTGCCATCTTGAATTTATGGAAGAAACCTTTGGAATAAGCAATACGTCATCAAATGTGAATTTGTCTTTGACAATCTTCATACCAGAGATTATAAAGAAAGTATTAGATTATAAATCTTTAATATTTATCTAATTAAGCGGGATATGCATTACTTAATGCATTAAAATGCAAAGCTTTTATTTTAAACTCTTATTAGATATCATTTATGGGCCGATGGCGCAATTGGCAACGCGCTCCCCTTGCACGGGAGAGACTGTGGGTTCAAATCCCATTCGGTCCATTTTCCTGTTAATATTAAAAAATTTTAAAGCATAAACTTCTATAAAGTAGATGGACTACTACGCAAGAGGGGAGGAAAGATTTGGTACAATGTCCTCTAGGTTGTATTCTTTTGGAGTTTCGAGATCGATGAGAAGCTTTTATTCTTTCATAGAAAAGGACATTGAAAAGTACAAGCCCAAAAAGATACTTGACGTAGGAGCTGGTCCTGGAGATCTTGCCTTAGCAATGAGTAAAATGAAAAACGTCAATGTGTACTGCGTTGACCCTTCCATTTCCATGAAAAAAATAGCCGAAAGGCGGTTTATTAAAAATGGAATAAAAAACATAATATACGAACTGGGAAGCAGTCGTTATATCCCGTTCAATGAAAAATTCGACGTGATAGTAACAACAATCTCATTTCACCACTGGAAGGAAAAGGAAGGAAGCATAAAGTATATTTTAAATAAATTGAATAAAAACGGCACGTTCATCGTATACGAATTTTGCTACGACAAGCTAAATGTCATTCAAAAAATGTCTCTGGGAAAGCACAGCCTGTCGATAGAGCAGGCCAAAAGCTACAGGTTCAAAGACCATAAGAAAATGGTGGAAGTGATGGGCAAAATCATAAAACTGTCATTTGCAAATAAGTCTTAAACATATAAATAATAAAGTGATAAATTATAGTTTAGGGTCTGGTAGCTTAGCCCGGTGGAGCGTTCGACTGATAATCGAAAGGTCGGGAGTCCAAATCTCCCCCAGACCATTTCCTTTTCTGATTGAAACACGCAAAAAATACTGCTTAAACGCCTTTGCAGTTTTATTGCGTAACCATACATTGTTTTTCACTAAATTTAGATTTTCGGCTCTAAAAATGCATAAAAAATAAGTTTAAATCGGGTGAAAAAGTAATATTCAAATGAATTTTATAGCAATAGAAAAAAATACTGCAAAAAACATTGAAAAGCAGAGCATAGAAATCGTAGAGAGGAAAGGATTGGGCCATCCGGATTACTTGGCGGATTCAATAGCAGAGAACTTCTCGGTAAACCTTTCAAAGTACTACATAGAGCATTTTGGGAAGATAATGCACCACAATGTAGATAAATTAGAGGTGATAGGCGGTGAAACAAGGCCTGCATTTAACGGTGGAAAGATAACAAAGCAGATAACCATACTTTTTTCAGGAAGAGCAACTGGCATTGTAAACAACGAAGCAGTACCTTTAAAGGACATAGCTGAAAACTCCGCTAAGGGCTGGTTAAAACGCAATATAAGGTTTTTAGATCCAAATCAATTAAGATACTTATTTGAAACAAACAACGGCTCCGTAAACCTTGCTGATGCTTTCCAGAGAAACGGCAGGCCCGGCTCAAATGACACTTCTTTTGCAGTGGGTTACTACCCTTACAGCACGCTTGAAAGTTTGGTTTTAAAAACGGAAAATTACCTGAATTCAAAGGAATTTAAATCCAAATTCGAATTTTCTGGAGAAGACATAAAAATAATGGGAGTAAGGCTGAAAAGCAGACTTAAAATTACGATTGCCATGGCAATGATAGACCGGTTCATCTCTTCGGAGGTGGATTATTTCAAGAAGAAAAATGAGGTAATGGAAGACGCTTTGTCTTACATCAAACGGCTAAATGAAACGCTTGAAAATGAAAACGGAATAAAACAAAAAAGGAAGATAGAGCTTGCTATAAACGGCATGGACAAAAGGGGAAGAGGAATAAACGGCTGCTACCTTACCGTTACGGGACTAAGCGCTGAAGGCGGAGATGACGGCGCAGTAGGCAGAGGCAACCGCGTAAATGGATTAATAACTCCTAATAGGGCAATGACGCTAGAAGCGGCAGCCGGTAAAAACCCAGTAAACCACATAGGAAAAATATACAGCCTGTTTTCTTTCGACCTTGCGAAAAAGATACATGAAAGGTTTGGATTAAGAAACCAGATAAAGATGGTTGGAAGGATAGGTAACGATCTAAGCAAACCGCTGGCCTTTTCTTTATTGTTAGAAGAAAAAACCGACAAAAATCAGAAAAAGGACATAACAAATTTTATAAACGAAGAACTGTCAAATATAAACGAAATTACAAATAAGATAATAGAAGGAAAATTTAGCGTTTGCTGATTTTTATGGATGAATTTGAGATACTGAACCTTATAAAGTACCTGGAAGGGATAAAAGGTAGACATACTGAATTAGTAACGGTTTACGTACCTGGGGGATTTAACCTGGATTTAATACGCTCGCAGTTGGCGGACGAAAAAAGCACTGCCACGAATATAAAGGACAGGAACAACAGAAAAAATGTAATAGACGCATTAGAGAAGATAATGAACGAGCTAAAGCTCATACGCAATACTCCTGAAAACGGATTGGTAATATTCTGCGGAAACGTTTCCGAGAGGGAGGGAGAACCTGATATAAAGGTGTGGGAGATAGTGCCGCCTGCCAAATCGGACATAAGGCTTTATCGCTGCGATCAGAGGTTTATAACAGAGCCTTTAAAACAAATGTACCACCAAGAAAACGCATACGGCCTGATAGTTCTTGACTTAAGAGAAGCGACTTTCGGGATATTGGAAGGCTCCAGGATAGACATGCTTAAGCACATAAAATCGCTGGTGCCGGGAAAATTCTCAAAGGGTGGACAGTCGGCGATGCGTTTTTCAAGGGAAAGAGAAGGCTTGATACGGGACTTTTACAAGGAGATAGCCGACACCGCAAAGGACCTTTTCTTTAACAAGGAGCTTAAAGGCATAATAATCGGAGGGCCTGGGCCTGCAAAAGACAATTTCATTGAAAGCGGATACCTTATAACTAACCTGAAAAACCTCATAAAGGGCATGAGGAGCATAAGCTATACCGATGAAAGCGGTCTTAGAGAACTGGTTGAAAAAAGCAAGGACATACTTGCAAACGAAAGGATTACCATAGAAAAAGAATACGTGCAGAAGCTTTTGAGTAGCATAGCTAGAAACGACAACATGTCGGTATACGGAGAAGATGCCGTAAGAAAAGAGCTAGAAAACGACAACGTGGATCTTCTTTTGATTTCCACAGGGATGGATGAAAACAAGAAAAACGAGTTTTATTATCTTGGAAAGGGAAAAAACATCGACGTACAAGTAATATCCAAAGATTCCAGCGATGGCCTGCAGCTTTTTAATCTTGGAGGGGTCGCAGCATTTTTGAAAAGGCCTTCAAAACAATGATGTATAAAAAGGATTAAATATGTTTAGATACAGAAAAACTTATGGATCTGACAATAAACGACAGTAAAAGCATAAAAAGAGTTATAAGCGAAACCCTTTCCAAATACCTTGAACCGGAAGATAAAAACAGAGTGTACAACTATCTTTTGATGAAAAACGAGAGGACCGGTAACCTCATACATGCCATAAACGACCTGCTTGCAAAAAGCGATTACTCAAGGAAAATCAAGGACATAATAGAAAGAATAAACGATGAGCTTTCATCAAAACTTGCTGTCGAAACCAATGCTAAAGATATACACCTCAATGAAGGGAGTAGTTTTATACTATCCGTAAAGATAACGAACAACTTTGATGTGCCTCTGGTATTTGAAGTAAAGCTGGAAGACCGAGACAATTTTCTTCCCATAGTATACGACAAAATCCAGGATTCTTATTTCAATGAATTCTCGGAAGAGCGCATAATAGACAGCGAAGAGATGAAAGAGGTAAAATTCAAGATAAGCAGCAATGAAAAAGCAAAAAAAGGGTCTACGCTTCTTTTCCTTGTCATAAAGTCAAAGGAGATAGAAGGTTTGAACCTTATCTCCAGAATAAAGGTGGAGATTGCTTAAGATCTGTCGTTTATTACCTTATACAGCCTGTCTCCGAATTTATTCTCGTCTTTCCTGTCTCTTCTCGTCCTTTTTCTTTTTAAAGCCAGTTTTTTCCTTAAAAGATTTGCCATATCACATCCTCACCCAATTAACCTCATAGTAGGTAACGGAACCTTCGTCGTCCACTATCCCAATAAGAAGTCTTTTTCTTACGCTATGAGCAACCCTGTTCATTGCCGAAAAGTTCAGCAGCGGCAGGCTCTCATGCTCATCAGAGCAGTAAAGTAACCATTCTGCGTGCTCTTTGCCCGGAATGGCTCCTTTATTATACACTCTAAAATCGCCACCGTATTTAAAGGCTGTCTTTGGCAGATAACCCATGCTTCTAAGATCACTGAAAACAAGATACCTTGTCCAGAAGCGCTTTTGCTTACGTCTCGCAATTTCTATTAGCTCACGAAATTTCAGTTCCTTCCCTTCCTTGTTGTATATTTTAAGCGCCTTTTTTTCATTCAGGTAAACGGCTTCTTCTATCGACAATTCCAGTTTTCCGTTTATGAATGCCCCGAAATTGCCCTTGTTAAATAACGTGGAAGCCAAAGACTGGTCGGTTACCACGACTTTATTTCCAACAAAAAGCGTTAACTGTCTTTTAACTTGTTTCATACATAGTATACGAATGAATCGATAATATTTATTTATATCAATAGAACCATTTAGCTTGTAAACATGGAAATAAAAGAGGGGGATATATACATTTGCCGGGTTAGAAAGCTACTGCAGCACGGAATAATCGTAACTATAGGAAACGGTGAAACTGAAGGATTCATACACATCTCAGAGCTTAGCAAAAGATGGGTAAGAGACGTAAAAGACGTGGCAAAGGAAGGTGAGGTTCTTGTTTGCAAAGTGATAACTCTCGGACAGTCCCCTGAACTTTCTATAAAAAGGGTAACGGATAGCGAAAAAAGGGAAGCATTGAGGGAATGGTCCATAGAAAACAGGCTTATAAAATTGATAGAAAAATTCTACAAAAAGGACACTGACAAACTCAAAGACCAGATAATAAAAAAGTACGGTTCTATATTCGGTTTCTACGAAGCATTGACAAAAAACGGGAAAACAGAGCTGGAAGACATGAAACTGAACAAAGAGATTACAAATGAGCTGCTGGACTTTGTCGAAAAAACCAAAAAGAAGGTAATCATAAAAAACCAACTTGAACTAAAGACATATGAAGAAAAAGGAGTCGAAAAAATAAAAGAACTGCTGAATGAATGCGCAAAAACAAAGGGAGTATCGATAAAATACATAAAAGCACCAGTTTACATGATGACCTTAGATCTTGGTGATACGAAAAAGACATTAAATGAAAATAAAAAACTGCTTGAACTTATTAGCAAAAAAAGCAAGACGCTGAACATAGACTTCAAATACACGGAAATAAGGCAGTAAATATGGAAAGGATAAGATTCTGTACGAAGTGCAATAAGTATACTCTTAAGAGGATATGCCCGGAATGTGGCGGGGAAACTGAGATAAATGCGCCACAAAAATACTCTAAAGACGAAACAGTGGCATATTATAGAAGAAGAATAAAGAAGGAGTCATTAAACGGACATGAAAGTAACTAACGTAAAATCGGTGTATTATGAGCTGGTAAAACATAAAAATGAGATTAAAAGGGTAGTAGATTACGTGAAGAAGGGAGACATAAACGGCTTCACGCCACCATCGGCATTGGTTGGAGAATACAATTATCCAAATGTTTCCGTGGGAGTGATATTTACAGAAGACAATAAAGCCCAGATATACGATGCGCCTAAGCTCTGGGCTGCAAACGGTTTTAAGGTTGCAGACGTTTTCTCGCTTAGGACACGGCTTATAAATGCATCAAAAAACTTCAACGTAAACAACATAAACCTGGAGGAATTGGAAAGAATAAGACTGTCAGTTATATCCTCAAATGAACTTAACATAGACTTAAAGGTGTCCAGCGTAAACATGCCTAAGATTGATGTAAATGACTTTTACCAGCATGGAATAAAGACTAAACTCGAAAAGTTCAAGATCAATGACAATTTTAAGATAGACTCAAAGATAGAAAAGATTTATTATGATAAGGACATGAAAGCACAGGAGGGCATAAAATTCCTCTATGACTCAAAAATCGACGAAAACAAAATAAGTAAGATTCTCAGTGTCGGTGCAATGGGCGTGAAAAGGAAACTTGTTCCAACAAAATGGTCCATAACAGCAGTTGACGATTCTTTGGGAAAAGAGGAGATAGAGAAGATCAAAACGTTCAAAAAAGGGGAGAATTATCGCATACAGACTGGACAGTTCTTCGGAAACCGCTTTACGTTCCTGTTCCTAAAAGGCCCGTGGTCATTTGAGCTCCTTGAAACTTGGAACAGGGATGCGAATAACGTGTTCATGGGCAGCGGGGACCATGAATTTTATAATGGAAGGAAGGAATATGTGAAGAACACTGCGGGAGCGTACTATGCTGTAAGACTGGCAGTCCTGGAAAAGCTTCTGCAATTGAAAGAGCAGTATTCCGTTTTGGTGGTAAGGGAGATACTTCCGGAATACTTTGTGCCTTTGGGAGTTTGGGTGGTAAGGGAAGGCGCGAGAAAGGCGCTGGAAGAAGAAAGTTTGCCAGCTCCAGACATGCAGACTGCATTGTCCATTGCAAAATCGAAGGTGCTATTCCCGGCAAACCTTGAAAAGAGAAGCGCGCTGATAACCATGCTGAAGAGCCAGACTACACTCATTTAAGCAATTAGTTTAAAATGTGCAAGTAGTCTATTCAAAGTTATCGAAGTTATGAAAGTTATTATAAGATATGCCCAGTACCAGTTGAGTTCGTTTCCTATCAATGGCAGGCTGAATGGAAGTTTTGTAACTATAAATGTGTTAGGGATAAATTCTATCTTGGAAGAGTTCAAGGAGATGGTTTGTACATGCGAGTCTCCCACCAATGAAAAGGAATTATTGTACACCTTCCCGCTGGTTGAAAGGTACAGCGTACAGCTTCCGCTTTTTGTCACGTTCGCGCTCAACTTAAGGGAAGTCTCGTTAGAAAATATGGATATGTTTTTGTAACCGTTGAACATTACGCAATTGTTTGCTGAATAAAGGGTACCGTTTATGTTCCCTGAGAAGGTAGCTGATATGGGCGAACCAAGCATTACAGGAGCGTAACTGAAGTATGAAGACATTAAAAGAAAGATTACAAGAAAAGGCACGAAGGTTATGAAGGTAGGCTTCATCGACTGCTTCATTATCCTCGAGTTTTCTGCCATCAATTGGCTGTAAGTCGGTTTGAATTCCGGGTGATCCGGCTTCATTCCCTTCATCTTCTGTTGCAATTCCTTTATCTTTGCCTTGCTGGTTCTTACCATCTCATGATCTACTATGAAAAGGTAGGCTATCTGACCAGAAGCCCCTACAGCTATCGAAATTAATATTACGGCTATGACGTCTATATTCATATCCTTTAATCTAATTTTTTATAGTAAATAAACTTATCCTTACTCCATGGTGTTGCCAACGAGCTTGTCTTTTATTGGTTTGAATTCATCGGCGTTGTCCTGCTGCAATGAGAAGTAGAACTGGTAGATTATCATTACGATAAGAAGTATTCCTATGCCCTCCGTTAAAGTATTTAGAAAAGCCGCGAGAGCTGCGACTAATCCAGTTAACGCGCCTCCGAGTATGGCCAAGGGTATTATATACCTTTTGAATATATCAACCAGTACCCTTTCATCCCTTCTAAATCCTGGCATTGATAAACCAGATTCCATAAGCTGTTTTACCACTGATCTTGGGTCCTGTCCGCCAAGATACATCCATACGTATGAGAATGCCGCTGCGCCTATTACCAGTATAACCGTGTATATGATCATCGATTCTATTTCCAATGCAGTTATTCCGGTAGTTACAGCACTTGTATAAAGTTCCTGTATTGTAGGGGGAGAAAGATAAGCTGCCAATCCGCCGGTCGCTACTTCCTGTGTTCCGAATGCCGTTGATTCGGTTGTAAACGTTCCCAATATGTTTATTCCTGCATGTGATAACGTAAGCCCGAAGAACTGCACTCCTGCGACCATCGACACGATCAATACAATGGGGATTATACTCGTATAAAACAAAGACACTGGCCACCTTATTGAATACCCTCGTAACCTGCCAAAAGAAAGAGGAAGTTCTACTTTTATAGATTGAAGCCATATTGCAACCGCAAACAAAGCCACCGTGGATATTACGGTTATTATCGGGAATACTGCATTCAACGGTATGCCCGCAATAAAAGCCGTGATTATGGATGGAATTGCGCCGATTGGAGTTATAAACGGATTAAAGGCAGTATTTATTAACTGCAATGAGATGCCTGCAAGTATGAAAAGGCTTATGCCGGAGCCGATGCCCCACTTACTTACGACTTCGTCCATGAAAAGAAGTATGACTCCGGCTACAAAGAGCTGGAGAAACATAATAATCGGGAAAGCTATGCCTGGCCCGGCCGGAGTGAGTGCGCCACTGAATACGTAAACGCCGTTTTCTATCGCTATAAAAGAAAATGCCGCTAACTTTTGTATGCCCTGAAAAGTCACCCTTCCTTCTTTTGTCGCGGTGTCTATATTGATTATCTTAGTGCCCTGCAGCATCTGTATTATTATGCTTGCACTTACTATTGGCCCGATACCGAGGGAAAGCAAGGAACCAAAATGTGAAGCTATAAGCACCTGAAGTATCTCGAAGTTAAGGCTGTATGACTTGCTTACTCCAAACAGTGGAACAAAAGACATTACTATGAAAAGAACTACGATTACGAATGTCCATTCTAACTTCGTTTTTAAATCAAGCTTTTTTTCTGGGACTAATACGGCCGGTAGGTTCGAAATGAATTTTTTCAGCTTCTCATTCATATAGCTCGCCGCCGTTGGCTAATATATCATCCTTAGCCTTTGCGGAGGCCTTTCCATATACAGCCAACTTAAACTTCTCCTCCCTAAATTTGCCGCATACTTTTGAATAGCCAAGATCTGCAAGCTTTATCTCGTACCTGTCATTGTCAACTTTAACCTTCCCCTTCTTTTTAAGGGACTCTATCAAATTACCGACATCTTTCAAGTTCAAAGGTACTTTTTTACTTGTTGAATAAGAATATGTGTGCGTGTTGGCGTGAAAAGAGGCTAGTTTTTGCTGTCCCCTCTTTCCTCCCCCGGCCTTCCCTACTCCTCCTCTGTTCCCTGCATGTCTAGTCCTTTTACCGGAACCCCTTCCTGCCGTAGAACTGCCGCGCAAATGTTTCCTTTTCATATCATCCTTTCCAAAAGCTCGTTTATTTTGCTTCCCCTATATCCAAATGAGCCTTTCAGCGAAAATGGGGTCTTTTTGCCCTTTCTTTCAAAGCCTTTTATAGGAGGGTGAAGATTAAACAGATTTTTAACGCCTATGTCCTTAATTTTCTTTTCCCCCTTCAAAAATGACTCGGAAAATGAAGTTATTTCCTGTTCT
>JAKBRA010000043.1 GCA_021834945.1 Nanobdellota archaeon | reverse complement strand
ACTGTATACCTGGTTAATGCGCTTTAAATTAAATTTGTATTTTCCACCAATTAAAGAGGAGATTTCCTCCCTATTTGTATGTATTAACTTGCCTTCTTCTATCTTATACATAATACTATCTGTTTTGTAGGGGTAATCTACATTGTTAATTATAAAAGCCAATTTTTTATTCTCTTTTTTAAATAATCCGTTAAACCCCCTTTTCCTAAAAGTGTAAATTTCAATATCGTTCAAAATAACATCTCGATTCGCATATCTTATAGATAGCTTATTCATCCTGTCATCCAAATACAGCTCAAGGTCTCCATCCTTATCAAGTAAAATCTTGTCCTGTTTTGGCTTGCCTTCAAATAGAATGTCTTCCAAGTAGCTGTCTTTTCCATTGGTTTTATTTCGATAGAATGTCATACCTAAAATTAGTAGAAAGAATCGTATATTTAAGCCTTTACGGCGGAGTAGGTCGGACAACTGACTTTAGTCGAAGCATCCGAAAACTGAGAATATCTGTCTTATTTTTTCTTAAGCCTAACGGCCCACTTTGCAAGGCTTTCAACTAAATTTTTGATCAATACTACAGTATCATCATCTACTACGAACCCACCATTTATCTTTTCCTCAGCCCCAGTTATGAAAACTTGCGGTCTTTCGAGCGGATGAGCATTTAAGAACGAGAATATCTGTCTAAGATGGTATTGCGCAGCAGAAGTTCCAACAATTTCTCCCCCAGTTGCACCTATCGTTGCCACAGGCTTATCGTCAAATGAATTGTCTCCATATGGTCTTGAAGCCCAGTCGATTGCATTTTTAAGCACACCTGGAACGGAGCGGTTGTATTCTGGAGTCACTATGAGAATGGCGTCTGCTTCTTTTATCTTCCTTTTGAATTCCTTTACGCTCACAGGCATGTTACCCTCCTCGTCCTGATTGTAAAGCGGGATACCAGACAGATCTAAAACTTCTACCTCTACATTTTCAGGAGCTACCTTCTTTGCGGTGTTTACAACTGCTTTATTAAATGAGTCTTTTCTCAAACTTCCAGCGAATGCAACTATTTTTACATTTTCCATGGATGTGATATATGGATTTATCCATTTATAAAATTATCTTTAAGCTATACTGATTAAAGATATGGCTAGTTCGTTTATAAATGTGAAGCGGCAAAAACTAGAGATAATCATTTAAGGTCTTTTTTGGTTATTTTGTGTCCTAGCTTTGTTGCCTTTGTAATCAAATGTTCCTTCATAATCTTATTTGTAGGTTTGATATGTATCCCAAACGGCTTCACTTTTATGCCATTTGACGTAAGACCCTTGATCTTCTTCGGATTATTTGTCATCAGCCGCACAGAAGACACACCTAGGGTTTTAAGGATAGAAGAAGCGACGGTAAAATCTCTATTCTCATTCTTATAACCAGCTTTTACATATTCATCGTAGATGTTCGCTAGATTACCAGTTTCCTCTTCCTTTCTTACAACTACTCTATCGCCTTTCCATTCAAATGTATTCCTGTAAGCTGTAACCTTCGCTCTTATGCCATTACCGGCTCCTTCCTGATTTAGATATATCAATATCCCCTTCTTCTCCTTTGACATTTGCTTCAACGCAAAATCCAATTCCTGGCGGCATTCACAATTAGAAGCATGGAAAAGTTCACTGGTCCTGCATTCGGAATGAATCCTCACAAGAGGAAAGTCATATGCTTTTAGTTTTTCTCCTTCAAATTTGCCGAAGATAGCAACATCATGCTCTTTCCCAGTTGCATAATCTCCAAAAACTATATATGTCATTGGTCCGTACTCTGTTGGCAGTGGCGTTCTACCTAACTCGACAAGTCTAGGCTTCTTAGTTTCATCTAAAAAATGCGACATTTCAGCTTCGATTTCCCACGGTCTTTCCCAGTTTTTACTTAGGTAATTCAGAATTACCAAAAACTCATCATGTTCCATAGCCTCTAAGAATAGATATCTAAATTAAAGTGTTTTATTTATTACATTTTATTTTAAGAAACGAGACATTTAATTTAAGTGATAATCCATAGGATTACCTTATATTGTACTTCAACCTAAAAATATCCATGTACATGTCCCTGCGCCCTGGCTTCAGCTCTCTTCCTCTACGCGACACACTTAAACTCACGTCCTTACATCCATCTACTACAGATATGTATCCAGAGGGTTTTGTTGCTGGTAAAGATTCAATTATACCACATGACACAAGCACCTGCAAATCAAGGTCATTTATTCTATAATCATTTTTCAGAATACCCGAGTCAGCGCAGATTTCTACACCCACTTTCAATCCACGGAAATATATATTTGGATTAATTCCATAGGCCTCCAAGCTACTCCCTTCATATGGATCTGGATAGAGCTTTAGAGCACCATTTAAGCTAAAACTGGAACTACCGCCGTCACTAAGCTTGTGAAAGCTCTTGAGAACCTTTCCGTCATGCAGGATTGGTGCTACGTTGTGAAGGTTGAGATTATGGTCATAGTACATGGCCGTGCCGGGAATGACTAATAAGTCAGAATCAGCCGACTGTCTTCTTATAGTATCTAGGAGCCTAAAGTATTCTCTTTTTGAGTATGGAACTCCTGGAACATTTACGACCTTCAAAACAGCTTCTCCGTTGAAATGGATTATTTTAGTTTTGGTGTAAGCTTGCGGTAAATTACCTGTTCTCTCAATGAATTTTCGAGGCTGATAAAGCCCCCCATAGCCAAACTTTAGTGTGCCATCACTCAATTGTTTTTCCAGTATTTTCTTGGCATCGCGAGGAGCGTATGTAAGACTACTATCTGTGTCAAATAAAGCATCTAGTATCTCTCCTTCACTCTTTGATTTAAATTCGTCATATGGCAAAATGTTCGGGCTATGCGTAAGACTCCATTCCGGACCGACTATTACATCCAAATTATCTGCCTTTGCGTGCTCTATATTGCCTATAACTTTGTATGGATCGCCGGAATTATGCGTCTCAACGTTATTCATTAAGCCGACCTCTAGACTTAAGACCATTTAATTATTAGAATAGAAATGGTATAAATAACTATTAAATTAAAAGAAATGAAAAGCTTTTAACCAAAAAAGCCATAGTATATCAAATGGGAGAAATAGGTAAAATAACTGAACTTGTAAGCTCATCCAAGGTTAGCATCGAGGATGCAGTCAAAAAAGCCGCAAAAGAACTTGGTAGGAAAGAGAAAGATTTGCGCGGGATAAAGATAAAGAATGTATCGGCAATCATAAAGAACGGCGAAGTCGTAGAATGGCGCGTAAACCTTAAAGTGTCCTCTGAATTATAGTCGTGCTTCCTTTAGATGACAACAGAGACCTCGTCCCTTCTACTTGTAATATTACAAAATTTAAATACACCCAATTCATTACATTGAAATGAGTGATAATAAGCTTGATAAGAACATCAAAGCAACGCAGTCTATTCTCATTTCAATGCTAGTAGTCGTTGCAGCTTTCGCTGTAATAATAGTCCTGCTCTTGACGCAGACACATTCTCCCGCTATAGTACCTCCTCAAAAAATCAACTTAGTGCTGTTGAATGTGCCGACAAATACAGTGACATTAAACTTCATAAACAACTCGATAGTTGTAAATGGCAATGCGACGATAGAAGTGCAAACGCAGGGTAACCTTACGTTTTTCGCCAATGGCAAGAGCATTCCGGTCGCTGGATCCTATCATTACCTAATCTACGGTATGCAGGATCCAATCATATACGTAAAGGCAGGCTCATACATAGAGTTCGTTGAAGTCAATGTCAATAAATATGGACTTAATGACTTTGCGATCACAAGTGATATAACACCCTACGCAAATAATATAAACCTTACGAAAACAAGCCCACCTGAATACCTCTCTCCTGAATTGCCTCCGCCCGACTACTCGAATCCGAATGCTCCAGTATATCACTATAGCTATCTAATGTTCAACGCAACGAATCTAGGTACTTATTACTATTTTTCAACGGTTTATCCGGATCTGTTTTACGGAATGGAGGGAATGATAGTAGTTGAGAGCTGATTATGGATACCCCCTCTAAGAGCAGCATGAACAAAAAGATAGTTATGCTAGTGATAGCAGTCATAATGGTTATAGCTGCCTATGTGATTATAAGCCAAAGCATCGCTGAGAATGGCGTTTTTAAGCTACTTGTTTCTATATACTCGACCAGTAGTATAAATTCCAACTTGCTGACATTCGATTACGCCCAGTACCAGTGGCTATCTTTTCTAGCAGCCGGTGGACTTATCTTTGCAGCGTTCGTTTTCCTAATAGAGCTCGTTGATATAATCGTTTTAGTTGGCCATAGGGATACAAATGTTCCTATGGCGTCTATCCTTGTAGATAAGAGGAGGAACCTATTATTTTTAATGCTTATAGTTTCAGCTGTCTTTATAGTGATTTCATCGCTTACGTTTATAGTATATGAGTTTTATCCTTCGCTACTTTCGCTAACTATCG
>JAKBRA010000042.1 GCA_021834945.1 Nanobdellota archaeon | reverse complement strand
TCCGATCTGGCAGCAGGGAGACCTGTTTTTTCTTACCCGCTTACAAGCGGCGGATTCAGGTTAAGGTATGGGAGAAGCAGAACATCTGGGCTTGCTGCAGCTTCAATAAACCCTGCTACAAATAGGATACTGTCTGATTTCATTGCTACGGGTTCTCAATTAAGGGTGGAGCTTCCTGGAAAGGCATGTGCTGTAACTCCCTGTTCAACAATCGAAGGGCCGATAGTAAAGCTAAAGAATGGCTCTGTAAAGAGAATAAACACGGTCAAACAGGCAGAGCAGTTCCTCAATGAAATAGAAGAAATACTATATATAGGAGATATTCTGTTTAATTACGGAGACTTTTCAGAACAGGGGCACCTTCTAATGCCTTCTCCCTTTGTAAGTGAATGGTGGGACAGAATAGTTGAAAGCAAGGGGGAAAGTGCAGTAAATGAAGCAAAGAAGCTTAGCGGATTCTCGGAATACAAGGACTTCTCATTGAAGTACTCTGTTCCATTGCATCCAAAGTTTGTTTATTTCTGGTCACAGATAAGTTACAAGCAACTGACAGAACTTATAGAGTATGTAAACTCGAATGCAAAAATAGAGTACCAAAATGAGATACCCGGATCAGCATACAAAATACTTACTTTGCCATTTGACAGTTCGGTAAAAAGAACGCTTGAAATTATAGCGATAGAGCATTACGTAAAAGGAAACAGCATAGTAATAGACAATGCCGATTCGTTTCTATTTACAATAGGCTATGGAACTTACAGCTTTGATACGATACTTTTGAAGATCGGCCAGAATTTCTCCAATTTGGAGCTTTTGAGCAGTATTTCCGGATTGAAAATAATGGACATAGCCGGAACATTTATAGGAGGTAGATTGGGTAGACCTGAGAAGGCAAAGATGAGGGAGATGGATACAAATCCAAACGTTATCTTTCCAATAGGGGAAAGCGGCGGCGCATCTAGGAATATAATTGTCGCTGCCCAAAAGGAAACGGTCCTTGCAGAATACGGCCTTTTCTACTGCGAGAACTGCAAAAAAGAAAGCATATTTGCAAAATGCGACATATGCGGCTCAGAAACAAAAAGGATAAGGTACTGCAGAATCTGTGGGACTAAAACAACAGATGCATTCCACCACGGCAAGCCCACTGTTCAAAAGGCAAAGCAGAAGATAAATTTAAAGGAATACTTGGACAGAGCATTTGATAAACTTAATGTAAAAGATAGGCCTGCTGTAATAAAAGGGGTTAAGGGCGTTTTCAATTCAAACGGTGACATAGAACCATTAGAAAAAGGTATACTTCGCGCAATTAACAATTTAAACGTAAACAAGGATGGAACAATAAGGTTCGATGCAATAGAAGTTCCAATAACCCATTTCAAGCCAAAAGAGATAGGCACAAGCATAGAAAGGCTTAAAGAACTTGGGTATACGCATGACATTTACGGTAAGGAGCTTGAGAACAAAGAACAGATACTTCAGTTGAAGCAGCAGGATATAATCCTTCCAACGTTTGGAAACATGAATGAAAACGCTGCAGAGGTTTTTTCAAGAGTAGCAAAGTTCATAGATGAACTTTTGACAAAGTACTACTCTGCAGAAAGCATAATGAATGTAAACTCTAAGGAGGATTTAGTCGGAAAGCTTGTAATTGGGTTGGCTCCGCACACTTCTTCTGGAACTGTAGGCAGGATAATAGGTTTCTCAAAAACTCAGGGCCTGTTTGCCCATCCATTTTTCCATGCTGCAATGCGTAGGAACTGCGATGGGGATGAAGCTGCATTGATGCTTTTAACAGACATGCTGCTTAATTTTGACAGAGGATTGCTTCCCGATTCAAGGGGTGCAAGGTATATGGACTCGCCTTTAGTTATCTCATCAAAGCTTGACCTTGAAAGCATAGACTCAGAGGCATATAATCTGGATATTGTTGATAGGTATCCTTTGGAGTTTTATGAGGCTACATTGAATTATGCCAAGCCTTCTGATGTTAAGATAATGCAAGTAAAAGATATATTCAGCGATCCATATAAGACCATATTCTTTACGCATGACACGGAGGACATAAACGATGGCGTGAATGTTTCGTCTTATAAAACTCTGGGTACAATGCTTGAGAAGGTGTCTGCACAGATGTCTTTGCAGGAAAAGATAAGAGCAGTAGATGTTTCAGACGTTGCAAAGATAATAATAGACAGGCATTTCATAAAGGACATAAAAGGAAATTTACGTAGATTTGGAACACAAGAATTCAGATGCGTTAAATGCAATGAAAGATACAGACGTGCTCCTCTTATAGGAAAATGTTTGAAATGCGGTGGTAATCTAGTACTTACTTCCAGTGAGGGCAACATAAAAAAATACCTTTCAATCTCGTTGAACATAGCGCAGAAGTATCATATCTCGCAGTATCTTGCAGATGAGCTTCATTTGCTGGATGTTGAGTTGAACAGTATATTCGGGGAAAAGATAGAAAAACAGGCATCTCTCCTTTCCTTTTAATCTTTGATTCTTTCTAAAACGCTGTCAAGCTTGTCTATTATCTCTTCAAATATCATTTCCTTGGCTATGCCATCTGCCTTTATGTTGTATCTTTTTTTGCCGATTGCTAGCATGTTTATTTGGTATTGATTAGGAGCTTTCTTAATGTTCTTCACGTTTATTCTTATGCTTTTTATCCCCACGGAATTAACAAGGAATTTTTCCCTTTTGTTTATTTCATTTCTTACCAAAATGACAAAGTCCCAATCATAATCACCTGAGATTGTTAAGTCTATATTTTCTCCTATGTTTCTTCCGCTAAGCAAATCTAAAATTTTAAGCCTGCTCAGTATTCCAACAGGTTTGCCATTATTGTCTATAACTATGCCGCTTTTGATCTTTGAACTAAGCATGAGCTCAAGGGCCCTTCTTAGATTCAAAGTAAGGTTTAACTTAGGTATCTCTGATTTGGCTATCTCCATTATGTTTCTTTCAGTTGGCAGCTTCTCATCCCTATGTGGGTCTTTTTTACCCCTGTTCTTAGTCAGCTTCTTTTCAAAAATGTAACTTAGAATGTCAGAGGTTGAAATCTGCCCCAGAAGCTTACCAAAATTATCTACTATCGGCAGATTGTCTATTCTATTCATTGCTGCCAATTTCTGTGCTCTGCCTATCGTGTCGTCTGTTCTCAGTATTGGAAAACGCCTTATAACCACATCTTCAACCTTAAAGGAATCAAATATCCTGTCGTTTATCAAAAGCTTCAATACATCAAAATCTGAAACTATGCCTATCACTTTTTTGTCTTCGTCTATTACAGGTAAAGCTCCGACTCCTGAATCTTGCATTATACTTATTGTTCTGCTTATGCTGTCTTTTGGCAAAACAGCAGGAGCTTTCTTCATGAAATCACTGGCTTTCATGCTCTTGTTAATATCTCTAGATAGAATATCGTAGTAAACTATCAAACCTACATATTTTTTATTCTGCACTACCGGTAATTCCTTTATTTTTCTTGAATCCATTATTTCAAGGGCTTTTTCTATGCTGGTGTTAACTTCCACCGTTACCACTTTTTTTGTCATTATCTTTGCGTTGTTCATAGTCTTTATTCAAGTATTTTTTAAGATAAATATCTTTTATCTTTTAGTAAAGCTAGCGCACCTGTTATTATACCGATTATAATGTATATTATAATCAAAGCATAAGTTACGCTGCCAATCGTAGTGAGCGGGAAATAAACTAAAACCAAAACAGAAAGAGAATTAAATGGTATATAGATTAGCAGTCCAAGCATGGCAAAGAGACTGAAAAGAAACACTAAGAATACTCCAAAATTTCTTGTTTCCTTGTTTTTTGATTTAAGATAAAACGCTGCAATAATCATAAATACGCCTGCGATTATAAGCAGCGGACCAAGGACAATTATCCCGTTTTTTACGCTTGAAATCCCGTTTAATGCGAGACTTAAATATTGCAATGTAGTAGAATTGCTTGTATTTGCTGCCGCACTCAAAACACTTTGCGAATTAAATGTCAATATTGATAAGTTCCCAATAATTGTAAGTATACCAGATACTGCTGCTATTGCTCCCGAAATAATGGCCAATATAAAAGTAATTGGGAGTTTTTTTATTTCTAGCTCATCCTTCTTTTCATTTTTCTCTTTTGCCTTATCCATATCTCTTATTGCAGATATTGATTTAAATTGTTTTGCTATCTATAAGGATTTTTACATTGGTATGATCTAATTAAGGATTAAGTCTTCTAGGAGTTCTTGGAAACGGCACAGCATACATTATATGCGGCAGCTTGCAAATCCACATTACCAGTCTATCAACTCCAACTCCGAATCCAGAATGAGGTATAGCACCATATCTTCGAAGGTCGATATACCATTCATAGTCTTTTTCATTCAATCCATCATCTTTTAACCTCTTAAGCAAAGTTTCCTTATCATCAACCCTTTGTCCCCCACCTATAATTTCTCCATAGCCTTCAGGCGCTAAAAGGTCATTGCACAAAACGTGCTTTCCATCTTTGGGATCAGGTTTGTGGTAAAATGGCTTTAATTCTATCGGATAGTTCATTGAGAAAACAGGTATATCTAATTTAGAGGTTATTGCTCTTTCTTCGTCTGCCCCCAAATCGGCACCGTACTCAAGCTTCAATCCGTTCTTATTTGCTAGGTCTATGACTTCTTCATACCTCATCCTAAGAAAAGGCTTGT
>JAKBRA010000008.1 GCA_021834945.1 Nanobdellota archaeon | reverse complement strand
TACACCTCTGTTTATAAAAAGAAAGAGCGTATCTTTTATTCTGTAATTGTTCTCCAGTTTGCTTAAATGTCTGTCACCCGTTTTTAAAGTTTCAATTTTGTATTCCTTGCTTAATCTATCAATCCAATCATCGGGTAATACTCTGGCCCATTCTATTGGGCAGACTATAACTCTTTTTGTTAGCTTTTCAACGCCAAACTCTTCAATTAAAATCTCCTTTCTATTTACCTGTGAGTAGTATACCATTTTTTATTATGTCGCTGTTTATTTAAATCTCTTAAAAATATTAAATTTATTAGAAAATTATTGGAAAATTTACCGGTTTTCGATTAAAATTTTCTAAACACTTTTATATGATGAGCTACTTGGATTAATATGGAATTGTTCCACAAAAAATTAAAGTGTGAAAAATGCGGAGAAGAGTTCAAAACAGAAGATGAACTCAATGAACACATGAAAGTGCACATGCAGCCTGAGCAGACTCAGGAACCTCAGCAAGAAGTGCAGTCAGGTGTTTCCGAAAAGCCAGAAGAAGAAAAGCAGGAAGCTGTAGCGGATTCAAGCGCTAATGCTGAAGAAAAGCCTGAAGCTCCTTCTGAAGCGCCGCAGCAGAATCAAGATAATCAGCAGTAAGCTCTTTATAGATTCTGTATAAAATTAACATTCTTTTTTGGGTTGTAATTTTTCAACCCCCTTTTATTTTTAGTCTATTACAAATCAACAATAAATTCGCCTATATTATTAAAGTACTCCGATCTATTTGGGCATTTTAATTTTATTCTATTGCCTATAAAATAATCCTTTGGCTCGATATTTATACTATGGTTTTGTCCGCATAACCTACAGGGTTCTACTGTTATAGTTAATGTTTCGAATGATAAAAGTTCGTTTAAAACATCAGTTACATGTTTTATAGCCTCCAACGCATGGAAATCTTCAACTAACTTTTCCTCATGTGTATAGTTCCTAAGAGATTTAAGATACTGCAGTATGTCTTTATCTTTCACTGGATTTTCATCACACTGAATCAAATGGAATAGCTTTGCATGGATTAATCTTATACTTTTTTTGTTGCCATTTTTGTCTTTATAGTGTATCTCTTTAATATTACTTATATTAAGGTAATGCTTAAGGCCCTGCTCCAAGCATCTGACTGCTAGTGATAATGCCGCATCTGGGCAACCATACAGGAATGAATGTATGGCTTCGGAGTAAAGCAGCTTGAACTCCACCTTTATGTTTGAAAAACTATAGGGATAAACGACCTTGATTTGTATTAACATGTTAAGCCGGTTACTGTAATTATCCACGGTTACAAGGTTTGGAACCGTTGGAAATGATATTCCTGCCATTTATTTTTATGTTTTGCTGAGTATTAATTATTGTTTATTGGATCAGCTGCATTTCAATGTACTGCCTATCAAAGAATAGGAGGCATTAAATATTCTTTCATGACTAGAGGAAAAATCGGCACCAACCTCAAAGCAAATAGTTGAATTCTTTACGTACATTTCTATCGATGCCAAATAAAATGGCACTTTTGTTATATTGAATATCTTGCTGCTTTTGTATATCAACTGTACTCCTACATTATTTGACATGTTTACAAAGAACATCTGTGAAGGAAGATACTCTCCAAGTTTCTGGTAGCTTTTGTTATACAGTAGACTTGTAGCGTTTATCGGAAAGCTAGAATTTAATTCGCTTACATTTAATTTTCTAAGATAAGATTCAAATTTAGATGGGGAAAGATTCATTATACTTACATTATTCGAGGAGTTTATTTTTTGTTCTCCTGTTATTATAAAGTAGAACTGACTTAATTCAGGAAAGTACTTTTCTAGGTAAGCTCTCGCATTTTTTGAGTCGTTTTGTTTAATGTACTGGGAAATATTTAAGGCCTTTAAATTTGATGCAAATTCTGGAGAATTGCCGATTGCAGAGACTATAAATGAAGTTGGCAATAGAACAGCTATGCTGGTATTTTCGAGCACTTTTGTAAGATTATCAGTGCTCATATTAGAAGAATTGCTTGATGAAAGTAATGATCCTGTGGATGCAAAAATTCCATTTAAGTTTATGTTTACAAGCGAATTAGGGTAACTGTAGTTTATAGTTGTGGAATAAAAAGTACTTTTTCCCAACGAGCCTGTAAAGATGGAAAAGAAGGACTGACTACCCAGACTTGATAGTGAACTAGATTGGAGCGGGAAAAAAGCATATAATGCTGCGAAAAATATAAATATGAGGAAAACAGCAGCAAAGAAATGCCCTGCTCCTGGAAGAACATCCTCAAGCCCTCCGTTTATGTCTTTCCAGCTTGTTAAAATGGATATAATTATTGCTACGTAGACTATTATTAGCAAGTAAAAAATATACCCAAAAAAAGTAAGGTTAAATGAAATTCCCGCTATAGTTAAACCTATCAATGAAGAAGCTGACAATAAGATTCCTAGCACTCCTCCTTTTACTCTTTTTTCTTTTAACCACCTGCTACTCGTATGGAAAAGTCTGCTCAATATAATAATTGAAAGCCCCAATACTATCCCTGCTCCAGAGATAAAATCTATGTCAGAAGGCAGGAATACAGAGATTACCGCCTTGGGTAAAAATGCGCTTAGTAAATTTATACCTAAAAAGAGAAGTAACCCGATAAATAGAACTGATACCCCGATTATTAATGAAATAAATCCTATTATCGAAAGGAGGATACATGCAGTGCCAGCAATATTGCTTTTCATGTTAAGATAATAGCTTTTTTTATATAAAAGAGTCACATTATTAAAATAAAAGGGTTATAGCATATTAATAATTAAATATTTAATATAATAATGTATTCTAACAAAATGGACGAAAGGTTTGAACTAGTTAAAATGTTTGATTTAAGCGGGAAATCTGCTATAGTAACCGGTGCTTCAAGTGGTTTGGGCATAAGTTTTACAGAAGCTTTGGCAGAGGCGGGGGCTGATGTTGTAATCTGTGCAAGAAGAGATGAAAAATTGATAGAAAATGCAAACAGAATAAGCAAATACACAAATAGAAAGATAATACCCGTAAAAGCAGATCTGACAAAGGAAGAAGATATAATAAATGTTGTTAAGGTTGCAGAGGAAAAACTTCAGAAAATAGACATACTTATAAACAATGCCGGCTCTGCGGTAGCAGGCCCTTCTCTAAACTTAAAAAAAGAGGACTGGCAAAAGGTTCTTGATGTTGATATTTCCGCAGTTTTTATTTTTTCTCAAAAAGTTATAGCGAGCATGGTTGCTCATAATATAAAAGGCAGCATAATAAATATAGCATCTATTTATGGTTTGTTTGGAGATATAATCCCTGCAGCGCCATACTATGCAAGCAAGGGCGCGGTAGTGAATCTTACCAGAGCTATGGCAGTTGAATTTGCAGGCCAGAACGTAAGGATAAATGCAATTGCTCCTGGATTTTTCCCAAGCGAGATGACAAACGATTTGTTAAAAGACAGGGCAATTCTTGATCATATTACACAGAGAACTCCAATGGGTAGAGTAGGCAATCCTAACGAGCTTAAAGGCGCGGCCGTATTTCTTGCTTCCAATGCAGCTTCGTATATTACAGGGCATATCCTTGCAGTAGATGGGGGATGGAGCGCAGTCTGATTGTATATGGCAGAGCTAAAAGATCAAAATTTAAAGCATTACATCGAAAACTACGTAAACTTAAGAAACGTAACATTGTGTTATCTTTTCGATAAAAAAGCAGATAGAGTACTTCTAGCAATGAAGAAAAGAGGATTCGGTGCTGGGAAACTGAACGGCGTGGGCGGAAAGGTTGAAAAAGCCGAAAGCATAGAAGATGCTCTTCTAAGAGAAACAAGAGAAGAAATCAATGTAAACCTTAAAAAATTTGAGAAAGTTGCAGTAATAAATTTCTATTTTAAGAATAATCCAATTGAAAAGGACTTTAACCAGAAAGCGCACGTATTTATTGCTTACGAATGGGAAGGAGAGCCTGCTGAAAGCGAGGAAATGGCTCCGCAGTGGGTAAATACCAAGGGATTACCCTTTGAAAATATGTGGTCTGATGATATATACTGGCTACCTAATATCCTTTCCGGCAAAAAGTTAATAGCATCATTTTTATTCGACAATGAAAATAACATAGTGGATATGGACATAAAGGAAGTAAAAAGCTTTTAATCCCTACAGTATCACGTATTAAAATCCTGAATAGTTACGCCTTTAATGAAGTTATTGAATCCTAAATTAAGTTCATTTACGTAGTTATTTCCATCAGAAAGAGCGGATATCTCATAAAGATTGGATTTGTTTACAGCAAGAACCGTTATTACCTCTGATTGATTTGTCTTAACTAGATAAGGAGAAAACTTTACGAAGGCTACAAACCCTTTAAGTTTGCTTATGCTATAGTTAGTTCCTACTGTAAAATCAGTTTCGTATGTACTTGAGTTGCATTTCTCCTCAGGAAAAAGAACATTAAAAGTTTCATTTGGCTTTATACTCGCTACAGAAGAGTTGAATACCGTGCTGTTTTTTGGAGTCATGTTGGAAATTGAATATATTGAAGCATTTGTTATTTTAACAGTTTGATTCAATTTACTCTGAAGAAACGCATTAAATCCAGAGATATTACACCTATAACCTGTCAAATTAAATGAGCCATATGATTCGGAAAGAGAGGTATTTGCGGGAGGAGTAGTATTTTCCACCGCCTCAATCCCAGATATCCCACCAATAGTTATATTATAAATTTTTTTGGAACTGGACAAAATATGATAATAATAACTAAGGGTTTCATTAGTTTTCAATTCTCCTAGTAAAACGAGCATACCCGTTAACCCCTCTGGTGAAGAGCCGTTTTTAATTGCCGTTGTGATATCTCCCGTACTAAAAAGAGAGTAGCTTTCAAAAGAAGATGAGTCAAGTCCTTCTGCATTTGCTGCTTTTGATGATAGAATTAGTTGGCTAATCCCCGCAAAATTACTTGAGATTAATGTATTCAGGGCCGAATTTGTGGTATTATTAGTATTAGAGATAGGCATGCTTAAACCAAGAGTACGTCTTACAAAGAGTCTTATACCTAATATGTTATAATGATAAAGAAGATATGCAATTATAAGAAGAATTATTATAACAACTACTGCAAGCACTATATATTTATTAATCTTGATTTCACTGCTGGAATTATTTGGTATGTTATCATCAGAAGGAAGTACATTTTTGTTGTGATTAAGCTCTTCTTTATTATTTTGATTTTTTACTGAAGCAATTTTTATAGCACTATCTGTATATACGCTTCCTTTATCCGTTTTATCAGCTGGATCATTAGGTTCTTCGTTCATTTTATATCAAATAGTCTTGGATATATTTAATGTTATCTATACTGCAATGAAACATATTTAACAACGTATAATTTAAATATTTATATCACTTAAAAAATATTCTATGATGGATAAAATTAGGGAGATGAGTGGATTAAACGATGAGGATATAGTTGATTTTCTTGACATTAAAACGGGATACAGTATTATAGATATAGGGGGTAGAGATGGTTTCTTCAGTAAGAAAATGCTGAAAAAAACCAACAATGTTACCGTTTTGGATCTTAATAATATATACTTCGATGAGCTTGAAAAAGCAGGCATAAAAACTATAAGAGCAGATATCTGCGATTACTCTTCTGGCTCATTTGATTTAGTCTTCATGTCAAACGTTTATCATGATCTTGTAAATGAATGCTGTAGTAACACCTTGAAAAATATAAACAAAATGGCAAAGAAGTATATAGCTATACTTGATTTTAAGCCGCAAGACACAATGTTCGGCCCCCCCGTTAGTATAAGATTAAGCAAGGATAAAGTTATAAACGACATGCAAAGTATCGGTTTAAAATTAGTAAAAGAGAAGGAATTAAAATACCATTACCTTTTGCTCTTTGAACGGGAAACGAAGAATTAAAGGTTAAATACATTATATCCTTTAAATTTAATGGTCTTAAGCCAAGTATCTATCCAAGAAGAACAAGGTCGTAAGATAATAAGAAAAAAGTACAATAGCTTTAATTCTTATAAGTGGCTTTTATTTCCGGTATTCCAGTTTTTTTACCCGTTTGCTGCATTGCCAAAAAGCAGACTTGAAAGAGAACTTGAGTTCCTTAATTTCAATAGCAATATAAAGAAGCCAAAAGTTTACTCTTTCGATCTTTATAATAAAGAGCTAAATCGTGAATATATTGATGGACAAGTTGATTACCGTGATGGGTCAAAGCTAGGTAAATTGTTTTCGAATATACACAAAGAAGGATATTCTCTCGGAGATTCGAAGCTAGATAATTTTATTTGTAATTCCGAAGGAGCATATGTAATAGATTCGGAACAGGCAATCAAAACCGACAAGAAAAGATATAAGTATTGGGATATATCTCTGCTGATACTGTCAGCCGCATACTACAACTATTCAAATAAAACGGGCTTTAAGCAGTTTTTAGACGGCTTTTCAAAGGAGTATCTATATTGGCAGGATTATCAAAAAAGAGCAGTAAAGGGACTTTATTCTTTACTTTTTCTTTTTATGCCCATACATCAGGTTTATAGCCTAAAATGTGAATTATCCAAAGTAAAGACTGGCTGATAAACCTCTATTTTTTCAACCTTATGGCCCATTCTGCGAGTTTTTGTACAAGATCCTTTATTAATGTTATCGTATCATCATCAACAAACAAACCATTTTCAATCTTGTCACCAGCACCGCCTATGAAAACCTGTGGTCTTTCAAGAGGATGCGCATTAAGAAATGAGAATATCTGTCTTAGATGATACTGTGCTACTGCAGTTCCTATTATGGCACCGCCGCTTGCGCCTATCGTTGCAACTGCTTTGTCATCAAATGAATTGTCACCGTATGGTCTGGAGGCCCAGTCTATTGCATTTTTTAGAACTCCTGGTATAGACCTATTATATTCCGGCGTAGCTATCAATACTGCGTCTGAATTCTTTATTTTTTCCTTGAATACCTTTACGCTTTCAGGTATTTCCTTTTCTTCATCCTGATTAAATAAAGGTATACCATTTAAGTCAAGTATCTCTATCTCTACGTTTTCAGGTGCATATTTCTTAGCTGTGTTTATTATTGCTCTGTTGAATGAGTCCTTTCTAAGACTTCCAGCAATTGCTGCTATTGTTATTCTTTCCATTTTTTAATCATGCATTAAATGTTTATAAATCTTTGTTAATATCGTAGAGGCGATATTATTTTCATCACTAAAAACTTCCCGGATAAAGCCATTCTTAACTTTTCCTAAATCAAAAAGGTATAGTTGCTTTTTTAAATATACTTGTTGCTACTTACCATTACAGCTTTTCTGTATACTGATGAAACATGTATAAAACTAATAGATTTTAGGGGTAAAAGAATATATACGGCGTACTTTTATAATAAATGAATGAAGAATATCAGCAAAGAAGAAAGAACTTTCAAGTTCTTTCTAATATCTAGAGCATCTAGAAGTGTAGCCCTTATATTTGTCACCTTGTCTTTGCCATTGTACTTATTTACACTTCATTATAACATAATATCCATCGGTGTCATATATTTTGTTATAATGGCATTCAATGCCATTTTGTCAGTTCTTCTTGGGGCATTAGGTGACCGAATAGGGTATAAGAAATCGCTTATAATTGGAGAAGTTTTCCCCCTTATGGCTTTGATACTGCTTACTGTTTCAGCAAATTTCTTTGCAATAGTTATAGCTGCAATAATAGGAGGAATAGCAGGTGCTGCAGGCGGCATGCGTGGGACTTTTTCACCGGGATCTACGGCATTGATAGTAAGCAATTGGAAGAATAATAACGAAAGGGTTAAAAAGCTTGCTGATACAACCTATATTGGTTCTACGTTTGCAATATTCGGCAGCCTGATGCTTTATTTTAAGGCTTTCTTCATTAATTCCGTTGGGATAATAGGCAGTTTTAGGGTATTATTTGGATTTTCAGCTTTTATGGTTCTTATTTCCCTGGTTGCATTGCTGTTTGTTGCGGAGGTAAAAAGACCTAAGAAGACTACTAAGGTTATGAAAATTAGAAGCATACATTACTCTATTAAGGTTATTCTTGCAAATTCATTCAATGGTTTTGGATTAGGGATGGCAGTTCCTCTCCTTCCTTTGTGGTTTGAACTGCGTTTTGGCGTAAACAGCAGTCTTATTGGTATAATATATACTATTTCATATGCAGCCACTGCAATTGCAGCATTTGCAGCATCGAAGAAAGCATATTCGCCCAGGTTTTCTACGCTTTTCACTGCTTCGTATACCAGGGCATTGCAGGGAGTAATGCTTATAATAATAGCATTTTCCCCGCTGTTTATTCTTTCATCTTTTTTCTTTACTCTACGTTCATTTATAGCAGGTTTTGGCTCACCTTCCAGGAGTGCAGTAAATATGCATGGTGTTAATTCCCAGGATTATGGTACTGCCTCCAGCGTGATGGGCCTGGCAAATAGACTGGCACAGACCAGTTCCGGTTTATCTGGTTACTTGATGGATATTTCTCTTCCTTTTCCAGTTCTGTTTGGAGGGATTCTTCAAACCGTCGGAGGATTTATTTACTTCAAAGTATTATCCCAACACAAACATGAAAAGAAAAGCTAAGATAAACATCTATAGCTCAAACTCTAAATTAAATAAGTACATATCCTCTGATTTTTCTATCGGCCTTTGCTTAAATAGGCCTTTACCTGAAACCCTTATGTTTACATCTCTAAAGCCATCTACAGCTACTACATATCCTTTACGAGTTATAGCATTATCTGTAGAGGAATTTCCACATGAGGACAAAATCTGTAGATCCAAATTAGTTATACCATATCTCTTTAATATGCCTGCATCAGCACATATCTCAACTGAAGTTTTTATGCCGTTGAAGTTTATTATTGGATTCTTGCTGTAAGATAAAGAATATTCTTCTTTTTTATATTCTTCATAATTTGTTTCAGAAGGATATAAGCGCAATGCTCCTCGTAAATTAAATCTTGAACTAAGTCCATCATTGAACTTGTAAATACTTTTAATTACCTTTCCGTTTCTTAATATAGGCATTACGTTGTAAAGTGTCATATTCTTATCATAAAACATTGCGGTTCCAGGAAAAATGAGCATATCCGAGCCTTTGCTTGCAATTTTAAGATCTTTTAACACTCTTTCATACTCTCTTTTTGAGTAGGGTATATCCGGAACTTCTTCAAATACTGATTCATCATCAATTTTTTCTTCAAGTATTTTTCTGGCATCTCTTGGAGCATATTCATTGTAATCCGAAACGTTAAACAGGAGTTTAATTGCATCCTTTGCCTTATTTTTTGTAATAAGTTTTCTAGAGTATATGCCGGATTTAGAAGTAAGGCTCCATTCCGGCCCCACCAATATATCTATTCCGTTGTCCTTAGCATTGTAAATATTCGTTATTACCCCATAGGGGTTTCCGTTATTAGCCGTTTCAATGTTTTTCATTGCTCCAAGAAGCATCTCTATTTTCATTTTCTTTATTAGAAAATAAATATTATTAATAGTTTTGCTTCTCTATAACCTAAAACTAATCAATTAAGGAGGAGCTGCAAGGTGAGCAGGAATCGCTACAGCACCAATGTAAGCTGCAAGTATTGAGCCAAGGGTTAAGAAGATTAAAAATAGTACTATATAAATTATCCAGCTTTTATTTAATGGTTTATTGCTACCATTCTCTCTATATTTATCCATTACTAATGTAGTAGGATAAGCAAATATTCCTGCGATGCCAAAAGCAGTGTAAAGCCCAAGAAGTGCTATTGGAGAGCTGGTATATCCAAGATTATAACCTGATATGCCGTATTCTATAATTACTAAACCCATAAATAGTGCAATAAGTCCTACATACTGCAGTTTCTGATTGTATTTGACCGTTAATACAAATCCAAGAGTAAGTATACCCATCATTATAAACGGATCATAAAACAGTAAATCATATGCACCAGGTAAATTCCAGGTTACTTCTCCATAAAAGCCCATTACGAGAATGAATACTGCCAGTGCTGCAAACATGAATATTGAACCTTGCAAATGGGATTCTATACTTAATTTTGAGTTTGATTTATTGACGTATCTTGCTTTATAGTCCCTGTAAACAGCAATCACAGCATAATCTGTGAGAAATCCAA
Organism: Nanobdellota archaeon; assembly: GCA_021834945.1. The sequence continues at coordinate 14,759 of JAKBRA010000008.1, read as the reverse complement.
TAAATGCAACAAAAAATAATTCTAGTGCCAATTCGTCTACGAATCCCATGAATAATATAGTATTTCTTCATTTATAAATCCTTGCTATATATCTGGTTATAACTTCCTACTTTTTCTTCCGCATTTCCGGGTTTGTGTATTTATTCCAAAACAGTTTGTACATTTTTAACTTGTCAGGCAATTCATTCAGATATGGAATAAACGGAAACAGCATTAGTATAAAAAATATTATTATGGCTACTAAACCATTTTCAAGGTCATTCCACCAAGAGATATTAGAGGTTGCTATTTCCAGAGCATCGTAAGGTATAAGCCAATACTCTATGGACCAAGGGGGCGCACCAACTTTCAACATGCCCCATTGTGCAGTCCTTAAGCCATAATGCGTTGCCGCAGTTGTCAATGCCCCGGTGTCATACAGAAATCTTAATACATACGTTTCATCCAGTCCACTAGAACTTTCATTTTGTACTACTAATTGATATTGCCCTAATTCTGCCATTTTAGTTAGGCTAGCAGTTGCAACTATTAGAGGATTTTGTGAAGTCATTGCATTTGAAATTGAGCCGTTATTACTGAAGTAATTATAAGCCTGGATAAACTGTTGCTTTTGCTGCGAAGAACTTCCATTGAAAAACACGGAAAGTTCATTGCTCTTGTTTTCAAAGCTTACATAAGCAGAGTAAGGAACTGTAAAGTAAACCGCTCTAGTGCTGAATGTGTACGGATCTATAGTATCAAGGTAGGTAGCGGTCCCTGATGAAAAGTTGAATTCCTGCAATAGAGTAGTTGCAACGCCGGAAGGATTAGAGTTTGCTGCCTGACTAATTGTCAACGGCGCTATATACGGTGAACTGAATAAAAATGCAAATGCTAATATTATTATAAATATATATATCATTCGTCTGTACATTTTTTTATGGTCTGCTTTTACCATTTTATATGGTATATCTTTTCTATAAGGTACACTTAATCCGTCTTTTTTCACTAGAGAATAATGCATAAAGATAAGCAAGAGTAATAATATTGGAATTATAGCCACGTGCCAGCCTAAAACAGCTCCCTGATTTAAAGGATTTACCCAAAACCCTAATCCAAAACCGTTCCATAGATCCGCACCTGCCTTGTCATTCCATTGTGAAAGCAGTCCTCCCTGGACCCCTATACCGAATGCAAATTCAAGTAGAACTAAAAGAAGAAGCGCACTACCAATCATCCAAACAAGCTTTTTCTTTTTAAATGCGGAAGTTGAAAAATTAACAAAAATATGTATAAACATCAATGTTACGAATGCTTCTGCTGCCCATAGATGCAAACTGCGGAAGAAAGTACCAATTGCAGTAGTATCCCACCAGTAAGGACCAAAAATCAGCATTATCATGCCGGTAATTGCTAATATCACAAATAGCTCTAAAAGGTATATGCCTATCGTGAAAAAGAAACTATTGCCGTAAGAAGGTACATATTTTATGTATTGGTCATGCATTAAATCGATTAAAGGACTAAAAAATGAGTCATTATGTTTTTTACCCTTATCCATACCTATTAAATAATCAATTATTCGCTATAAATAGTTTAGCAGTAAAACAATAGCTTGGCTGCTTTATTCTAGAAAGGCGTTTTATATTTTTATATAATTACTAACTTCTTGGTTATTACCATTTGGCCCGTTCTCGCATTCTCTACATTCCTTAATGTTTTCAGAGCTATTGCAGTTGACAGTTTTAAACGATTCAAATGCAGAAATAAGCGATTTGCCCGTTTCTGTCATGCGGTATTCACTTCTTTTCATGTTATTATTATAGGATATTATTTTTTTTATGATTCCTCTTTTTATTAGATCATTCAACGCTGTACTAAGTGTTTTTGGGTATATTTTTGGGTTTAATGAAAGAAGTTTATCAAAGTTTACACCGTCATTTTTGTTTATTTCCTCTAATACTGTCGCATCCCACTTCTTTCCAAGCACATTTAAAAGATCCAAAGTATTGCATGCCATATAAATTATTGATTTCCGTGTTTTAATGCATTTAGTTTATCTTCTCTTCCTTGAAATTATAGTTGTTTACCTTATCCTCATTCTTTTTATGCTGCTTTGCTATAGGTTCAGTATAGTACTTGCTTTCCAGACTTGAAAGAAAATCGATATCACCCTTATCAAGTTTTATTCCTACTGCTTCAATGTCCTCCTTCATGTGCGCTGGATTGCTGGCTTTTGGTATCGGAAACGTGTTATCTCTATGCACAAGCCAGCTTAAAGCAACCTGTGCAGGCGTTTTACCATATTTATCTGATATTTTACTAATATCAGCAAGTAATTCATTGTTATTGAATATCTTCCCATGAGAAAGAGGGCTGTACGCTATCACTGCAATGCCATTTTCTTTACAGTAATCGAATACTCCAGTATTTTCTATGTCTCTTGTTACTATGCTGTACTCTACTTGATTGGATGCCATTTCATATTTTGACATAACTGACTGAGCTTCTTTCATTTCATCAAGCGAAAAATTGCTTATTCCTATATTCTTTATCTTTCCATCCTCTATCAGTTTTTCCATAGCCTGCATCGTTTCTTTTATTGGAACTGATTTATTAGGCCAGTGTAACTGATATAGATCCAGATAGTCTGTTCCTATTTTCTTTAAGCTCGCTTCGCATGCCTTTATTACAGCTTCGTATTTGAAATGTGTTGGCCATACCTTGCTTGCAATAAAAAGTTTTTCTCTTTCGTAGCCTTCTATTGCCTCTCCGACGATATCCTCAGTATTGTACATTTCTGCGGTATCTATGAAATTTACTCCATTGTCTATTGCATATTTTATTGCCGTTATATTGTCTTCCCTGTTACTGCTAAGCTGCCAAGTACCAACTCCTATAATAGAAAGCTTTTTGTTTGTTTTGTTAAATTCTTTAGCTTCCATGTCAATTTAAATTGTTTATTCTATTTATGGTTTTTCGGTTTAAGCTTTAAGTGCATATCCTTTGAGATCCTTATTGTAGGAACTAAAAGTATCTGAAAACTACCTAAAATAAAAAGGTAAACCCCTATTGTGGTCAAGTGACCCGGCAGGAATTCTATGCTGCCCATTAGAAATTCAATACCTATCATAAAATCGTTTATTAAGCCTAGAACTTTGTAATTTCTCTCTATATCCCTTGTTATTCTGTCTTTATCTTTCTTTAAAGCCATCAAAGTGCCTTTACTATATCATCGGTTGGTAAAACATCAAAAAGCTTTTTCATGTTTTGTATGGATCTTTCATTAGCTTCTTTGTCACTGGAAGAAGAGGCATCAGAATCTACAACTACATAAAATCCCCGATTTACTGCATCTCTAGCAGTAGATTCCACACCTATTTCAGTGGCTATACCTCCTATTACTAAACTTTCAATCCCTGCATTTCTGCACATCAGCTCAAAATTTGTGCCTATAAATATGCTTGCAGTGTTTTTGTTTATTACTGTGTCATTGTCTTTAGGTTCAATTGCTAGATCAAACATTTCTTTAGGTAATTGCGACATGTTAAACTTTATCTTACTTGAAGAATATTTTCTAACAGGAGATTCAAATTCCTTTGGCAATGGGGTAATCCTTGTAAAGAATATTGGAATTCCTTTGATTCTCGCCGCATCTATCAGCTTACCCATATTCTTAAGAAATTCTTCCTTATTGTATATATTATTTACTAACATTTTCTGTACATCCCACACTATTAATGCGGTATGCTCCGGATTTAGTATTTCCTTAATTTCAGTATAAACTTTTCTTTCCATTTTTTAAAATGGCAGTTTATTTATATAAACTTTTCCACAAAAAAAGAATATAAATCCACTATTCAAACCCCCGCAATTAATATTTTTATAATAAGATTTACAATTATTAGAATGGACCTAACTAAAAACATACTCATAAAAGCAAATCCTGGCACAGGAAAGACAACTTCATTAGCTGATAGAGTAATAGAACTTATAAAAGACGGTGTTAGTGAAAATGAAATATTATGTCTAACTTTTACAAATAAGGCAGTTGATGAAATGTTTGAAAAAATAAGTCAAAAACTAAAGGAAAGCAATCTAGAGATTTCAAGGATAAATGGCATTACAATATCTACATTTCACAGCTTCTGCAATTCATACTTTTCAGAGCAGGAAAAAGAGTACGAACTTGTTAGCAACAACTTCATAAGATTTTCAATATTTAAGAGCTTTGAAAACAACAATGCATTCAATTATGACAGAGATTATGTTATACAGGAATTAGTTCCAAAAGTAGAGAATGCGATAAGGTACATAAAAAGCTTTGGGATAACTCCTGATGAAATAAACATAAAAATGACCAAAGAAGAGCTCATAAACAAGTCTTTTTTAGAAAACATGAACAGTGTAACAGTAGAAGAAATTCTGGCTTTTCTTGATTATTTCATAACGGCTTTCAAGGACTATGAACGAGAAAAAGGACCTACAAAAATCGATTACAATGATCTTTTGAAAAGGTTCTTGCAAGAATATGACCCTCTGAAAAAACATTACAAATATGTTTTGGTAGATGAATTACAGGATCTAAACGAGGTAGAAGCAGAAATAGCAAGGCTTTTAGGGGATTACTTATTTCTTGTAGGAGACAGAAAACAATCAATATTCGGTTTTCAGGGAGGTAGCTTAAAAAATTTCATTGAATTTCAAAAACTAAGCAATTTAGAGCAATTAACAAAAGGACTTAATTATAGAAGTTACAGCGAAATCCTTGATTATTCAAAGCGGTATTTCCTCAATAAAACAAAGGATAAAAGTTATGAGGAAGAATTAAGCAACTTTAAAAGCAATAAAGGTCCGGGCGGAAAAGTAAAACAGCTTATAGGAAACAACACAGATAATATAGCTGTAAAGCTTGCTATGGACCTTGTCTCGCAGGGAAAAAATACAGCGATAATAACCAGAACTAATGAACAGATAATAGGTATTTCTCGTATCTTGGACTCAAAGAATATAAAATATGCGACAACTGCAAGCGCTTCTGTCTCAACAAGAGCAAAGAACTCCGTAATTAATTATTTAAAAGGGATATTCAATGCCGATGAAAAGGACATTTTAAAGGCGCTATTCACACCGTTTTCAGGCGTTTCACTTAAGAGAGCATTTGAAATTGAGGAGAAACGCAGGAAAAAAGAGATAAACATGAACGATATAAAAGGACTTGCAAAGCCCTTTTTTGATAGAAAAGCCTCTGCAGAGCTTAATATATTTAATATAAACAAACTTTTCAATGAGACCATACTGCCGATATCAGTAGCCTTGGACAACGATTATTATATAAGTGCGGCAGCAATTCTTGAAAATATAAATCAGTACATAGACAGCACTGAGCTACCTAACTTTTTAGATATGCTTGTATATCTTTACACGGCAGAAGACAGTTATGAATCAAATGATAAACAGGAAAATCTTGTACTTACAACCGTCCATAAGGCAAAGGGATTAGAATTTGAGAATGTTATATATGTTCCAAAAAAACAAAGCAATAGAATGAGTTTCATTGATTTAGTAACTAACTCTATAATCAAACAGACAAAGGAAATAGATGTCAAAGAGGAATTGTCAGAGGAAAGCATAAGAGTAGATTTTGTCGCATTTACACGAGCAAAGGAAAACCTTTTTGTTGTTACTCCGGCCGCACTTACCGAAGATTACTATATTGAAGGGTTAATTGAAAAAAACATCACAGAAATGGAAGACGAGCCCGCTCCTTTTAAGAAAAAATACTCTGAAGCATATTCTCTTTTTGTCAATAAGGAATATAATGCGGCAAAGACATTACTTGAAGAGAATGATAAATGGATGGTAAAGCGGATAAACAACTATTTTAGCCAGCTTAAAAGCATCTCCTTTTCACTACTTGACGCAATATCGGATCCATTAAACTTTATAAAAACAAAAGTTTTGGGAGTAAGCGAAGTAACAGAAAGCACAAAATTTGGTTTAATGGCACATAAGATGGCAGAGGACTACTTTAAACATACCTTAAAAGAAGAGGAATTAGACGAAACACAGAAAAAAATTCTCCGGAACATAATAAGTATTCTGGAAGAAATAAAAATAAAATACAATGCCGTGGAGATAAACGCTGAAAAAACGTTGGAAATTCCACTTCAAGCGGTATTTCCCGACATAAAAATTGATTTAAAGGTATCTGCAAAGCTGGATGCAGTATTCTTTAACAAAGAAAAAGACAAATTTCTGATAATAGACTTCAAGACCGACAGGTCCGATGATAAGGGATCAAAACACAGAAGACAGCTTGCCCTTTACCGTAGACTTTTCGCAATAGCAAAAAATATAGACGAAAAATATATAGACACGGCAATAGCATACATAAACTTAACGGGAAAGATAAACACCGGAAAGTTTGAATATAAATTAGATACGCAGAAAATAAAGGACATGCAAATAGAGACGGTCAAGAATCATATCCTACAGCTTTTGGTATACAAAGAAAATCCGGAGAGGTTAATTGAAAAAGCAACTGAAAAGTACTATTATTCCGACAGCTTAAATGATGAAATATTTAAGAAATTAAGGGAAGAACACGAACATTCTAAAGCAGTATGATAAGGAAGGAGGATACTTTTTATGCTTTTTTTGCTGGAATCGCTTCGTTTGTAACCGCATTTATAATAATTTTTCTTGCTTTTCCAAATAAGTTCCAAAACGACCCTTCATTGTTTTCTATATTTTTTGTAGTAGTGATAGAAGCGGTTGTTTTCTTTGCTCTCTTTTTTACTATGCGCAGATCTATTTAATCTTTCCTGATAGTCTTCATCATATTTTCATTTCCCCTTGTAAGAGAAAGGAGAGCTGCTATTACAAGCATTATTATAAGAAATACAAAAGAGAACTGCATTCCTGTTATGAAGCCCCGGGTTATACCTCCTATTAATCTAGAGGTTCCTACAAATATCTCGAATGCAAGGTATCTTGGAATAACTAAAGTTGCGGTAACTATCACTATTATAAAACTTCCCATTATACCCATACTACCAAATAACCTTAAAACACCGGAAGCTGTGCCAAATCTGCCAGCTTCGCTGCTTTTCATTACTGCACTGTTATTAGCAGGCCAGAACATTGATCCTCCAAAGCCTGTTATTGCAGAGCCTATAAGGACTATGTATACGCTTGAGGTTGCAGTCAATGCGAAATAGACAGTTATCCCCAATATCATTATTACAAGGCCAAGAGTTGCAAGAAGCCTTGCACCATATTTATCAGAGTACCTCCCCATAAAAGGAGAAAGCACACCACTTAATATGTAACCTGGTAAAAGAAGCAATGAAGCATAAAATGGAGTCAATCCTCTAACGCCCTGAAGATACATTATAAGCATAAATGCTACACCCATAAATCCAAGGCCCTGAAACATTGAAGCTAAAACGGAATTCTTAAACACTTTGTTCTTGAACATTGATAACTTTACCACTGGATTTACAAAGATCTTTTCCCTGAAATAGAAAGGTATTATCAGTATGAAACCTGCTACAAGAATGGAAACATTTATGTAATTTAATCCAACGGAGGCTATTCTTACACCGGCATACAGTATCATTGAAAGAGATATGCCCAAAAAACTCATTCCGATTATATCAAGTTTTTCATTTTCTCTTTTATTGTCTTTTATGTATTTAATAGCGAAAGCTAAAAGAATTATTCCTATAGGAACGTTAATGAAAAAAATGTATCTATACCCTATAAAAGTAGTTATTATACCTCCAAGCACTATACCTAACATAGCGCCAACATTCCAGCCCATTCCTGTAAATCCGTACGCTTTTCCAAGTCTTTCCCTTCTAAATGTATCGGCTATTATTGCTCCGCTGTTGGCAGTCATCATCGCACCGCCGACAGCCTGAAAACCTCTGAATATTATTAAGGTGATATCTGTTGGAGCGATACCGCACATAAATGAGAAGATTGTAAATATTGCTATGCCTGAATTAAAAATTCTTGATCTTCCAAAGATATCTCCTATCCTGCCAAGCTGGGTAGCAGCAACTGCTGTAACAAGAAGATATATCAGAATAACCCAGATTATTGTTGAAAGGTTTGAATGAAGAGCCTGGGTTATTGCCGGAAAAGCAAGCAGAACTATTGTCGAGTCTATTGAGGCCATCAATACGCTTATTACCAAAACTGAAAGTATTAAATTTTCGTTTTTAACATTGATATTTATGTCTAAATCTTTTACATTTACTGGGGATTTCATAAGGTATATTGATATTCAAAGGTCCTAAATATATAAATGATACTACTAATTAAAATTATTTAAGAATATTCTTTAGGTTATCTATTGTCTGATTTACTATATCTGTTACCGCCTGATTTATAACATCCTCTCCAAAAAGTTTTGCCATCCTGCCAAGCTCTATTTCAGCCTTCCAGTCTATTTTAGTAGAAGAGTCCTGTGCAATTGTATCGATGTAGATAGCAAGAGAAAACCTCAAACCTATAGTAGAGCCTTCTCCTTGTATTAGTATATGCTTGTTTTCCTGTTTTTCTTTTAATTGCGCAGAAAACTTAATGTTAAGATTCGAAAGATAACTGGCACCAAGGAACCTTGAGGTATATTTTTTTGCATCTGCCTTGAACTGCAGTTGAAAATTATCTCCATTCACTTCTGTAGAAACGATATTAGGCAGACATTTCGAAAATTTATTTGCATCTGCGATTATATCCCAAACCTTTTCAATGTTATAATTTACTGTAAAATTCCCTTTAATTTCCATATCATTTAAATAACCTCCTTGAATACAATAAATCCATTGCATTCGAATACATGTCAGAATATGTTTTGCCCGCTGATTCGTTTAACATCTCAGAAAGAAAGTTTTTGTCCAATGACAAAGACTTTGCCATTTCATCGATGTTTTCGCTGTTCACCTGTGGCCAGTAAAGCTTTATCTTATCAGTCTTTGATTCGGTTTTATTGCCTAGTTTATTTCCTATAAAATCGCCTATTTCCTTTGCCATTATCCTTGCAGTGCTCAATTTGCCACCAACTATGCTTATCATTCCATTGACATTATCTGTAACGGAATGATCGAATATCTTGAAATCTCTGCTTGCTTTTCTACTGTCATCGTTTTCTCCTACAGCTATTAACGGTCTTACACCCGCATAGTGCCTAGAAACCGGATAATTTGCGAGAATAGGCAACATTTCGCTGCCGGCTTTCTGTAGAAAGCTTATATCCTCTTTGTCGATGTCAAATTTCTGCGGATCATCAACAATAAAGGCCGTGGTTCCTATAATCGAATCATTGAAAAATGGCACAACTATATCGCCATCTGATGGCTCCCTAAGCCTATTTATTATGTGTTTTGTGAACCTTCTGTTTATGACTGCCATTGTGCCTGCTGAAAGTATCATCTCTATGCTTTTTATTCCCAATTTTTCGTCTATAAGTTTTGATGCCCATGCCCCACTTGCATTTACAACCAAATCTGCTTTTAATTCGCTGGTTTCCCCGGTATTGTTGTTTTTTATTTTAACGCCTTTTATGTTATTTCCTTCCTTTATGAAATCCACCACTTCCGTATTTAAAATAATCTTTGCCGACTCCCTTTTTGCAGTCAGCAATAAACTTGTTATAAATCTAAATGAGTTTATTACCTTATCAGGTACTCTATAAACTGCTTTTACTGAATTGTTAAGAAAAGGCTCCTCTTTAAGAGCAGATTCTACATTTATAGACTCTATGGGGATATTAGACTGTTTGCATCCATTTTCGAATTTGCTTTGAAAAGAAAGATCTTGATCATTCAAAGCTACAAATAAACCGCCGGTATTTTCTATACAGAATGAAGCTATCTCTGAAATAACTTTATTATCTATTATACTTTCTTGGGCGGCCTTAACATCATTCATCGCATATCTTGCTCCGCTGTGAAGCATTCCATGGAATTTTCCGCTTGTTCCTCCAATAATATTGCCTTTTTCTATAACTGTAACATCAAATCCGCGGCTAGCCAAATCGTGTGTAATGAAAGAACCTGTTGCACCCGCACCTATTACTATTATTTTGTCTGACATAATTAATGGTGACATCCTCCCGCCTCTAAAGAGAGTGGGCTTTCAGCTCCTATCGGAGGCCTAAGCTTTCTCATAGTTTAATCCCTTCTTTTGCTTATCGTTTTTATGCTCTTTGTAATAGCTTTCTCTCAACTCCAATGCTTTATTCCGCACTATTCTAGTGCAGCCGAAGTATTTGGAGAACATTTCTTTCTGTTCATCATTTGGGTACAACCTGAATTTGTATGCTGTCAACATATTGTTATTCTACCTCTTCTGCTATTTATGTTTTCCATTTTTTGTTCGCTTTCATCCCGCCTCTAAAGAGGGTGGTTTTCCCGCTCACCTTTGATAAACATACTCTATTCAGAAACATAAGTAATACTAAATGTATTAATAGTGGCTAAATTCTAAATTAAATATGTCAAAGCTATTAACGGTAGGAGTAATAGACATAAATACAAACAAACCACGTTATTCTAGCCTGGAAAAAACACTAGATGTACTTGAAAAGGCGCGGCAATTAGATTTGGATATAATAATCGGGCCGGAATGGAGTCTTATGGATAACCAGTCTAATCTCGAAACCGCCTATTCTTATAAGGAATTGGAAGAAGTGTTTTACAGACTGAAAAACGCAACAAAAGGAACAAACGAACTTACTATAGCAGGAACGGCAGTAATATACACAAAAAACATGAAAATGTACAACTTTCTGCCCGTAATTTATGACGGAAATGTGATATTTTCAACGATAAAAGCGAGCGATGGAGGAACCTCTTTTTTTAATGATGGGACTTATGAACTTATCGGTAGAGATTATTCTATAGCTAATGCCTTTGAATGGAAAAAACTTAAAATAGGCTTAGAGATATGCGCAGATTCTGGTATATTATACCGGCAAGGAAAAAAAGACCTTGACTTGCAGATACTTGTTTCCAGCGGGATAAGAGTAACAAATCTAGCAGTGAAAAAAGGAGGATATCTTATATGCTCTGATGGCGTCCCAAAAGGGAGGAAAACCTATGTTATAAGAACAAATGAAAATTATGATCCCGATTTAAGTATAGACCTTACAGATTTTATATCCTTATTTAAAAAAAAGGACATTAATTACCAAGTAATGAAAAATAACAATAAAAAAATGCCATTCGAATTTGTTTCTCCGCATTCAAGACATCGAAATCTAAGTGTATATCGCCTGATTATTAATGATTAGACTACTATATCCCTCAAGTCCTTTATTTTTCCAAAATTTAGGTTTTCTCCATCTGATATACAGATTGCATTTAACTCATTAACATCGCACATTTCTTTTAAAAAAGGAGAGAGAATATCTTCCTTTTTTTCCTCATTTATGTTGCTACCCGGCGCAAATATGCTGCAAGCAGGCAAAACCAGCAACTTTTTTCCATCTTTTGTATTACCATAAAGAAAGGCCTTCATTTTCTCGCCTTTTCCAATGTATCTATATATTATTATACTTGGATGTTCATGGCCAATTATATAGGTTTCGGCTTCACATTTTGGAAGTTCATCCCCGTGTGCAATGTAAAAGCTTTTCTCAAGCAGATAATCCTTTATTATTTCCACATCATAACTGTTTTTTATCCTGTCAAGGTAATTGTCATGGTTTCCCTTTATCAAAAGCAGTTTTATGGATAGACTTTTGCAGAACTCTATAAGTTCCCCCACTTCCTTTTTTTCATAGTACTTTAAGTCTGAAAAATCGTTCTTTAAATCCCCGGTTACTATAAGTCTGTCTGCTCCTGTAGCCATTGCAGCTTTTCTTATTATATCCTCTATAAACTGCAGGTTTCTGCTTGGTATCAATGTCCCGGCTGCTGACATCTGGCCTTCATAACCTAAATGAGCATCTGATATTATAAGTGAGTTAAGAGGCCGGATATAAGCAATCGGCATGCCTTCTAAAAGCTCTATCGATTCATTTATTTGCATTTTGATTCCCCTCTATTTTTTCCAATACTAATTTGTGTAATAGTCTAATATATTCTTTCTTGTTTTTTATTGAAACTACATCACTTTCTCCAATTGTTATAAGGCTATGCGAAAAAGGAGAAGGTACAGAGGTATCTATTATTGAATACTTTATCTTCTTGTTTTTTATCGCTTTTAATATATTAGAGGCATTTCCTATATCCATTATATCCTCCTCTATTTCCCTGTAAGCTTCTTTTAATATTGGAAAGTTCTCATCCATCTCACTTACTATTCTCAATAAAGCCTGTGCGTTTATCTGCTGTCTTTCTACTCTTATTCTATGCCCTTTGTAATTCCTAAGTATCATAAGGCCTCTGGCTGCCGCATGCCTAAACCTCCTTCTTAATATCTCTGTTCTTTTTATGTTCTCTGTTATTATTTTCTGTATATCTGATTTAGAAGCCGAGTCTATAACACTTTTAATAACAGCGCTATTAATTCTTTCATTTGAAACCAATGCAAACCCATTGTCATTTATCATCAAACCGACTGCCTCTGCTAGTCTATCGCTTAAAATAAATGCAAAAACCCTTGATAACGCATCATTGACCTTCCTGCCAAATAAAGAGTGGAATATTGTGTACTCTTTTTCATTGTATCTTGTTCTTTCTATTAGAATAAGCTTATCAGACGGCACTTTATTTGTGAAATACACCTGCTCTTTTATGTACTCATATATTGAAGCTATTGAATTTTTATCAGCAGGCATTGAAGCAAGGTACTTACTTACTTTTTCCGGCATATTTTTCTGGTTTTTATAAACAAATCTTTCCCTTGGAAGCCTGCTTATAATTGATGAAAACTCCCTTCTAAATTTGCCTATGTCCAGTGCCAGCTCATAGCTTAGTGGAAGCTGCTCAGAAAACCATGGCGGGATATTCGGTTTTTCTCCAATTGCTGGCAAAACAAAACAGTCCGCAGCACTGGACCTTTGGAATTTATAGACTTTCCCGCCCAATACAAAAACATCCCCTTTTTTCAGTTTTTCGAGGAACTCCTCTTCTATATTGCCTATTTTTTTCTTTGTACCCAAGATATAAACATTTATTGCAACTTCATCAGGTATGGTTCCTATATTTGTATAATATATAAGTCTGGTAAGTCTTCCCCTTTTCCCGAACTTGTTTGAGCTGCTATCAAACCAGATTTTTCCATAAACGGACCTTTCACGCAATGGAACGTACTCTCCTGCAAGGTATTTTATAAGCCCAATAAAATCTTTTTTATCTAGACTTCTAAATGGGTAAGCATTCTTTATCAACGAATATGCTTCGTCAATGTCCCATATTTTGTTTAGGCCCATTCCCACTATATGCTGGGCTAGTACATCCAACGGACTTTCAGGCATTGTGAACGAATCCAATTTTCTTCTTAATCCATCGTAAAGCATGACAGTACATTCTACTAAGTCATCTCTGTTATTTATTATCAAATCGCCATTTGCTGTGTCCTTAAAACCATGCCCGCTTCTCCCTATCCTTTGCAGTGCTCTTGTTATGCTTTTTGGAGAGTTTATCTGTATAACGTTATCTATGCTGCCTATATCTATTCCCAGTTCCAAACTAGTTGAGGAAACCACACATTTCAGTTTTCCATTCTTTAATTTTTCTTCAACTGAAAACCTTTCATCCTTAGAAAGAGAGCCATGGTGCGCAGATACCTCCTCGTCAGTATAGCCGAACCTTCTTTTAAGGTTAAAAACCAGTCTTTCCGTGCCGCTTCTTGTGTTTGTAAATATAAGTGTAGTTCTGTTCTTTTTTATTATATTATTAATTATCTTATACATTGACCCATCTATTTCAGATTCATTTGAATATATAAGATCTTTAACTGGAGATATAACTTTTGCGTTTATTTTCTTGCTCCACGACGCATCCACTACAACACAGCTTCTTTTTGTGCCTACAAGAAAGCTTGCTGCCTTATCCAAAGGATATATCGTAGCACTTAAACCTATCCTTATAAAATCATGCTTTATTGAGTCTGATAATCTTTCTAGGGAAACGGTAAGGTGCGAACCTCTTTTACTGTTTGCAAGCTCATGCAACTCATCAACTATTACATACTCTAAATTGGCAAATTTCTGTATGAATTTTGGGGAATTCAACATTATTGCAAGGGATTCTGGTGTGGTAACGAATATGTTTGGCGGGTGAACAAATTGTTTCCTACGTTCGTTTTGCGGAGTGTCGCCAGTCCTAACGCCTATAGTTACTTTCTTTTTATCGATTAATTCCAAACTTTTGTACAGATCCTCAATTGGTAAAATAATGTTTTTGTAGATATCGTTGTTCAGTGCTCTTAATGGGGAGATATAAAGGCACTTTATTTCATCGTTTAGTTTATCGTCAATTGAAAGATCCACTAATTTGTTTATTATAGGTATAAAGGCGGAGAGAGTTTTCCCGCTCCCAGTCGGTGCAGTTATCAGCACATTTTTTCTATTTTTTATTACATTAAAAGAGAACTTCTGCGGGGGAGTCAACTCTTTAAACCTTGAAATAAACCATTTTCTCACAATTGGATTCAAGGTATTAAGATTGCTTTCATCAGAGTATTGCTTGTTAAGTATTGTTATCATCCTTTTTATAAGAGGGCTACAGTATTTAATTTTTATTATAGCTTATTTCCTGCATTTGAATATAATAGTAGGTGCAATCTTGTTTACAAGTGCCCTCCTGTAACCTATACCC
>JAKBRA010000041.1 GCA_021834945.1 Nanobdellota archaeon | reverse complement strand
AATTAAATGCAAGATCGCTTAGAAAACTCGGCTTGATAGACTTTAGTAAAGGCAAAAATGCGGAACTCACAATCAACGGAAGGGTAATACTTTCCGTTATAAAAAACAAAAGGGAGGCAGAAAATGGAAAATAGCGGAAGAAAGTATAAACTAGGAATCTTTGATGATAGTATCTGTCGGTGGCAAAGAAACCTTCAGACTTAAAAGTGAAGACCCGGCAAAACTAGGCAAAAAAATACTGGATGAAATCGTGGATTTTACGGTAAAAACATTTCAGAATGGAATGAAAGAATCAGAGGTTATGGACCATATAAAGGACAACGATCTTTTCCTAGTATTGTACAAAGACAATAAAGCCATCGGCTTCGCAGGCTCAAAGTATTCCCACACTGAAAATGATGAAAATAGGCACGCTTACTTTTCTGCTGCTGTCGTTTCAAGCAAGTTTCAGGGCAGGAAGTTATACAGTGAACTTGTAAAAACAAGGATAGAAGAAGCACTTGGACGGGGTTTTAACACAATAACTACCAGAACTCAAAATCCATTAGTTGAATTCACAATAAGGAATGAGCTAGATATGTATAGAATTAATTATTCTGTCAATAGACAACTAATCCCTGGAGTATTTGGGCGGAAGCTTACAGAAAAGTTCCAAACATGTAAAGAGGAATTCATAAACGAAGAGTATCGCAAGCTTGACCTTGAAAAAGGCGATGGATATTACTTAACATTTAATTTGAATCGATATAAACGAGATAAACCAAAAGAAAATGGGGGTATAAATTTATGATAATAGACTTTCACACTCATTCCGGTGTAAGCTTTGATAAGTCAACCTTTGATGAAATACAGGAAAAAATGCGGCAAAACGGAATAGACAGAGCAATTATCTTTCCAAGCACTCAGGAATCGTACCAGAAATTAATGGAAAAGAACCTGGAAACGATGAAAAATGCAGGTAATTTCTTCATTCCTTTTCTTAGGTTTAACCCAAAAACTGTTAAGAAGGAGGAATTTGAAGAGCTGCAAGGAAAATTTTACGGCTTCAAATTGCATCCAAGGGGAGAAAACTTTGACCCTCTTGATAAAGGCCTGGAAACGATATTTGAAGCAATAGAAAAAAGCAGAAAACCGGTAATAATCCATTCAAGGAAAGAAAACAATATGAACACCGATCCAGAAAGAGTACTAGAATTAGCAGGGCTTTATCCTAAAATAAACTTTGTATTTGCCCATTTTGCAAACGACTCCGATGCTTTCTTTTCAAAAATAAATGAATTTGAAAATGCATATGTAGACACGTCTGTGGTATCCTCTCCGTTCATAATAGAAAGAAGGGTAAGGGAGATAACCTCAAAGAAAATAATATTCGGCTCGGATTATCCCTTCTCTGACCAGGAGATAGAACTGCTTAAGATAAAAAAAGCAGGGATATCTGAACCGGAAAAGGAGGATATACTTCATGAAAATGCGGAAAAGCTGATAGGTCTACAGAAATTTTAATTTACTATGCCTTTTAAATATGTTATTAAGCTTTGTATGATAATTAATCTTATCATATATGGCTGAAAGTATTTTTCGTATAAAAAAGGCAGTTAACGGAATAAAAAGCAGACAACTGGGCTTAAGCGGACCAATCAGGATACAAAGTGTGAAGGCAATAAAATCTGGAGAAACGCATTACAATTATCTTCTTACAATAAATGGCAGGAAATTCCTGCTGAGACTAACTTCAGTAAGAAAAGACGACAGAGGCAAAAACAGTTGGGGAGCAGCCCGTATAAACATAGAATTTAACGGAATAAAAAGCATAGAAAAACTGGGTATCGCTCCAAAGATCTATTACAAAGACGCCTCCTGCAAAGTTCTAAGTAAACCCTTTGTCATATCCGATTATGTTCCCGGTAAACCAGTAACAAGAATGACTGAAAAAGACTTAAAATCGCTTGCCCTTCTTCTTGCAGAGCTGCATAATATACACTATGTAACTGGATTAAGAAGTGAACCGGTTAAAGACTATAACAAAGAATACATTAAAAAAAGAGTTGACAGGATAACTGATACCGGTTTTAAATATGTAAACAGGCATTTCAAAGCAGATTTAATGGAAGCGTATCAAAAGATAGAACGCATAAGGCTGAAAAGGCAAAAATTGTCTGTAATACATGGAGATATAAGCAAGGATAATCTACTGCGGACTGAAAACGGCCTGAAACTCATAGACTGGGAAAGCGTCAGGCTTTCTGAGCCGCAGTTTGAAATCGCTACTGCATTGGAAAGATTAAATCTAAACGGCCGAAAAAGAAAGCTTTTCCTTTTAGAGTACCTAAAACACTCCGGAAAAGAAAGTTTAGCTGAGCTGGGAGAATACGAAAAAATAAGGTGTTTTGACAGATTACTTTGGTCCATTTTTGAATTTGTAAAACTGAAAGAAGGGATAACAGAAAAGGAAAAGGCAAGGCAAAAATCTCCATTAAAGTATGCAAGCAATGCGCATAAGGAATTCTTAAGGTGCAAGTCTCTAGCCCTGTTTCCAAAAGAATCTATATTTATAATTTTATCGAATCCAAAGGCATAACTTAGTTAATAAATACCTCTAATGAATTATTAAAATATGAGGGAAATAGAGACTAAGATAATCGACATAAATGAAAGGGAAGTAAGAGATAAACTATTAAAAATTGGCGCTAAAAAGGCCGGAAAATTCTTTTACAGGAGATATGTATTTTCTTTAACTAAGATAAAGGAGATAGACGAATTTATAAGGGTAAGGGCAGACGGTAAAATAACTACAATCACATATAAATACAGAAAGGGAAATGGCCTAAGAAATACTGAAGAAATAGAAACAGAAGCTGGAGATTTCAGGAAATCTGCCAAAATATTCGAAAAGGCGCTTAAGATAAAGCCGACATACCAGGAAAATAAAGTTGAAAAATGGCTTTATAAAAACGTAGAGATAGATATAGTTTACTGGCCATTAATAAAACCAATCTTAGAGATAGAAGGAAAAACCGTAAAAGAAGTTGTAAAAACTTGGAAAAAATTGAATATACACGGTAAAAATATAGGAAACAAAAACCTTGATTTTACATTCAGGTACTATGGCCAGGCAGGAAAGGACAGAGGTGACCTGTACTTTAAGTAATAAACTATTTAATAAAATATTTTAAAAAAGTCGTATGCTGAAATAAATATTAAAGTTGTCTAATAAAGAAGTACATGGAAATAAGCGGCAACATAGAATGCAAGGAGCTATTAAATGAATGTTTAAAGGTTTCCAAGCCTTTCAGGGGAACTTACATAAATATCGGGTATGGTTCACTTCCAAAGGGGATAGCTGGCAGAGTAAACGCTGAGATAGAAACCATAAGAAAGCGGAAAACAGCAGGATTTTTTGGAAAAGAAAGCGTAAGGATAAACCGCAGGATAAAAAACAACGAGTTTTATATAAGGATAAATGAAAATTTAGCAAGGATAAACGATGAAAATCTGAGAAAAGAGGTTGTTACAAGCATTATAATGCATGAACTACTGCATATAGAAAGAAAAGATCTTTTAGAGCACAGCAAGAACTACCGCAAAAGAAAACACAAAAAGATACATTCTTCTTTGGAAAAGAAGGCACTTGAAAGGCTTAACTTACTTAGAAAACTTGAAGGTTTAAAACCCCTAGAAAAAGATAATTACATTGAGAAGGAGATAGAAAGAACAGTAAATACTGGCAGATGAATATTTTTAAGCATTTATTTTTCGCTAACGAAAGAGATTAAAGAACGCAAAAAATGCTGTTTTTTAAATTTTTTCAAGTCTTAAGTTTAAGAGGCTTAATCCAATAATTTCAGATTATAACAAAAATTTATAACCGCCGGAAAGTTTAAGAATTGTGTCTTTTTAAGTATTCCTGGTGTAATACATGCACCGCATCGCTTAAAACAGATTTAAATCTGCCTGTTATACCTTGATGATAAGCCTTGGCTATCTTTTGGTAGTATTGATTGTTTTTATCAACGTAACCCAAAAGATCTGCTTTTTTTAGGTCTATTATATCCTTGTCTGCTCTGCCATTCACCAGCCTGTTCCTCCAAGCATTGTATTTTAGCTTGCAAAGATTTACAGGATCAACAAAATAAATTTTTTCTCCATTGTATTCCCTGTAAAGCGCTTTTTTCTTAAGGTTATCAAAACTTTCATCGCTATCAAGCAGGCCTTTGCTTGAGTAAAACTCTACCCTTATCTTTTTCTCTCCCAAATCTAAATAAGAAGAGTATATATTTGCGTCAAATAATGGTTTCGGGCCTTCATTTTTAATGCCTTTAAAGCCTTTATCGTACAATAAATTCTTCTTTGCTTCAACCTCTCCATTGACTATAATATCTATGTCTTTAGATTTATGTAAAGGATAATAATTCTGTAATGCCGCTCCGCCTATTAAAAGCAGATTACTACTGCCAAAAACCGATGAAGCTATTGAATAACCCTTATCTATATCCTCCTTACTTAGATAATCTCCCTTTTCGTAATTTGCCGGTTCCAGTAACTGATCGTCTGCAAGTTTTGACAATATAATTTGCAGTGTTCTTTTTATCATAATTAAAGTAGATTATAAGAGCTATTTAAGCCTTTCATTTTGTCTAACACTGAAATTAGGTAAAATACCGGACACCTAAGCAAAGTAAACAAAAAAGGCAAATAAAACCTTGAAATATTTAAATTATAAAACTTCCTTATGAGTTTGTGAAACTGGAGATAAAAACAGCAAATAAGAAGGATACAAAGGGTATTACTGAATTGTACAGAAAACTATACAAAGGAGATGAAAAACAAGGTTTCTTTAAATCTACTGCCGATCCCTCCTATTTTAATTAAGGCAGCAAAGTCTTAATCGCAAAGAAAGGTAAAGATATTGCAGGGTTTATATGGATTGTTTATTATGAGCATATCAAAAATAAAGGCATTGGTAT
>JAKBRA010000040.1 GCA_021834945.1 Nanobdellota archaeon | reverse complement strand
ATGTGCTGTACCCATAAAGGTAGAAGTTATCCTCTTCTTTTATCAACGGATAGGTTGTGTTAACAGGTCCGAAATTCAGTATTGGGTACTGTGTGCTTGCAGATGCATTGTAAAGCGGATACGTGGCGCTTAAGCCGTAGTAGTTTAGCTCCACCCATTGGTTAGATTGGACTGTGCAGTTTGTTGTGTTGTATACGGATTTAAATAAAGATATTGCAGTTTGCATCTCAACCTTGTTTATATGCCCGTCGTCAGCAAACGACATTAATATGAAAATCGCAAATATTATGCCTATTACTGCCAGTGCAAACATCCAACCAGTATCCCTTTTGTTTAGGACAAGGCTCACAATAAGCGTTGAGAAAATTACTGCACCCAATATAAATCTGTAGCCACCGCCCAAGCTGTGGGCACTAGTTCCGAATATATAAGCTCCTATCAGAAATGCAACAACTAAAAGCATTAGCCCATTGTTTTTGAAACTGAGCCAATGCGTTCTTTCTTTCGTTTTAAAAAGCAAGCTCCTTATCACAACAATGGCAATAACTGCAGCAAGAAATGCAAATTCCAACATTAGGTAAAGGAAATTTGAAGGCAAAGCAGGAATGAGCCCTCCGCCGGCATTTTCCTTTACCGATGAAGCAAAACTGTATATGAAGTTATGGAAGAATATGAGATTGTAAGCTAAGTACGGAGAGATAAAAAGTAAGCTGGAACCGATAAAAACAAGTATCTTCTCCAGGCTCTTTCTAATGTCCTTGTTTATAAGGAACAAAGCAAGAATTATGAAGAAGATTGCATAGTACTTTGAAATGAAAGCAAGGACGAAGAAAAGGCCGGCATAGAATGCCCTGCCTCTTTTTACTTCTGCAACGAAAAGTATCAGGAAGGAAAAAACCATTAGCTCAGAGCCTGCCTGCATGGTGTAGAATATTATGTAGGGGTTCATGAGTATCAGCAAAACAAGAAGCATTTTCAGCTTGAAGGCCTTTGAGAAGTCGTAAACCGCAAGAAAGAATATCACAGTAGCAGTTATTATGAAGCCGTATATTGCAAGCGGGCCCATCACAAAGCCGTATAAACCTATTATAACGCTTTCAAGTATGGCACGGGGTATCTCAAAATACGTGCCACCATGGAAAAAGAACTGTGCATCCATTATCCTGACAAGGTAATCCCATATCCTTATGTAATAAAATTCAAGAGAGAAGAAAACGGAAAGCGCTATAAAGAGAGATAGAATCACCCACTTTCTGTTTTTGTATATGAAATCTGAAAATATGGAGTAGTACTTGCCTATTGTCTTTATATCAAACTTGCTGTGACTTTTAGTTTTTTTCATGATAATTTGTAATGTTGCTCCATGCTACTGTTTCGGAAAGTGAATAATTGAAAATAAACGCTATCAAAATTCCGAAAAAGTTTGCTAGTAAATACTCTATGAACATAGAAAGATATAAAGCTACTCCTACGTTTATCAAAAGGCCTGCAAGTGCTATAAGGTTGTATCTTGGTAGCGCCTTCGTAAACTTTACCCTCCTATGGAATGTGAAATTGTGGTTGAGCATAAAGTTTGTAAGCACTGACGATTCAGCAGAAACTAAAAACACCAGGTACAGCGGCAGATAAGGATGCAGCAAAAATGCAATTCCTTCATTGACCAATACGCCGGAAAGTCCCACAAGCGCAAAAATCAAAACCCTGTAGTTGTTTAATCTTAAAACCTGCTTTATGTAATCAATTATTACTTTAAAGCCGAGCTTTGAGCTTCCGAATTTTCTTTCCCTAAAGTCATATTTCACCTCTTTTATGCTTTCATTCGGCTTTAGGTTAACGATGAATTCAAGCATGATCTTGTAGCCTATTGGTTTTACTTTATCAAGGTTTACGGCATTTAACCTGAAGCCAAAGTAGCCTGACATAGGGTCACTTACTGCATTAGTTTCAGGCACCAGTATCTTTGCCAGACCCTTTGCCGTTTTGGAGATTATTTTTCTGTAAAAGGGCATGTTTAGTCTGTTTCTTGCGCCGCAGACAAAGCCGTTTTTATCCAATGCATTAAAGAAATCCGGTAGTTTTTTAGGGTCATGCTGGAAATCTGCATCCATGACAACAACTTTTGCATCCTTCTCTTTTATTGATAATACACCATCTATAACCGCAGATGCCAAACCTCTTTTGCCTTTCCTCACTATAAGCTTTACGTTTTTGTATTTTTTACAGAGCTTTTCAGTCCCGTCAAGTGAATTGTCATCCACTATTATTACGTTATACCTAGTAAGAATTGGCAGTAACTCTCTCAAATTATCAACTTCCTTGTATGTTGGTATTACAATGTAATTTTTCATCATGCTTTATTAATTTTATTGGTTATATGTTTTTATAGTTTATAAAGTGTGGTGGGAAAACATCTATCAATTTACTGAAATCTTATAGCTCATTTATCTGTATTCTGTGATTTTCTGCTATGCTTCTCAAATCATTTACGACTGCTTTCATTTCATCGTTTGTCAACGTCTTTACAGTGTTTTCCTTTTCGGCAAAGGACTGGAAGAATTTGTCCTTGTTTACTCCAAGGCTGTCGTTTTTTTTCCTAGGCATAATATGGAAATGCAAGTGCTTTATGCTCTGTCCTGCGTTTTCTCCTTTTTGCAGAAGGAAATCAAGGTCATTTGCATTTGCGTATTTTAGCGCTATAAATATGGCCTTGTTTGAAAAGGAAATAAAGTCCATCCTTTCTCTTTCATTCAATTCGAGCATGCTTTCAATGTGCCTTTTCGGTATCACAAGGCAGTGGCCTTTGACTACCGGTCTAATGTTATATATAGCTACAAAGTTCTCATCTTCGTAGAATTTTTCTATATTCAATGTGGTTTCACTGCAGAATACGCATTCCATATCAAGCTTTATTAGCGGATAACATTTATATATAACTAATTTGTTATCTCCTATATGAACAAAGGAATTCCGATAGTTGCTGTTATAATTGTCGTTTTAGTGATAGCAGCAGTTCTGATTTATCATCCAAGTGTAGTTTCAAAGGCGGTAAGCAATGTAACTAGTACAAGCACTACTGCGGTACCAATAGCGATTACAGACCCAGCAGAAGTGCCTGCAAACACAACTAGCTTGTACATTTCCTATTCGTCTTTTAAAATACTTTACTTCACTGCAAACGGATCAGCTAACTATGCAAGTGTAAATTCATCCGGCAGCATAAACCTTCTTTCTTTGGTTAATAGCTCAAAGGTACTGGCTTCTGCAAACCTTCCTTTAAATTCAATGATTAAGTCAATAGCATTTGCAGTGGTTTCTGCGAATATAACTATAAATGGAACTACCTATACTGTAGAGGTTCCAAGTCCAGTAGTTACAGCAAATATACCTGCAAACTTCAACAAGATAAACAGCTCATCAAGCCTGATACTAGACTTTACACCAGCAGTAGTAACGGTTTATACTGCAAATTCAACGCAGTATATGTTGATTCCTTCATTATTAGCATTGTCATCAACTGGCTTGACAAATAAGGCAGTCGGTGCAGTAGAGCACATACCTGCAAATATAAACAGGTCATTGTTCTTTGAAAGGCCTAATGTAACGATAACAGCTGCAAGCCTTCAGCAAATCGGAAATATCACAAAGATATCGGTGACAGTAAAAGACAATTCAAATGAAAGCGTTGTTCTTCAGCATTTAAGGCTAAAAATGGTAAATGGCTTTAAGCTTTCAATGTTCAATTTCAGTGCAAATCTATCAAGAAATACAATACAAACAATAAAGGGATACAGAGCGAAGCTACAAAATCAGGTTTCAGTCATTAAATCTGAAATGCCTTCCATAATTGGAAATTTAAACAAGTCGCTGGCTGCAAATCTGAGCAGTATAAACGCCAGTTTGGGAGTTGGTGGTTACAACATTTCTATTGGTAATAGCATAAGAAACAGGTTTGGTAACATAAAATCAAGGGCAGAATCACAGTTTAATGCAATGGAAACAGAAATGCACCAGAATCTGATAGCAAATGAAAACAGGGTTAACATTCTAAATAGGATAGTTGCTGGTAGGTCAATAAACTTCTTCATTTCCTCGAATGCAACTCTTTTCCTTCCTTTCTCAGGTTTTTCATTGTTTAATATGCCAATAAACATAAGCCCAGCAAACGTCCAAAGGATAAACAGCACAGATGTAAGCGTTAATTACGGTTATTCTGGCCTTTCAAACAATGTTAGAGAGAACAGCAACTTCTCTCTCCCAGCCAATTTCGGTTACAGCTTAAAGGCAGGCAGTTCTGTAACCCTTAACTTTTCAGGGGAGATAAATCTTGGTAATGGTTTATTGGCGTTGGAACTCGTTCCGGGTACTCAGTATGACCTTTACCTGCAGGGAACAAATGGAGCTAGCGCTTTCTATACTGTAAACGCAACAAGTTAATCATTTTTGCTTTTAACAATTTCTGGAGAATTTTTATTTTGATAGGGGTATAAAAATTAGTGACAGCGCAGCTGCATTAGAACAAGTTGAAATCAATGAATATACAGAAAGGCATTACTGCAATGGAGGTAATCCCTTTCTGTCTCTTATCTGTTTCACAACAGTTGGGTATATGTCTCTTGGCAATCTTCTAAATGTTTCTCCAGCTAAAGACCAGGAGCCCCTGCCTTCAGTAGCAGATCTAAGCTCATTTGTGAAGTTGAAGGTAGAAGATACGGGCATTTCTGCGGTTATTACCGCTTTGCTTCCGTCATCTTTTACGTTGTCAATTATACTCCTTTTAGACTGTATCAAAGCGCTAACGTTGCTGAGGTTTGCCATCGGCAAGTCAACTCTGATTATCTGTATTGGCTCCAATAATATCGGGTTTGCTTGCAAAACAGCGTCCTTTATTGCATCCCTTACAGCAGGTATAACCTGTGCAGGGCCACGATGAATTGCATCCTCGTGCAAAACCATATCAGTTAATACAATTTTTACCCCACGTACTTCTTCTCTCGCCTGTGGCCCTTCCTTCATAACTTCATTGAAAGCTTCTATGCACATCTCTATTACTTCACCGATGTGTATTATTCCCCTGGTACCGTCTACTAGCATGTTTTCTCCATATATAGCAGCTATCTTCTTTGCTTCGTCTCTTTCCATACCTGCCTTTATCAGTAAATCT
>JAKBRA010000039.1 GCA_021834945.1 Nanobdellota archaeon | reverse complement strand
TATTGTCTTAACAAATTTTGCAAGTTTTCTGGGTATATGGCTTGTTTTAGGAGGATGTTTTATTCTATGGATAAGCCAGAAGCTAAGTAACAGGAAAGTTGCGCCATAACCTGCGTCTCCAACCATCAATCCAAAGAATATTGGAAAAGCTATACCAAAAAATATTGTCGGATCAATCTCGCTGCTTTTTGGTATGGAATAGAATTTTATAAAGAATTCATAGAGTTTAAAAGAAACTGGATTCTCCATCTTTGTCGGAGGTTCTTCTTTGGTCTTTATTTTTTCCAGAACGGACTGCTCTCTAGTTAATTTATTTAGGTTCTCCTCAAGTACTGGTATTTTTTTGCTTTCTATCCATCCTTCAATTACTGTCATGTAATCTGTTGAGCCTATTTTTGGGATTATCGAAGTCTTTTTTATCTCTATGTCAAGATATTCTTTAAGATTAGCTACAAGTCCATAATATTTCTTTGACAGCTTCTCAAGCTTTTTGTTCAGTCCCAAAAGTCTTTCTTTATCCTTCTTTATATTGGTCTGTTCTATTTCTGTTATCTCCTCAATTTTGCCCCGCATTTCAGGTATTTTTATCAGGTTTATCTCCTCTTTGTTTGCTAAGTTTGCAAGCTTTTCCTTGTTGTGCTTTTCTATTGTAAATATGTAAGCGCTTTCAAGTTCTATACATTCGCAGTCGATTTCTTTTTTTACCAATGAAATAAAAGAATTGTTATCCTTACTTTTCTGCATCAGAAAAGAGTCTATCCTTGTACCGCTTAATATCTTAAAATCATGTTTAAAATCTTTCATCATGTTTACAATATTTATCATAGAATCGCTTTCTTTAATGCTTGCATTTATCTTTTCTTCTTCCTTTTTTATTTCATTTACTTCTTGGTATATCTTTATTTTGTCTGCTTCATGGAAAACCTGCTTAAGACTTTTTATGTTCCTATTTATAATTTTCTGTTTTATCAGACTATTCTCCAAGCTTCTTATTTTCTGGCCGTACTTGTTTATCTTGTCGAATTCAATTTCTTTGAAGTCCTTTAGGATTTTTTTGCTTTCATTTTCCAGTATCTCTATCTGCAGGAATCCAAGCTCTCCAAGTAAGGTAATGGTCTCATCATAATACATTTTAGGCAGTATCAACCTTATCTTTTCTATTTTACTTGGCAGAAACATTATAGTTTAAATTCCTCCTTCAAGACTTCTTCAAAGATATTAAGCATTTCCTTCTCGTCAAGCGGTTTTATAGTAACTGCTTTTTGATTTGCTTCCTTTAGTGCTTCTTCTCTAATCTTTTCAGTTTCCTTCTCTACTTTCTCTATTGCATTGTTGATTGTTTCACGCGCTTCTTTCTCAGCTTTTTTTATCTTTTCCTCGTTTCGTTTTTCCGTTTCCTCTATCAATTTGCTTGCTTTATCCTGCGCCTGTTCTATTTTCTTTGCAGACAAATCCTCTATTTCCCTTATTCTCTGCAGAGTTTCAAGCGATTCCATTAGCTATGTAACCTTTTTATGAATTTAATCGATACTAACCTATCTCTTTCCATATCATCTAAACTTTGTTTTATGTATTTTATTTTGGCTTTCCATCTTGGTATTATTACATTCTCTATTGAATTTGTTCTTCTGTTCAATTTGTATATCTCGTTCAGAAGATTTCTCATTGCAGTTTCTTTTTCAGCGATTTCTATGAGCATTGAAAGAAATGAAGAGTACATATTTTTCGCATCGTAAACAGGAGTCGGTATTGTCAGGCTGTCGCTTTTGCTAAGAACATCAATAGTCTCGTTCATATTTATATTTGGTATCAGTAAACCCATGACATTTCTTGCCTTCAGGCTAGCAAGCTTTTCACTCTGCTCCTGCGCTACTCTTTCTATAGTTATTCTGCCACTTAAGGCCTCTGCTATTTCTATACTTTCTCTGCTTCTGTCCATAAATTTTTTAAGGTCGGTTTTCATGCTTTGTACTTGTTTTGCCAGCTCAAAAAATTCCAATATAAGAGAGGATCTTTTCATCTTCAAAAGTTGCAAACCTCTGTCTGCAGTCTTTATCTTTCTCTTTGTTTCGATCAGTTCCCTTCTTGTTACTCTTACTGTTTCCATTTGCCGTATTTTTCTATAAATTCAGGTTTTATTCTTTTCATCTCGCTTTTGTCTATGCTACTTAATAGTTCCCAACCAAGGTTCAAAGTTTCATTTATACTCCTGTCTTCATTGAAGCCTTGTCTTATAAACTTATTCTCAAATTCTTCGGCAAAATGCAGATACTGCTTGTCTATTTTGCTCAATGCGTCTTCACCGACTATCTCTGTTAGACTTCTAAGTTCTTTTCCTTTCGCATATGCTGCATACAACTGATCCGAAACGTTTCTGTGGTCTTCTCTTGTTGAATCCTTTCCGATTCCTTGGTTCATAAGCCTTGACAATGAAAGGAGTACATCAACCCCTGGGTAAATTCCGCTTTTGTCCAATGCTCTGCTCAGTACTATCTGCCCTTCTGTGATGTAACCAGTTAAGTCTGGTATTGGATGTGTTATATCATCGCTTGGCATTGTAAGTATCGGCAGCTGCGTTATTGATCCCTCTTTTCCCTTTACTTTTCCGGCTCTTTCAAAAAGGCTTGCAAGATCTGTGTACATGTATCCAGGGTAACCTCTTCTTCCGGGCACTTCGTCTCTTGCTGCAGAGATTTCACGTAGGGCTTCTGCGTAATTTGTCATGTCCGTAAGTATAACAATTACATGCGCATTTTTTTCGTATGCCAGGTATTCTGCAGCCGTTAATGCAAGCCTTGGAAGAATGACTCTCTCCATTGAAGGTTCTGCAGCAAGGTTAAGAAATATCACCGATCTTTCAAGTGCGCCACTGTTTTGGAATTCGTTTATGAAAAAGTTTGCATCTTCGCTGTTTATTCCTATCCCTCCAAAAATTACATAGAAATTCTGTTTTTCTGCAAGTATCCTTGCCTGTTTTACTATCTGCGCAGCAAGCTTATTATGCGCAAGACCAGAACCTGAAAATATTGGAAGTTTTTGACCTCTTACTAGCGTGTTCATGCAATCTATTGATGATATTCCTGTTTGTACAAACTCTGAAGGTTCTTCCCTTGCGTAAGGATTTATTGGGCTACCGTTTATGTCCATCTTCTCATCGCTGAAAATAGGTATACCGCCGTCTCTTGGTCTACCCAATCCGTCGAATACTCTGCCAACCATATCCATACTTACTGGCATTTTGAAAGTAGTTCCCTTAAACCTGACTTTTGTAGTCTGTGTGTTCATTCCGGTGGTTTCACCGAATACCTGTATTATAGTTACATCTTCATTTGTCGCAAGAACTTGACCGCTTACTTTTTTGCCGTTTTCAAGCTCTATTTCAACCTGCTCATTGTAACCTGCATTCTTTACGTCCTTTACAAAGAGCAAAACGTTAGTTACCTTTTCAATTGTTTTGTATTCTATTTCTTCCATGTTATTTCTCCATGCTTATCTTTTTTATTTCTTCTATGTCTCTTTCTATTTCCTTTAATTTATCATCAATTTCTTCTTCTTTCGTGTATCTTAGCCTTGCTATTTTCGGTTTTATCTGTACCGATTGCAGTTTTTCAATTGGAATGTTTCTCTCAAGTGCGACTTTCTCAGCATTGAATACTTCGTTTATAACTTTTAGCATCTTATACTGTTTACTTACTGATGCATAAGTATCAGTTTCATCGAAGGCATTTTGCTGAAGGTAATCTTCTCTTAACATTCTTGCAATGTCTAGTATAAGTTTGTCTGATTCTGGAAGTGCATCATAACCAACGAGCTGTACGATTTCATTTATTTCTGCTTCTTTCTGCAGTGTAGCCATCGATTTGTCCCTGAGTTCTGGCCAGTCCTGTGCGATGTTTTTCCTGTACCATTGGTCTAGTTCGTCTGTATACAGTGAGTAACTGTTAAGCCAGTTAATTGATGGAAAATGTCTTGCGTTGGCAAGTGATGCATCCAGCGCCCAAAAGACTCTGGTAACTCTGAGAGTATTTTGGGAAACGGGCTCAGAGATATCACCGCCAGGCGGAGAAACTGCTCCTATTAAAGTTGCTGCGCCTATTTTTCCGCTTAGTATCCTTGCCCTTCCTGCTCTTTCATAGAATTCACCTATCCTTCTTCCAAGGTATGCAGGATATCCTTCCTCTCCAGGCATTTCTTCCAGTCTTCCAGAAAGTTCTCTTAATGCCTCGGCCCATCTAGATGTACTGTCAGCCATTACGGCTACACTATAACCCATGTCTCTGTAATATTCTGCAAGCGTTATACCTGTGTAAATGCTTGCTTCCCTTGCGGCCACAGGCATGTTTGAAGTATTTGCTATAAGTATTGTTCTGTCCATTAAAGGTTTTCCGCTTTTAGGGTCTTTTAATTCTGGAAACGTAGTAAGTATCTCTGTCATCTCATTTCCTCTTTCACCACAGCCTACGTAAACTATTACATCAGCATCGGACCATTTCGCAAGCTGGTGTTGGATTACAGTGTTATGCAGAAGTATCGCACCGTTACCTCCAATGAAGTTGCTGCCAAATTCAGGAGTTACAACATCATATACATCAAACGGTCCTTTTGTTTCCTCAATCTCTGTTATTTTGTCGAAGTACACATAATCTAACATTTTTTGAATTTCTATGAGATTCTGTAGTTCTAAAGTACCCTCACTATTTGGATTTGAAATAGCGCTTAAGAATTTGTTAAAGCTATCCACAGTAAAATTCTCATTTCCACTCGTGTAGTTTGTTATCTCTATGTAATTACTGTTTAGAGGCATTAAGTCTGTAGAAGTGTAGGATCTGTCCTTAGATTTTATGTAATTAATTATTCTATTAATTTTTTCATATTTTTGATGGCCCTCATTTATGTTTTGGTAGAATTTTTTCAATTCCTTCAAATTCCTTATGTAGACCCTATTTTTATCGTTGTATCCTTTAACTTTTTCAGAATGCATAGAGTTAATTATCCCTAATCTAGTTAATGTATAAGAAAGCTGAATCTGCAATTTTTTGCTTGTGGTTGAAAACTCTACGCTTCCGCCGTAAAAACTTCCATCTCCAAGGAAATAACCTCTAATAAACGCAGCTAATATCTTATTATTAGCTTTCATTATAACATTTGGTATGTATTTCTCAGATGCATTTTTAGCGTT
>JAKBRA010000007.1 GCA_021834945.1 Nanobdellota archaeon | reverse complement strand
ACTCGCAGTAGTGGCGTTCGACATATTCGTAATAAGCGTTATATCGAAATACCTGCTTGCTTTTGGAAGGACTGATTTTTCAATCATATCGACCTTTTCAATAGTGGTGGTCTCAGCCATTTCCCTATTCTTTACAAATAAAATCATATGGGGAAAAGGCAACCATCAAAGGGTATTTTTGTAGTCAAAATACCTTTTGACACCACTTTCTTGCAAGTTTGTATACGTGGACCGGCCGAGATTTGAACTCGGAGCCTTCACGATGCGAACGTGACGTCATGCCATTAGACCACCGGCCCGTACTCTTTATAAATAGCAGTTGTTAATATTAATAATATTAAATTTATGGCTAAAAATGTGAGCAGAAGAATATTGGGACAGCCCTCTTTTTATCTCCTTTTCGGGATAGCATTAGCTATATTGATAGCAAGGATTTACGTCTATTTCGGCGGAAACCTGGGGCTCGGCTATGACGGGATAAAATTCCACCACATATTCCTTGGCATAATCCTTGTAATCGTAAGCGGCTTGGTGTTTTTCGCGCTTGACGAGAAGTTGAGAAGGGATAACAGGGCAATGTCCATCACTGCATTCGTCTTCGGCTTCGGCGTCGGCCTTATATCGGATGAGGCTAACTTCCTGGTAAGTATCGGTCAATACTATAACCTGAGTAATTATTACCAGCCGCTAAATCTATACGTAGACACTGCGTTTATATTATTCGCGTTTTCCCTTTTAATTTTTTCCCTGTTCAGCAGGAAATCGAAATAATCTCTGCGTTTAATGCTTTGTCCAGTCCTTTCGTATCCAGCTTAATTACCGCGGTTCTGGATCCTGCAGATATCCATACAAATTCATGTTTCATAACTCCCTTATCTATGAATATCTGCATGTTTTCTTTGACTACCGGAGCGACGCCTCCCGCTTCAAAGCCGGTTTTTTGTACAATAAACGAGGGGTCTGCCTTTTTTACCTTAGAGCCAAGCGCCTTTTCCAGCTTTTCTATGTCCACTTTTTTGTCTCCTTCTAAAAGGATCAATGCGGCTTTCCCTTCAACATCGAATACTATTGATTTCGCTATTTCGTCGATTCTACAGCCTATGACCGAAGCCGCTTCCTGCGAGCTTGCCGTGCTTTTTTCCGTTTCAATGAAATTTATTAGCAATCCTCTTGATTCAAAGAATTCCACTATCTCTTTTTGTCCATTCATACTTAAATTAAAGTCCGTATCTTTTCGCAGAATCCCTGCACGTTGGTATTTCATTGACGGAGAAAAACACCATCTTTCCACTGTCTATAGCTATTTTAAGCTCGTTGTCAGCTCCCTTTGACAGTCCTATTTTGTTTCCGTAATAAAGTATGGCATCGCAGTTATGCAGCCATTCAATATCTGCTTCAGTATAATATCTATAGGATAGCGTTTTTTTGCCGTATAAGTGCATGAAGTGCGAAAGATGGGGTATATATGGCAAATGTCCCTTCTCTATTACTTCAATGCCAAAATTTATTGCATTTACAGTGTTTTCATGCGCAATCTTCGCTGCGTCATGCATGCTTGCGTTTTTAGGTGTATATGGGCCAGCAATGTATATCTTTAAGGTGTGATTTATCTCACTATCTCCGTTTATTTTCTTCCTTGTGATTAATATTTCGTCTAGAGTTTCCTGCGCTTTTTCCTCGTTTCCTTCTTTAAGCAAGGCAGAGAGGAGCTGTAATTTGCTGGCGTTTTGCATAGTTATAAATAAGAGGATATGCGATATTTAAGCATTTTCTGCTCACCTATAACTTGTCTGTTTGAGCGCCCTTGCCGCACTTCTGTAAGGCTTCTGGGCTTCTGTCTGCCTTTTGTCGTCTACAAGCAAAGTTCTGTCATATTCTATGAATTTCTTTCTCAGGCTCTTTTCTTTTTTAACCAGGCTCTTGGCTATCGCAGATCTTATGGTCTGCGCTCTGGCATTTTGTCCGCCGCCATTTATTGTTATATCTATGTCGTATTTTTTATAAAGCTCGTCCGACAGTTCAATCGGTTCAGATGCGATCTGTCTGAATAGCTTATCGTTAAAAGAATCCAGTGACTTTCCGTTTATGAATACGTTTCCCTTTCCTTCCTTTATGGTCGCATTTGCAACTGCGGTTTTTCTCTTTGCTACTATCATTGCGTTCTTTTTCATTTTACTTTACCTGTTTAAGTATATTTGCAAGCTCTCCTATTTTAACTTTGTGTATCGGCTTGTCCATTCTTACCTTTGCTATATTGACCATTTCCCTGCCTTTTAATTCTTCTGGAACGGCTTCGTATACCTTTATCCTCTTGAAGGCTTCTCTACCATGGTATCTCTTGTCTCTTATCATCCCCCTAAGCGCCCTTCTTACTATCCCTTTTGTGTCTCTTGGGAAGAAAGGCCCCTTGGACATCGTTCCTATCCTTCTTCTTTCAAGGTATTTTTTAAGTATGTTGTTTTTGTTTCCCACTATCACGATGTCCTTCGCGTTTACTATGTCAACGTTTTCCCCTTCCAATGCCGATTTTGCGGCAAAAGTTGCAAGCCTTCCCAACACGGAGTCCTTTCCATCGATTATCATATCTTTAAATAGAATACATATCCGAATTTAAACCTATCGTTGTGTTTTATCTTCTTTTTGATTTTAAATCACTATCTCGTTCTTCGCGGCCCAGTCCAAAAGCTTTATTATGTCTTCTACAGAGTACTTCCTTACCGTATCCGGCAATACCTTTAATATCCTGTCTAACGGAGGTATGTAAGGCTTTATTACGGGAGGAATTGCAGAGTAAGCCTTTACCAGTGAAGTCAGTATCTCTTCTGCGTCGTCATTCGTTATGCCGGTTCCAGCAAATCCCATGTCAATAATATTTGTAGTATTTGCCCATCTTCGGATGGAAGCTCAATCCCATCAGTATTAGTCCTATCACTATGAAGATTATCGATGTGTACACCTGCTGCAGAGGGATAAACGACAATATCTTGTTTACGTATCCGCTTACCGTCTGTATGTTCAGACCGAGGAAAGAGATTCCCCCTATAAGGAACACTATCAATCCTATCAAAAACAGCGATTTTATCATATATTTTATTAGATTCTTCCATAATTTAACCTTTTCCTAAATACACAGCAAATTATATATTCAATCACAGCCAAGAGAATAAATTATGCAGAAGAAAAAATGCCTGTTTTGTGGAATGCCTGTAGAAAGGGAATGGAGTTTCTGTCCAAAATGTGGCAGGCCATTAAGGTCTCAGGGAATAAACATAAGCGGGTTGAATATAGACGTTACAAAAATGGTGCAGGAAATAATGCCGCAGGTTTTAAACGGAGTATTCAACGGCTCAATCTTTACCGATAAGCAGCAGGAAAATAAGCAGAGGCATGAAAGCAGCTCAAAGCAGGCCTTTCCTGCGAAGGAGGTAATAGAGCCTGAAGATCTGATATCTAAGCACGGTGATACAGTAATACACGCTATATCTCTTCCAGGCGTTAGAAACAAGACAGACATAGACATAAAAAAGATGGAAAACTCAATAGAGGTACGCGCTAAAAATGGCGATAAGATCTATCTTAAAATAGTGAGAAGGGACAAAAAGCAGAGCATAATCTCGGAAGAATTTGCAAATGAGAATCTTGTTCTTGTCCTTAGAAAATTAAATTAAATAAAAAATATAAAAATAACGTTTTTTTACTTCATTCATTCCGTGTCGCTTTCGTCTGAATCATCCAAATCGTCGTCTTCCAAATCTTCGTCGTCCAATCCATCTAGCTCGTCTTCTTCGATGATTTCATCGTCTTCTTCCTGTTTGTTCTTTTTGGCCATAACAACCTCCTTGATTTTGTTCTGCGCCCCTGCCCCAGCGCTTTACTTTTAAGAGATATATATCCTTTATAAATTTTTCGATATCTAGGAAATTTGTAATTATTTTAAGTTTTTATTTTCCGTTAGATTTACATTATTAATATTAATCGAACAATTATCATAGCATGACGGTGTACAAGAACGATGAGAAAAGGTTTAGAAGAGACTTTTATTCGCTGATAAAGCTGGCAAGGGAAAACAAAGAGCTTTCAGACAGATACACGTACATTGCACGCAGGATTTTGACTTCAAAAAAGATAAGATTGTCAAAAGAGGAAAGGTTTTTAATATGCAGAAGATGTAATAAATTACTTGTGCCCGGCGTTAATTGCAGGGTAAGATTAAAGCAAGGTTTTTTAACCTATAAATGCTTAAATTGTGGAAATGTTAGGAAGGTAAAATATGATAAGAGGATACGACGTAAATCAGATAAAACTGGTGAATGAGGTTGCAAAGAAGCTCGAGGAAGAGAAGTTAACACCTCAGCCTGATTGGGCAATGTTCGTAAAGACCGGCTCAGCAAAGGACAGGATACCATCGCAGGATAACTGGTGGTATCTAAGGGCGGCAAGCATAATGCGAAGAATGTACGTTAATAAAAGGCCAATAGGGGTAAACCGTTTAAGAAATATATACGGAGACAAGGAAAAGAACAGATACAGTGGAAAGCACTTCAAGCCCGCAAGCGGCGCAATAATAAGGCACATATTGCAGGAATTGGAAAAGGCGGAGCTCATAAGAAAAGTCAAGGTTCAGAATCACTTTGGAAGAATCCTTACGGCAAAGGGCATAGCATTCACCGACAATGCGGCCAGGGAAATAGCGAAAAAGTGACATGGAATACAAAAACAACAATGTTGATGAAGCAGAGCAGAGAAAGAAGATGGAGCAGTTAAAGCAGGATGTGCTTGTCAAATTCCTCACGAAGGAAGCGAGGGAGAGACTGGGAAATCTTAGGTATGCTCATCCTGAGTTGGCAGAAGAAGTTGAGAACATGCTTATCCAGTCAGCATTGACAGGAAGGCTGAAATCTGTCATCGATGATCAAAGGTTGAAGGAATTATTGCAGACAATAGCACAGCCTAAAAAAGAACAAAAGATAAAGTTTGAGAATAAATGACTATGGCAAGGAATAAATCGGCTAATAAAAAAAGAGAACTGATAAAGCACGCAAGGAAAACAAGCCGTCCGCCCGTATTTGCGCAGATAAGGAAATACGGCACGAGGAAGATGGACAGGTCCAGGATGAACAAAAACGTGGGTAGATAAAATGGCAGAACAGAGAATAATGATGGTTAATATGCGGAGAGGGATAGAAAAGGTTCCGCCTTACAAAAGGGCCGCAGCTGCGGCAAAATACCTCAAGGCTTTCGTAAAAAGGCACATGAAAGCGGATGATGTAAAACTTGGGCAGGATGTCAATGATGAGATATTCAGCAGGGGAATGAAAGATCCAAAGGCCAAGATAAGAGTGATGTGTTCCAAGGACGACAAAAAAATAGTCACAATAAATCTTGTAAAACAGGGCCAGTAAATGGAAATTGACGAGGAAAAGCTGAGCAGTCAGCTGATGGAGATTGAGTATATAAGAAGAGAACTTGAAAACTACATAAACGCTCTTAATAATCTACAGGCCACACAGGACAACATCGCAAGGGCATTGGACGGATTGAATTCATTGAAAGAAAACAGCGACGTTTTGATACCATACGCTCAGGACATATTCATAAGGGGAAAGGTAAACGAACTTGACAATGCAATCGTCGGAATAGGCAGCAACATCTTTAAGTCATTTTCATTGAAGGAATTGAAGAAGAAACTGGAAAGTGATTTTAAGGAAGTAAGCGGGAACATAGGTTCGATAGCGCAGACGATACAGGTTTTGCAGGAGAGGGGTACAAAGCTGGAAGAAGAGGCAAACAAGCTCTACGAAAGCTACCAAAACTCATTAAGATAATATGTTTGACTTCATAAAGAAAAAAATAAAGGATTCCTTAAATTCCATACAGAAAAAACTTTCAAAGGAAGAAGAGTCGGAAATAAAGGAAGACATAAAAAAGGAAAGCACTATCTTGTCGGAAGACCGTGAAGAATTAAAAAAGGATCTTGGGCATGAAGACAAAGAAGGGCTAAAAGAAGAGATAAAGGAAGTAGGGAAGGAAGTAAAGGAATTGAAGAAAGAAGAAAAAGAAATAAAGCCAGAAGAGAAGCACGAGCCAAGAAAAAAGAAGGTCTTTTCTCACGTAATAACGGACGAAGATGTTACTCTCATATTCTCTGAAATAAAATCGGCGCTTTTGGAAAATAACGTTGCGCTTTCCGTTTTGGATAAAATACACGATGATTTAAGCGCTAATCTCGTGGGGGAAAGCGTTTCGATTATAAACAACAAAAAAGCGATAGAGAAGGCCATAAAAGACAGCATAGCAGACGTACTGATAGGATATAGCACGGAAGACTTCATCTCTAAGATAAAAAGCAAAAAACCGTTCGTGCTTCTGTTCATAGGGGTAAACGGGGCCGGTAAAACCACTACAATTGCAAAGCTCTGCAAGTTCCTGCAGTCAAACGGCTTAAAGCCCGTCATAGCGGCAAGTGACACTTTCAGAGCTGCTTCGATAGAACAGCTGGAGATACATGCCAAGCGTTTGGGCGTTGAAGTGATAAAGCATACTTACGGCGCAGATCCAGCGGCAGTGGCATTTGATGCGATAAAGCACGCAGATTCTGACAAAGACGACGTAGTTTTGATAGACACTGCAGGAAGGAGCGACATTAACAAAAATCTAATCGAAGAACTGAAAAAAGTCAAAAAAGTAAGCAAACCGGATCTAACAATTTTTGTTGGAGATTCATTGACAGGAAATGACGTTGTAAAACAGGCAGAAATATTTGATAAGGAGGTAGGCATAGACCTTAACATACTCTCAAAGGCAGACGTTGACAAGAAAGGAGGAGCAGTTTTATCAATATCATACGTTACAAAGAAGCCAATACTATTTTTGGGGACTGGGCAGGATTACAAGGATTTAGTTCCGTTTAACAAGGAAAAAACCGCAAGTTTTATATTAAATGATTAAGGATATAAAAAATTAACTGAAGATAAGGAAGCAGTGTTGCCATTTCCACTGTCATCGTATGCGTTTCCATCCAAAGGTATCCAGGCAACAAGTGTTGAATTAGTCACAGGTTGTGCGCCTATAAACTCATTATATAACTGATTAACTTGATTTAATGTCAATGCGCTATCATACATTTGTACATCTGTTACTTTTCCATTAATCTGCCCAGATCCGAGAATCGTTGCAGGCGTGGAATAAACTGCCGGAGTATTCAAGGTCCATGTGCTATTAGTGCAATGAGTATCTACACAGGAAGCTATCCATGCGTTCCCTTGCGAGTTATACTCGAATATTCCCGTTATCAATTCCCATTTTCCATAAGGAACATACTGGTACGGTGAACTTTGTGCCGCTGCGCCTGTTCCACAAGAGGAATTCCATTCTAAAAGGTTTATTTGATAACCAGTTGCATTGTCTTTGTACTGCTGCAGCCCGGAAGTGCAGCCCTGGTTTGTTTGGAATAAATCGTAGCAAGGGTAACCACATGCCCCATAAGAATGCTGCAGGTTCACCCACATTGCCAAGGTGTATGCATGACCTCCATTCCATATCTTTCCTGTGCTAGCAGTTCCGGGAACTGATATGCTCGTAGAATTTGTGAAATTCGCCACGGAATATTGATACTCAAATGGATACATGTTTTGAATAGTTCCTATACTTGTGGAAGGCATTACTCCGTTTGGAGGATAGGCACGGACACGAGCCCATTGAACAGATATGCTAGAAGAAGAACTACAGTCCCCAATACCTATTATTGGATAAATATTCGAAGGCAAAGAATATGCGGTCTGTGACTCTTGTGTTGCGATATAATTATGGTACACTACTTGGCTAGATGAGCTAAGCCAAGCAATTCCAGTTATACCAGTACTTATTAGTGGAGGAGCGAGATTACTAAGTCCATCATCTATTGTCCCTGATGCAAATCCCGAAGCCCAAAAATTAAAGAAGTACATACCTGCATTGAGGTTGTTTGCTGTACCCTCAGCTATTCCAGATGCTACGCCACTTAAAGAAATTGTATCTGTCTCGAATATAGCGGGAGGAGTAAATCCTGTACTGGATACTACCCCTCCCCAATAAGTACTTGAATCTGTAGATATACTTAAGCCATTATTTATGATGACTCCTGGTCCACCTCCACTAACTACTGTTCCACCACAGTTTGTCCCCGTACCTCCATTAATCCATTTATTTGTATTCAAGCTAGTTCCTTTAAAATCACTATAAAAGTTGAATACGTTCACACCATCATCGTACTCTGCGTACGTTGGAGAAAGCTGAGGGGCTTCTCCCACAGTTTGTCCATTAAATAAATTTAAGTTAGTGGATGCAAAACCAATAAATACATTGATGGAGGAATTTGCAGGTATGCTTCCAATCTTAAGCCAATAAATAGTATTGTTTGAAGAACTATTGCCGTTTTCTAACCACGAGGGTATAATTGTTCCGTTGCTGTAGAAGAATTCTACATTATCCAAATTTGGTGCTTCCATGACAGAGTATCGGCTAGCGTTTATAACAACTTCCTGTTGAAATGGATTCGGGGTCGCAATATTCTGATGGTTTGTTATAGTTAATGGCGCTATATACCCTATATTAGCAGGAACATTCAATATCTGCACTGAAGGCATAATTCCATTTGGCGGTGCGTTTCTTATGTAAGTATAGGAAACATTTAGTTCATCGCCCGATGCGTCATTCCAACCACCAATCTCCCAGTAAAAGGGAGGTTCTAACTGTTCATTAGTGCCTCCGGGTAATTTCCATAGCGCCGTTCCGGTTGGATTTACCGTTTCTAAATAAGTTGCATTTAGATCATAGATACTATTTAGACCAAGGGCGTCCCCGACTGTTGTTGAAGAAGAAGACGTGCCAATTAAAGTCCTCCCATATTGTACTCCACAACCAAATGTTGGCACTCCGTAACAATAATCTGCGCCTATTACACTGTCTGCGATATATGCTGTTCCACCCGATGATTGTGAAGAAGCTATGCCCCCTCCTATCCAATAATCAGGACTAGTTATAGAGAAGCCAGTTAGATAATATGAAAACACAGAATTTTTTGTAAAATTATAAGTAGCGGGCAAGTACACCCCATAAATATTTGAAGAGCCCCCTTTAATAAATAAGCCATTGTTAACTGTAATTGTGTACCCAGTTGCTCCAGTAGTAAGAAAATTGTTTAATGTAGTTCCAGAGAAATCATTATAATAATTGAATACATTAGCTCCGTCATCGTATTCTGCATAAGTAAGGGAAAGCTGTGGTGCCTCTCCCGTTGTCTTATTATTAAACAGATTAATTTTTTTGTTGGCAAATTTCATGTATATTATTATTGTTCCCCTTGCCGGAATAGAAGCAATTTTTACCCACCAAATAGCGTATTTTGAATTGTAAGATTCTAACCACGAAGGAATAACACTATTATTTTTATAGACAAATTCTACGTTTTGTCCAAAAAAAGGGGGGTTTATATAATTATTAATTGAAGAAACTGATATGTTTATCATTTGTTGGAAGGGATTTGGTGTAGCTATGTTCTGATAGTTTGTTATTAACAAGGGTATACTTTCTGCGAAGTTGTTTATTATTATACTGCTCGTATTGACTCCTTGATTCGTTATATTCAGATTCTGGAAAAATGTATCATATATGTTTTCTATCGTTGAATTGAACACCGCATTTGTAGCACTAGACGGGTTTATCGCCGATATCTGCGCCATTACGTTCAAGAAGTTATAGTACTCCTGTTTGGGCAGATTGTAGGCCTGCTGCAATGAATTTATGTTCTGGTTTGTCTGCAGGTTTGCCGATTCTATGCTTATTATCGTTATAATCGCAAGTATGAGGAAAAGGGAGAAGAATATTGTTATCATCTGCGCTTTCTTGTTCATATATAATTTATATACCCAGCTTTTATAAATTATAAAGCATATGGATTATTACGACAAAGAAGACAATATAAGCAAATTCATACCCGTATTCAAGCAGATCATAGAAGAAGGCAAGATAAAAAACAAAAGGGAGATGCTTCTTACAAAAAGAAAAGTCTGCAGGGAGCTCGGCATGCACAACATACCGAAGAACGGCGAGATACTGAATTACTTCTCGCAGGACGAAAGGGAAAAATATGCAAGTTTTATGGTTTCCAAGCCGGTAAGGATACTTTCTGGAGTGAATGTTGTGGCCGTAATGACAAAGCCTTATGACTGTCCGCATGGCACATGCATATTCTGTCCAGGAGGCACAAAGTTCAACACGCCGCAAAGCTATACCGGCTTTGAGCCCGCTGCCAGGAGGGCATTGATGAATAATTATGATCCCTACAAGCAGGTTACTGCCAGACTAAAACATTATCTTTTTATGGGTTATAACCCGCAGAAAATAGAAGTCATAGTAATAGGCGGAACATTTACGACTTTACCAAAAGATTACGTCAAAGAATATGTTACTAATGTTTACAAAGCAATGAATGAGTTTCACGGTGACAAGGTAGACGGCGATCTGGAAACGCAGAAGGGATTCAATGAGACCGCAAAGGTAAGGTGCGTTGCGTTTGCCGCAGAGACGAAACCGGAAAGATGTGCCGACGAAGATATAGAAAGGATGTTGGATTTTGGGATAACAAGAATAGAACTGGGAGTACAAAGCATTTACGATGATGTGTTACTAAAAAACAACAGGGGACATACAATAAACGATGTCATAGATGCTAGCAGAAGGCTGAAAAACTACGGGTATAAGGTGGACTATCATATAATGCTCAATCTGCCTTTTTCGGATAAGGAAAAAGATAGGGAAACAATCAGACAGATATACAACAATGAAGATTTCAAACCCGATGCCATAAAGATATATCCGACGTTGGTAATCCGCGGAACAGGGTTGTATGAGATGTGGAAAAGAGGGAATTACAATCCATATCCTGTTGAGGAGGTTGTTGATGTAATAGCAGAATCTGAGATAAACGCCCCGAAATGGCTGAGAATAATGAGAATCGAAAGGGACATACCATCAACATTCATAGAGAACGGAATAAAAGTAACAAATCTGAGGCAGCTCATCGACCAGAGAATAGCGGAAATGGGAAAGAGAGCGAATGACATAAGGAGCAGGGAAATAGGGCACGTAAAGCTTTCAAAGCCTGTAAGGGTAGCGCTTAACCGGGAAAATTACAGATCTGTAAACGGAAATGAGATATTCCTAAGCATAGACGATATGAACAACAACGCAATCATCGCTTTCCTGCGGCTTAGAATAGCGGACAATTCAAAGGAAGGATTCGTAAGGGAATTGCATGTTTACGGCGAGCATCTGAACATAAATGAAAATAAGCAGGACTCTTTCCAGCACAAGGGTTTTGGAAAAGCGCTGCTTGCAGAAGCGGAAAGGATAACAAAAGAAGAGTATGCCATAAATAAGATAAATGTCATATCAGGAGTGGGAGTGCGGGAATATTACAGGAATATTGGATACAAAAGGTATAAATGGTACATGTCGAAGGAGTTGTGAATGGAAGATGAGATATTAATGAACGGGAGAAAGGCAAAGGAGCTGCTGATCCAGAAAAAGCTGTTGGAAAAGATAAAGCAGCACGGCGTTACTCTGAAATTTGAAGGCAATACGGTCTATATAAACGGAAGCAGCGCACTCGAAGTTTTATCCGTTAAAAACGTGATAAATGCGTTTAACAGGGGTTTCGATGCAGCGATTTCGACCTTGCTGCTTGACGACGATTACGATCTAGTCATAATCAGCTTAAGGGAATACAGCAATTCGGAAAAGAGGGCCATGCAGCTAAAAGGAAGGGTTATAGGCACGAGAGGGATGATAAAACAGAGATTGATGAAGGAAACGGCTTGTTATATAAATGTCTATGGGAAAACTATAAGTATTATTGGGCAGATACAGAATCTGTCTATTGCGCAGTCCGCAATAGAAATGATTTTAAATGGTGCGAAACATGATAATGTGTTTTCAATGATAAACAAAAAGAAGGTAGAGGTGTATTTAAATGGAAATCGCTGAGGAACTTGCAAAAGGACAAAGAGCAATAAGCGTAACCGAATTCTTTGAAAAAAACAGGCATTTGCTTGGTTTTGACAATAAGCAAAAAGCTCTGCTTACATGCGTAAAAGAAGCTGTTGATAATTCATTGGATGCGTGTGAGGAACTTGGGCACATGCAGGAAAAGAACAAGGAAAAGGTAACTCTGCCCGAGATAACTGTAGACGTAAAGGCATTGAGCGATAACTACCAAATGCTTGACGAGAAGCAGAACATCGGCCAATTGATAGTAAGAAAAAACGAGTTTACCGTTCTTTACAAGGGAAAAAGCCAATCAAAGCAGATAAGGAATGGCAAATTATCCCTTTCATTCGAAGACATTACATTTGACGTATCCGAAAGCAACGACAAGCTTTTAGTGTTGATGAACGGTAAACAGTTAAGACTGAAGAAAAACGCGCCGATATTCCTCATAAAGATTACCGATAATGGGCCAGGTATACTTTCATCAAAAATACCTGACATATTCGGAAGGATGCTTTACGGCAGCAAGTTCCAATCGATGAAACAGAGCAGAGGACAGCAGGGTATAGGGATACACTCCGCGGTTCTTTATTCGCAGCTTACAACTGGGAAACCGGCAAAGATAATTTCTAAGATAAAAAGTGCAAAGAAGGCAAAGATGATGAAGGTTCAGATAAACATCCTAAAAAACGAGCCGGAAGTCATTGAGGAAAGCGACGAAGACTATCCGTACGAATCCGGCACAAGTATCGAATTGGAGATAGAGGGATTATACATCAGCGGGAACAAGGGTCTGGATGAATATATAAGGAGGACGGCTTTGGTAAACCCGCATGCAACCTTGATTTACATTAATCCAAATGGCGAAAAGGTCACGTACAAAAGAGTAATAGACTCGCTGCCAAAAGAGCCTTTGTCCATCAAGCCGCATCCTGAAGGACTGGAGATAGGCATATTCATGCGTATACTTAAAAATTCCACTGAACGAACAGTGGCATCAGTTTTAGAGAATGAATTATCGAGAGTAAGTAGGGCAGTGGCAGAGCAGACATTGAAAAGTGCGGGCATAGACACAAAAACAAAACCACAAGAGATTGACAGGGTGCAGGCAAATTCGATATTGAAGGCATTGCAGTCCCTTGATTTAATGCGGCCACAGACCGATTGTTTGTCACCTATCGGAGGAGAAGAACTGGAAAAGAGTCTGAAGAAGGAATACTCGCCAGAGTTTGTCAAATCAGTTACTAGGAAACCGGAAGTTTATCGGGGAATGCCGTTTCAAATAGAGGTAGCCGCAGCTTATGGCGGAAAGATACAGACCGATAAAGCAATTTTAATGAGGTTCGCAAACAAGATACCTTTGCTATTCGATTCTTCCTCATGCGCGTTGACTCAAAGCTTTTTTGGAGTGGATTATGCACGTTACGGCTTAAAAGTCGAAAATAAGGTGCCGATAGGTCAATTGGTGTTTATAATCCACATAGCATCGGTATGGGTTCCTTATACGAATGAGAGCAAGAATTCTGTCGCCAGCTATCCAGTTATAATAAAAGAGATAAAGCTTGCATTGCAGGAGCTTGTCAGAACGCTTTCAGTGTTTCTCAACAGAAAGCATAAAAGCAGTCTGTTCCAGGAGAGGATAAGTCTGTTTGACAAGTACGGCATAGAACTGGCATATTCACTTTCAAAGTTGACAGACATAGAAGAGAAAAAGATAAAGACAAAGATAGAGGGCCTTCTTGAAAAGAAGAAGGAAGAGGTCAAAGCAAACGTGGAGGAAAGCCTTAGCAAAGGAGATGTTATATCAAGCAAGATAGAATCCGATACGTCTACAGGAGAGGAGGAATAAATATGGATAATAAGGAAATCGAAGAATCAAGGAAAAAGAGATTAAGCGTACTTGAGAAGCTTGGAAAGGATGTTTATCAACAGATAGAAAAAGGAGAAAATCCTTATTTGACCCTGCCTGTAAGAGGTCTGTCAAATGTAAAATACGATACAGAAAGCAGGATGATCACATTAGGCAGCGGTTTGTCAAGAAGATATTTTTTAAACGTTGGTCATGTAAGAAAGTTCATACAGACGATGGCCATGGCAGCAGTCAGCAGGGAACTTATAAAGAGCGATAAGCACACAAGCTTAAGGTCAGCCTTTTACCAGGTAAGAAGGACAATACCCGGGACAAAGATAGATGTAGTTGATGATCAGATAGAGACAAACAAGGCAATAGAAGATTTAGAACTGATAACTGATTTAACAAGAGAGCAGCTGAATATCAATGCAAACAAAAATGGTGCTGTTGCTGGGGAAGTAATAGTAGAAGACCGGGGGGACGTAATAGATTGGTCAAAGATGGGAAGCGGTGGCTGGGCCGTGCCAAGCAATGTAGAGGATATTATATTCAAAAAAGTTGATGCGAAATTCGTGATATACATGGAGAAGGCGACTATCT
This sequence comes from Nanobdellota archaeon, assembly GCA_021834945.1. The sequence continues at coordinate 12,353 of JAKBRA010000007.1, read as the reverse complement.
GGGACCGACTTAATGAAGACAAGGCATGGAAGAAACTGCACTGTGTCATAATAGCAAGCCAGGGCCAGGCAACGAGAGGGATAAGAAGGCTGCTTCAAAGGCTTAGCAGAGAGCATAATCTTCCGGTTTATGTTTTAACCGACGGGGACATCTGGGGGGTTTACATTTATTCTGCCATTAAATTCGGCTCGATTGCTTTGGCACACGTTTCAGACAAGCTTTCTTTACCAGAATCAAAGTTTATGGGCCTGACAATGGAGGACATAGACAAGTACGGATTGAGAAGGCACCTTATCAAATTTAAAGATGTGGATATAGCGAGGATAAAACAGATCAAGAATTATGACTGGTTCAAAAACAATAAGAAATGGATGGAGGAACTTGACAAGATGGAAAAATTGGGGGCTAAGGTGGAGTTAGATGCATTTACTGCAAAGGGGCTTTCGTTTATGACTGAGACTTATCTGCCTGAAAAGTTAAAGGATAAGAATTTTCTAGATTGACTTTTAAAACAGGTTTTACTCAAAAGCAAGGCTATTTTATACCCCTAGATCTGCTCTTGCTTCATCCGTCATTTTGTCTTTGGTCCATGGAGGGTCAAACGTTATGTCCAGGTCTACCTTTGTAGCACCTGAGAAATCCATTACCTTGCCTTTTATGTCCTCAACCAAATAGTCCGTAACTGGGCAGAAAGGGGAGGTTAAAGTCATTAGTATCTTTACTTCCGTTCCGTTTATCTCTATTTTGTAAATTAATCCCAAATCATAGATGTTTGCTGGTATCTCAGGATCAAAGCACTGCTTTAGCCCTTTTATGACATCCTCTTCCTTTACGTTGACTTCCATTTTGTTTTTAATTCATGATAGTTTAAATATATAACGCTGTTATATCATATGAATCTTATAAGAAAATACAATCCAAGAAAAGCAAACTGCATCGGTCCTATCGCAGCCATCGCAGGGTAAGCCTTTCCTTTCTTTCCTAAAAACAATATTATTGATAATCCAATTACTGCGCCGATTATTGCAAATACTCCGGATAAAAGATTATAATGAAGGAAGAATTCATCTGCAAGAATGGCAGGAAACGCCATGTCGCCGCCGCCAAGGAAGATCTCCCTTCTCTTTGCCTTCTTTGCCATGAGCGATATTCCTCCGAATGAATTGCCGGAGAATGCCTTTGCAAGCGTCAGCATGTGTTTTGTTATGAACACAGAGATGTAATCATATACGCTTATGATAGCAATAAGTATCAATGCTGTTATTATGCTTAGATACAATGATATTATAGCCGAGATGGATACGAATAAAATTACGTTCAGAACATCTTTTCCGTATTTTCCGGCGAACTTGAAGTAATAAACTGTAATTATTACCGGAAGGATGTAAACCAGAAGCGAAAAGACGGCAAGTAGACTGCCGCTAGAATTAAGGTTGCCGTGGAGCGGGAATACGTACAAGTCAAGCAAAAACACGTCTGAAAAGGCGTACATTACGAACAAGAACAGAATTATGAGCACTATGTTTATTATGTTTATCTTCTTGTATCTGACAAGCAAAAGAATTATTGCGGTCGGTATCAACAAACCTGCGATTATTATGTAAAGAAGATAATAAAACGGAGAAGTAACGTTGTAGTTTATTCCGGTCTGCAGCGAAATGACGGATAACAACCTTAGGTTTACGCCTGCAAAAAGCCCGCTCGCTATAAGCACTACCGTAAATATCGCTAAGAGAAGCACAGTGAGTTTAATGTTAGTCTTCATATCCTTCTTAATTCTTCTTTATATTATACTGTTTGTTTTCTGATCATACAATGCAGAACAGATGAGCAATGCAATCCGTGGATTCCCCCTGGATTTTCTGTATATTTTTTCATACTCTACTTCAGTGAATGGTTCAAGAGAGTCTGATTTTGTAGTTCTAATCGAATTTAACCTGTTTATTATTATCTGTTTTAAGTCCTCCTTTGAAAGCCCTTCCAATTGATATTTTTTGAATTGTTTGCTCTGCATCTTAAGCTCTTTTTCAACGCCCTCTTCCCGGTTTTCGATTATTAACACAGCGGCTTTCTGGCTAAGGTTATACAATAAATCGATGACTCTCTGCTGGCTTAATTTGTCAAGCATCTCTATGTTGTTGAAATCATCAAGCTCTATAAGCAGCTTTTTAGCTTGATTTAAGTTCAGATTCCGTATCTTATTGTAAACTGCAGGAGTGAATTCCTCTCTCAGCATGTCTATGCTCTTTGATTTTTTGAGCTCCTTCTCTACTGCATTAAGCAGTGTGCTTTTTCCCATGCCAGGCGCACCTTTCAGCACTACTACGCCACCATGGTCCATGGATTCGTTTATAAGCAATAGTAATTCTATCCGTTCGTTTACTCTGTCTACCACCGTGTCATTCTCAGAGTACGTTATACTTATAAAAGGATTATTTCCTGTCATAAACAATAAAAAGATATGACAAAGGATAATATTAATAGTTTTAAAATCAAATGATTTAAACGAAAAATGCGTTAGTTTTTGAATAGCCCTCGTAGTTTAGCTTGGACAGAATACCGGTTTCCTAAACCGGGCACCCAGGTTCAAATCCTGGCGAGGGCATTTAGTTCTCCGATAAATAGAATTACTTAGATGCCGACTCTGTCCTTTCAAAGCCTATTTTTTCGCCGCTTTAAGTGCAATGCCCGCTAAACCACCCATTAGAGCTGCATTTCTGTCGCCTGTATTGCCGCCACCCATCTTTGCCGCAAGCTGTGCAAGTGATATTGAATGAAGCCATACTTTTCCAGGGCCGGTTATCCTAGCAAAGAAAAGACCTTCTCCTTCCAGTCCTCCAAGGATCATTGTTTTTACTCCGCCTATTCTGTTTATTGAGTACTGCATATTCGCTTCGAAGGCAAGCACGTGACCTGCTTCAGCATCTATGCTTTCACCTTCTCCTAAACTAATCTCTATCACTTGTCCATGGCCATGGAGGAAAATTTTTCCATTTCCGGAAAATTTCTCTAAGAAAAGACCTTCTCCTCCTAATAAGCCTTTCCAAATGCCAGCGAATTTTGTAGAATATGTAATAGACGAATCCATGCATAGAAAAGAGTTGAATTCCGCAAGTATACCTGTCTCATTCAAAGAAATTTCTAATATCCTGCCTGGAAGGAAACCTGAAAAGCCTATTACTCCAGGCCCGTTCAATTTAAGAAGAAAGACATCAGACCCTGCCAAAAGATGCGAAAATGCGCCTTTTAAGCCACCAGTCTTTGTTTCCACCGTTGCATCCGGCGATTTGAATATAAGATGGCCGGCTTCGCATAGGACAGACTCTCCGCTATTAATCTCTGCCTGCACGTACTGTACTTCGTTTCCGACTATAGTATAATTTACCACAAAATTAACTAGGTTTTTTAGTATTTATATTTAAAAACGGATATTAAAATAACTCCAATTTTTTATTGCAGTTATTACATATGGCTTCTTAGTAAAATGTTCAAACCCACTAAGGGTTTACACAAAGAAATTCTAATATAAAGGTTGTTTATAAAATATATGAGACATACAAGAAAACCAAGTGCTAAGGAAATAGAATGGCTGCGTTCTGCAGTTATTCCCATAAAGTCTGTTGAAATTCGTAGTGATAATAGCGATTTAGAATATCTGGGAGAAAATATAAAAAACGCAAAAGTTGTAGCGCTTGGGGAAGTAACTCATGGTTCTAGCGAGATATTTAAGATGAAGAGCAAAATTATAAAATACCTAGTCGAAAGCAAAAAATTCAACATTTTTGCCATTGAGGCCAACATGCCAGAGGCTTATAAATTAAATGAATACATAATCGAAGGGAAAGGCGACCCAAAAGAACTTATAAAAGGCATGATATTCTGGACCTGGGACACAGAAGAAGTATTGGATCTTGTAAATTGGATGCGAGATTATAACAGCACGCATACAAAAAAAGTGATTTTTACGGGCTTTGATATGCAGTATCCAAACAGCGCTTTATCAGAAGTAAAAAGACTGCTAAATAAGTATAACTATAAAAATTTATCTTTCAGCTTAGATAATCTGGAAAATACACTGGGAAAAGTTCAAAATACACTTAGAAATGGTATTTTCTATAAGATAAAAGAAGGATCTTTCAAAAGGGAACTTGTGTATATAAAAAGATTCGGGGACAAAAGTATTAAATCTAAATCTGAAAAAATCTGGTTTTTTCAGTGCATAAAAATCATAGAGCAATCTGTAAAATACAACCAAGGCCTTCATGGTTACCGTAGAAATTATTACAGGGACAAATGCATGGCAGAAAATCTTCTTTGGATAATAAAAACAAACAGAAAAAGCTCTAAAGTAATTGTTTGGGCACATAACGGACATATACAAAAGACCGGCGGTACTATGGGCTACTATCTTTCAAAGAAGTTAAAACAAGGTTATTTAACAATTGGATTCAGTCTTAATACCGGCACATACACTGCAATTTATTGGAAAACCATGAAACTTGCTGCTTATAAATTAAGGCCTTCATATCCGGGAACTTATGAGTATTATTTTCATCTGGCCAGCATTCCAATCTTTTTACTGGATTTCAGGCAAGTGGATCTTGAAAACAAAGAAAGTCAATGGCTCAGAAAGAAACATTACTTTAGAGTGACAGGTGCCGGTTTTTCTCCATCGGCAGAGTTCTTCAAAGAACAGCTTTTAAATGATTTTGATATGATTATATTCATAGATAAGTCTTCTCATTCACGATTGTTACATAAGCATTGACTTTGTAAACCGGATTGAATTCTGCAAATTTTGTATTAAACTTTAAATTATTAGCATGTTAAATTATATTATGTTAGACAGCGTTTTGACAAAAGACCATGAAAGAATTGACGCGTATTTTAATGATTTCTTGCTTTCGTTGAGTTCAAAGCCCGATGTAGACAAGCTTGATTTGATAGTCTCTTCGCTTAGAAACCACATGTTTTGGGAGGAAGAATACCTTTTTCCCGAAATATTCGAAGAGAACAGACTGAGAATACAGGGTTTAGAAGCAGAGCACGGCGCTATACTGAAATTGTTAGAGGAAGTTAAAAAGCTCATATCCGTAAATGAAATTGAAGATGCAAAAAAGAAAACGCAGGGCGTTATGCGTGTCTTAAAAGGTCACAATGAAGCGGAAGAAGGTTACATATACCTTGAGCTTGACAAATTGGAAAGTAAAAAACAGGCAGGTCTTATTCTTAAGGAAGTGGAGCATGCTTCTGCCCCAAAAGGATGGACATGCAGAGTATTGCGCACGGGTTCGTTAAAATAAGTATTTATAGGGGGTTTATTCTTAAATTTAGTAATGATGCCGAAAAACGAAAGAGATATTTTGGACGACCTTCTAAAGCAAAATTACATAACGGCTTCCGATGAAGAGATACTGAATCTCGTTTCCGACAATGAGGATTTAACGGTTTTGCAGTCTATGGACGCGTTTAATTGGTATAACAATAAGGGAGAAAGCAAGCACGTAATAGCAAAAAAGGGAAGCAAAAACCTTACTTATTTGGATAAAGGCCTGGATTTATTCCTCGTGAACATGGAAAAATTGAAAGAAACAAACAACTCATATCTTGTTTCATCGGAGCTTTACATGGACAACTTTTCTAAGAAGGATTCCATACCAAATTTAGCCATGCTTAATGTTTCAGTTTATGACGGGCCACATAACAAAAGCCTTGACAGTTATTCCCTCATAAAATCCGAGAGGTATTTTGAATATCCAAATGCAAAAGAAGGAACGGAAAACCTAAACAAAACTGTAAAGGCAAGATTTTACAGTGAGAAAGAAGGAAAAGGCATGACGATTGTTTACAGGCAAACCCTGCATAAAAACAGCATAATAGGCTCAAGGATATATCTTTTTGATGGGGGAGAACTGAAAAACATTGACAAGATAAAAAATGAAAGATTGACGGCATTCATGAGAGCGGTTGATTTCTGGCATGACAACGAGTTAAAGGAAGGAAATGTAAAATTGGAGAAATTAGGTACCGGCTTAAATGTACCTTCCTACATGTCTCTTTATTACTGATCTATTTTCAATTTTCCGTTCTTTATTGCCAGATTCACTGCAATTATATGAGAGCATAGTTTATTCTGAAGGGTATACCACTTGCAATCGCATTGCCATCTTTTATCCTGTGGTTTTTCGTCAAAATACATTACGTTGTGCAGCTCATTGTCCCCCTGGACAAGAAAAGAAACATGCTTCTGCGTTTTATAATCTATTTTTACGGAGCTAATTAATCTTATTCCTTTTATGTAAAGCCTTTCGTCCTTCTTAAGGTCCTTATCATCCAAGGTTTTTACTTCCATAACAAATTATTAAATGCAGATTGCTATATATAATAGCGGTATTGTATGCAACAGACCATTAAAGGAGGAAGTCCGTTCACCTTTAAAACTGAAGTGCAGTAATGCATTGCTGTAAAAGGCAGGCAACTGAGCAGAAACGATACCTGTTTTCGGTGCAAAGAGATGATGCGAAAGCTGATTGCTGAAAATAGGATGAAACGGCAGACCTTCAGGGTGCAAACCGGTATTCCGGCGCTTAGTCGAATGTTGTTGCATCCAACTGAGAAGCCTTTGAACTAAGGCAGAGGGATGACAAAAAACGGGCTATTCAATACCGCAATTTATTTAAGCAGATAGGTATTAACATAAAAATGCCAGACGAAGACAAAGAACCTAATGTTAACGGTGTGGAAAATGAGAACGTTCCTAAAGAATTACATCCTGAAAAAGCTGTAGCTGCGGAAAAAAGCAGTGAAAATGCAGCTAATCCTCAGCAGAATATTCAAAATAAAACTGAGGAAAAGAAAGCAGAACTTACTAGTAATCCTAATGACGATGAACTTGAAAAATTGAGAAAAGAAAATGAAAGGCTGAAAGAGCTACAAAGGTTGAGGGAAGAAAATGCCAAACTTTCAACCGACTATGCCGCTCCGTCTGGATTGCAGCGGAGTAAGAGCGATAAAAACAGGGTAATACTTCCTTTGATTGTCGGCGTAGTAGCTGTTGCGATAATCGTAATAGCTTTAATATTTGTCCTTCATGCACCGTCTAAATCAACTGCAGTAGCATTTGGAGGGAAAGTAGTGTTTACTTCTGCAAATTTATCCGGCGTTTCGAATTCAAATCTTGGCAATACGCCGATACCAAACTCATTGGTATCTCCAAACTTTTCTGCTATAAATAACTCCGCCACATCCTTTCAGTTTTTCAAAGGGCCTATAGGCCAATCAGAACCAAGTTATGCGAATGCACTGTCAAATTTGAGTGCTCAATTGGAAGGTGTTGGGCAGTCTCAATTAAGTGGCAATATAGAATGTGTGCCTGCAGGAAACAGCTCAAATGGGCCAAATCCAGCTTACTGTGTTTTGTTAATAGGCAGTAACAATTATGATATAATTCCTATAACGGTTGGCGGCAATTCAACTGTAAAAGTCAATGGAAGCTCTGAATTCAAGCTGCCTCTTCTGACTTATAATGGCAAACCTACGTTTGTTTATATAGGGGCGCAGGGCTGCCCATTCTGTGCAGGTATGAGGTGGGCGATTATAATTGCATTGTCAAGGTTCGGCAACTTTTCGAATTTATTCTATGACAAGTCTGCTACAAATGATGGAAACGTACCGACGTTTACATTTGATTATAACGCTGCCTTGTTTTATGGCGCGGTTTCAAAGCCTTCCTCTAATGGCGGACCGTATGGAGACAGTAATCCTACGCCCTTCTTTGTCGGTGCTTATTACAATTCCAGCTACATAAATTTCATTCCATTGGATGAAACCGGCTCTTCATTTTTAGTTAACGTAACGGGAATTGCCGATGTTTCTCCATTTGTTTTCAACAATGTAGTACTTGCTAGTCAAGCATTTCTATCTTACCATGGGTTCGGAATTTACAACTTTTTAGCCGGCGGCGTGCCAATCTTTGATATAAACAACCAATATGTATTTGACGGAGCGAGTATAAACGCTGGAACATACATTAGTTCTAGCGGGTTAAATCCTGCGTACAGCACGCATCAAGACATGTTGAATTCAATTGAAAATCCCGCAAGTGGATCTTTTGGCCAGACCGTTTTAGGAGCGGCAAACATCCTTACGGCGCAGATCTGTGAAACATTGAACAATACTGCTCCAGTTTGCAGTTTATCCTACATATCCGGATTGGAGAATAAATTGAACACTGTAAAAATTTAACTTTATAATATTATTTAAACGTTAAAATTGTTAGTTTATTATGGACAATGGCAGTAGTTTAAAGCAGGTAGCACAAAATATCCTAGACACGTCTTATAAAATTTATTCTGATGTTTCTTTAATAAATAGCTCTTTATTCAGGGCAGCTTCCTCTTTAGGCGTTGAATTGCCGGAAATACCGCAGATAAGCCTAGCAGAAACAAGGGAAAAGCTCACTGGGAGCACGGTAAACCTGAAGGCAAATACAATGGAGAAACTTTCTGCCGGCAAAAAAATACCTTTATTTGGTGTAGATAAAAAAACTGAAAAGGAGCAGATTAGCACTGAAAAGCAGAGGACGCCGCAGCCGATTTTAAGGGAAACTTCAAAAGAAGCTAATGCGTACGAAGAGAAAATTAATAAGATAGCAAATGAACTTCCCCCAAGTCCCAACTACAAACCAGGCAATCTGGAAGAAAACAGGCCAATGGTAGCAGCGACTGAAAAGCCGCAGGAAACGAAAGTTTCCATGGAAGAAAAGGAGGCTAAGTTGGATAAGTTGCAGGCTGGAATGCCTACTAAAGTAAACGTTGTCAATAAACCGGAAGAACCACAGCTTTCACCATTCGAAGCAATCTCCCACGTAAACAAAGCTACTTCGCAATCGGAATTGCAGAAAAAGATATTTGAAACCACTAATTTTGGAAAGTCTCAGGGAAAAGTCCAGGAGGAAGAGGTAAATGAAATCGCAAATAATCCATTGAATAAACTGCTTGCGTTAATCAAGGAAAGGCATTCCATCACAACTTCGCAGGCAGCGCAATCTTTAAATGTAAGCAAGGATCTAATCGATAGATGGGCTAAGATCCTGAGTCAGAATTCCCTTATAAGAATAAAATATCAGTTAATGGGAGATACGATACTTGAGGCTTAATGGAAAAACAAGACGCAAACAAAATTGAACGAGAATCTACCGGAGTGCCGGGGCTTGATGAAGCCTTAAAGGGTGGATTTCCCAAGGACAGCGTCGTATTTCTTACAGGAACGCCTGGTGCAGGTAAGACCACGTTTTCATTTCAATTCTTGTCGGATGGCGCGAAAAAGGGGGAAAAGGGACTCTACTTTACGCTTGAGGAAAGCCCGGATGAGCTGGTAAAACAGTTCGTATTATTCGATCCAAAATTGAAGGAATACGTTGATAACGGTATAATAAAGATTGTAACGATACCTTTGGTTGATTACGATTCAATGAAGGAAGTTATCTCCTCTGAACTTGATGCCATGGGTGCACAGCGTTTGATAATAGACTCTGTAACTTATCTGCAGATGTTCTTCTCCGATATAATGTCGATAAGGAAAGCGGTAATAGAGCTTTCTAGCATAATAAAGGCTAGAAACTGCACAGCCATTTTCATAGGTGAGATGCCTTACGGGGAAAATAAACTTTCTTCATTTGGAGTAGAAGAGTTTGCAGCAGACGGGGTGGTAGCTCTTTATATGGTAGAAAGGCAGGGCACTTTTATAAGGGCGCTAAGAATAATAAAGATGAGGTCTACGAATCATTTGACTAAGTATATCCCTCTAGACATAAAGGATACTGGAATAGTAGTCTATCCTTCTGCAGAGCTTTTTGCAGATATATAATTATGGCGCTCTGGATAGAAAAATATAGGCCGCAATCCTTCGATGAGATAATAGGGCAGAAGGAGATAGTAGAGAAATTAAAGGCCATGGCCGGGAAAAAAGACATACAGCACATGATTCTCTCTGGACCACCGGGCGTCGGCAAAACGACTTCGGCCGTAGTGTTAGCAAAAGCAGTATTCGGTCCGGTATGGAATCAGAATTTCATCGAGTTAAATGCGTCTGATGACAGAAAATTAAGCGTTATACAGGGCAAGGTGAAAGAGTTTGCACGGACAAAGCCTATAGACGCTCCTTTTAAGATAATCCTTTTCGATGAAGCCGATTCATTGACGCAGGAAGCACAGCAGGCATTGCGTAGGATGATGGAAGAGTACAGTGCAACGTGCCGGTTTGTATTCAGCGTTAATTATCAAAGTAACATAATAGAACCTTTACAATCAAGATGTGCAATTTTAAGGTTCCAGCCGCTTTCGAAAGAGGACGTGCATAAGTTTATAGAAAGGATTGCGGATAGCGAGAAATTGGACGTGGACAAAGAAGCAATGGATGCATTGGACTACGTTTCCAGGGGAGATTTAAGAACTCTCGTAAATCTCATGCAGTCGCTTTCAAACGTTTCCAAAAAGATAGATGCCAAAGCCGTTTTGCAAAGCAGCGGATTGATGGACGTTTCGAAGACGATGGATGGATTGAAGACGGCATTGTCAGGAGATTTCAAGAAATCAAGGGAGATATTCTCGGAAATAATAGACAATGGAATAAACATGAAGGAGCTTTTGATATCTATTTTTAATATAATCTCAACCACCGACATAGTAAATGACAAGGTAAAGAATTACGTTTTCGAGAAACTTGCAGAGACGGATTACAGGATAGTAGAAGGAGCAACGCCATTTATACAGTTCCAGGCCTTTCTTGCTTTTTTGGCCAGCCTTAAACAGGTATGATATCTTTATTCAAACCGGAAATAAAGATGTTTGTAGAGAATTATTCCAACAGCATTTCTGCAAAGGCATTATCAGCGGTCAAAAGCGGAAAATCCAAGTTTATATTCAACGGCCCTGCAGGAACAGGCAAGAACTTCCTTGCAGAGGCGATTGCAAACGAGCTAAAGGCCGCTTTCGAGGTCATAAATTTATATGAATTATCTGATGATACCCAGAGCGTCTCTTCTTTAATATTGGAAAGCATAAAAAGATCGGCCGTCTCAAAATCGCTATTTCAGCCTGATAGGAAGGTTATATATATTGAGGACATGGAAAAATTATTGTCAGTAGACCCTTCCATAGCGCAGAAGATTAATTCAATCGGAGGCAATTCTATAATAATATTCGAGTCGGAGACTGGCGAGATATTCCGCGGCAAATACAAAAAATATCTTTCAGGTTATGAAATGATAAGATTTTATAAGCTGAACAACCGGGTATTAAAGGCATTTGCAGTTAAGCTTGTTTTGTACAACAAAATGAGGATAAATGAGAGCCTTATTGACAGTATAGTAATGGGAGCCAAGGGGAACCTCTCAAGTATAATAACGGATTTGGACACCGTGTCCATAACCAATGCAGCCCATATGGACACTTTCAGGAATTCAGATGACTCCATTTTTGATAAGATAACCTCTGTATTTGCCGGCAAAGTAGAAAACACCGAGATATATTTTGCATCTGATATGGAAGCAAAGAACTTCGAGATATGGCTTGCAGAAAAGGCTCCGCAGGTCCTTAAAAAGGAGGAGCTTTACCATTTTTTTGAGTCTCTTTCCACAGCGGACATCGTCCTCAACAAAATAAAAAAGCAAAACTGGGCCCTTCTAAAGTACGTAAAGAACATAATGGTATACAGCTGTTACGGGTTTAAGGTGGGTTTTCCAAGAGTAGATTTCTACGCTCCAAAATGGGATTCTTATTACAGATGATGCAAGCAACAAATTAGCGCCTTCTGGTAATCTTATCTGTTAATGAAATGTCGAAGCAGCGCCTTTCGAGGAAAGGAGCCACTTCTCCGGCCCTGTATTCGCTTATTTTTACATCCTTGAAATGCTTGCCGCACGCTTTTATTATTTCGTTTCTTATAACTTCTGCGTTTCCGTCCTTTATGAACGAATATAGGTGTATCACTGCATTGTCGTTGCATTTTTTTACAGCAGTTCCAAGGAATTTATATGCGTAAAGCGGGAAGTTCATTATTATCCTGTCAAATTTCCCGCGCAATTTTTTGGCTATTTTGCCTGAATCTCCGCAGTAATAATCTATGTTTGAGACTTTGTTCAGTTCAATGTTTTTCTCGAGTAATTTTATGGCATTCCTGTTTATGTCTATCGCAGTCACTTTATCTGCTTTTTTCGCAATAGGTATTGCAAATGGGCCGACGCCGCAGAACATGTCCAGCACAGTTTCCTCCTTTTTGACTTGTTTTATGACCCTTAACCTTTCATTTGACATTCTTGGAGAAAAATATACTTTTTTTACGTCGACGTAAAA
>JAKBRA010000006.1 GCA_021834945.1 Nanobdellota archaeon | reverse complement strand
TCTCTCTTTCAACGAAGTGCTCATATACATCTTCTTTCTTTCCCGTCTGTGGATTTATTCCAGAAAAATTTATCGCCCAGGGTCCATGAACGCTCAAATCAACGTCATTTGTCTTCGCAAGATTTGCTATCGCTTCTCTTTCCGTCTTTCCTATCGTGTCGGCGGCATTGCCCTGCTCTCCTCCAAGACCATAGACGCTTGCTACGTCTATCTCTACCATCTTCGCGCCGCTCCTAAGGACTTTGGCAAACTCCTCTAACTGATTTCTTTCACTTATCGAAACGCCGAAATGCACCTTGTTAAAAGGGTCATTAAACTTGCTATTCACCGTATAGTTAGTCATAGATTAGTATTGATGGTTATAAGATAAATGCTTTTTTATTGTTGTTACAAAGAAAGTGGCTTACATTGCAAACGTACTTCAAAATCATACGTGGCACACTTAAGTACCATGTTTTTCAAATATTTTAGGTTAATGCAAAAGAAAACATCGCGTTTTCATTACTCCCCAAACAATCTAACGTGCTCTTTCATCATGCATCTGTTGAATATTACGGTTATACCCTTGCTCTCTGCAAGTTTTCTCGCCTCTTCGTTTGAAATCCCCTCCTGCATCCATATTACCTTTGGATTTTTGCTTATTGCCGCTTGAACGACGGGCAAAACCTTGTCGGAAGGCCTGAAGATATCGACTATTTCAACTGGCCCTGGAACGGATGAAATTGAAGCATAGGCTTTTTTATTCAGTATCGAATCCGCATTCGGGTTTACAGGAGTTACGTCGTACCCTTTACCTATTAGATAAAGCGGTATTTCATGGCTGTCTTTTCCTTCCTCCCTTGACATACCTACTACTGCCACTTTTTTATATTTCAAAAGGATGTCCTTTATTTCCTGGTCTGTGTGCTTGTCCTTCGGCATTTTCAGTATCTTTTCATGCTCTTCAATAGAACACTCCGGATCATTGCTTTCCATTCAAATTAGAAGCGTTACAAATATAAAAAGTATTTATAGCGCTCGCATTCATATTAAGGAATGAAAAATAATCGCAGCTCTGAAAAAGCCGCCGAAAACACAAATAAGCTAGAAAATATCATAGAAAGCTTTGGTGAAAACATAGAGGGGTATAAATTTGTACTAGATTCCTATTCGTATTACATGAATATTAACGACGAAAAAGTGATAGGAATAGATGAAAACATGCTGTCAGAGGTAAAAAATCTTATTAAATATGATAAAAAGTATCTGTCAGCGATAAAGATGACAGTTTATCATGAAATAGGGCATAGCCTTTTTGATAGATTTTCTCATGAACATGCGGCCAAGGAAGCAATCGCAGAGCTTTACGCCATAAATAGAGGAAGCATTGATGATTACATAATTGAAATAGCAGTAATATCCAACCTTACAAAGGATAAATTAAATTCTGGATTTAATCAAACACTGAAAGAACCAAAAGACATAGTAGAGTACCTTCTAAAACATGACAATGCAGACAAATGGGAAAACAGAAGGTTCGCTTTTTACGTGTATGAATCCACGGAAAAGGTCATAAAAGATGCACTTGATAAGATAAAATTGCCGTATACAGAGATATTTGAAAGAGTATTGATGGAGAGAGAAAACATAAATAGTTTAAAAAGAAAGAACAACCTATTTATTGATAAAGATATGATATCAAGAAAATGAGAGTTGCCGTAATAAAGGAATCGGAATGTGAAGCTCCGGACAATTGCAATTACATCTGTGCAGAGGTTTGTCCAAGAGTAAGACAAGGGGCAAAAGAAACGGTTTATGCGCGGGAAAATGGGAAGGCAGCCATAACGGAAAGCCTGTGCATATCCTGCGGGATATGCGTAAAACGATGCCCGTTTGACGCAATACGGATAATCAATTTGCCGGATGAAATGGCAAAGGACATTACGTTCCAATACGGCATTAATACCTTTAGAACCTTTAACATAGCAACCCCTATAGAAAACAAGGTAGTGGGTCTGATAGGCAGGAATGGGATAGGAAAAACTACAAATATAAAACTCATTTCAAATGAATTGGTCCCGAATTTCGGTGATTTCAAAAGGGAATACTCATACGAAGAGGTAATAAAGTCATTCAGGGGAAAAGACATACAGCCATACCTTACAAAGCTTTACAGCAACAATCTAAAGATAGCAAAGAAAACGCAATCCTTTACACAAACCGGAAAAGTCAGAGACTTGGTAAAAACCAACCGGTTTAAGCTAGTAACAGAGGATATTTTGGACAGGGATGCTGAAACGCTGTCCGGTGGAGAAGCCCAGATCGTTGAAATAGCAAAAACCCTTGATGAATCTGCAGACGTTTACATATTCGACGAGCCAATGAATTACCTTGATATAAACGCAAGAATAAACGTTGCTACGAAGATAAAAGAAGCACTTGACAACAAGACTGTTGTAGTCGTAGAACATGACTTAGTAATGCTTGATTATCTTACAGAGTTCATACAAGTTTTATACGGCTCAGAGTCGAATTATGGCATTGCCTCACATATTATGCCGTCAAGAAACGGCATAAACACATATCTTGACGGCTATCTCCCAACTGAAAACGTGAGATTCAGGGACTACAGTATAAAAATCAAGAAAACGCTGCCGCCAGTTACGAATGAACCGTTTATTTCCTGGCCGGAGTTTATAGTTAAACTTAACGATTTCAGCTTGGATACCAAAGGCGGAAAACTTTACAAAGGAGATATTATAGGGATTATAGGAGAAAACGGTATTGGAAAAAGCACCTTTATAAAGGCACTTGCCGGACTTGTCGAAACTAACATTGGCAAATTGGATCTTGGCATTAAGATTTCATATAAACCACAGGTGTTGAAGCCGTTTGACATGCTTGTAAGCAGTGCATTGTTGAGCACAAATCCGCAGTATCAAGGCGATCTCGGGATTCTATCCGCCATAAATAAACTCGGCATAAACAGGCTAATGAACAAGAATGTAAGCAATCTTTCCGGCGGTGAATTGCAAAAATTGGCCATAATAACAACACTTATGAAGCCAGCGGATATTTATCTGATAGACGAACCATCTGCAAACTTGGACATAGAAGACAGGTTAGAATGCATGAACATAATCTCTTCTTTCATTTCATCGAGAAATAAATGCGCGATAATAGTTGATCATGACCTAGCCTTTCTTGATTCAACATGTCCAAAAAGCATATTGTTCAGCGGGAAAAAAGGAGTAAAGGGCATGACTGATCAGATAGAAAGCACAGGCAGGGCCATAAACAATTTCCTTAAAAACATAGATGTAACGATAAGACGGGACAAAGACAGCGGACGGCCCAGAATCAACCAGAAAGGCAGCAGACTGGATACAGAACAAAAAGCGGCTAACACATATTTCGCAGAATAACCACTATTTAGTGAATAATAAATTAATTTTAATAATATACAAGTAATACAAAGCGGCTCTTTTTATTTATAATCAATCTAAAATCAGTATGAGGGGGGATAAAAATGGAAATGATGGAGGAAACGGGAAGTTTGTATGAAAAATTACTGGAGCAGATAACTTTATACAATCAGTACAAAAATAACGTGGATTTCGAAAAAGCAGAGAAGGTAAGCAGACTTTTAATGGATATAAACAACCTTGCCGTAAAACTTGGTGTTTATAGGGGGGATGTCGAATCGGAATTAACGGACATGAAAGTTAAATTAAAACATAAAGATAGGAGCAAGTCTATAACATTTGTATAGATTATTTCTGGACCTCAAATTTCAACAGGTCTATAACGATAACGTGCAGCGTAGCTGCACCCGTTGACGCTCCGCTTGCGGAGGATGTTACAACATCGTAGCTGTTTGGATCCGCAGAGAATGGTACCTCTATGGTGCAGTATCCTGAAGGAGTATTGTCCAATATTGTCCAGCCTGTTACCGCACCATTTCCATAAAGCACGTTGCAATTCGGCGCATTTATGGTGTCATTATAGGACGGGAAAACGCTTTTTATCGACAAAGACGAATTGCATGAAGCTCCGCATGCGCTGCTGTAGTTCGTTATAAGTATCGGTTCGTAGAAGGTAGAATAAGAAGTGGATGGGGAAAAACCTGAATTATAAGAAAATATCAAGTCGCTTGGCGTGCTGTTTGAAGAATAATTCGTCTTCGTAAATACCTGAAAAAGAAATGGGCTGGTTATCTCAGACCCCATAACTGACGAAACGTAAGAAGTTAATGCTGAAGCAGATCCACCGTTCTGAAATGAAAGAATTGAATTAACCGTTGATGAAACCGTTGAAAAAGAGGAAACGGCAGAATAAATTTGTGAAATGAAATCATTGTCGGTCGTTATTGAACTATTCAGGTTAAGATAATAACTAGTTATCGCATATGCAGACGTTATAACGCTGAGTATTATTATGCTCCCAATAACCAAGTCAATCGTAAAAACCTGTCCTTTTTTCATGACCACTCCGTATAAGAAAGCCTCACTATTTCATCCCCTGGATATAACACGGTAAATCTCTGAATGGATGCAACGTAGCTTGACGCATAGTTTATTGGGAAACCTGCAGTTATGCCTTTGCCATTCAGCTTCAATATCGAACCGTTAAGGTAGTAAAACGAGATATTGAACGAGTTTCCGGCCTTAAGCAGCGAGGAAAGGCACGGCACTGGCAAAATTGTAAGGTTGTAAAGTTTGACTGGAGATACTTCGAGGTTATTGTACATCAATCCCATCTGCTTTATTTGGCTACATGAAAAAGAATACCAATTGGAAGGATAGCCCTCCGAACCTAACAAAGAATTTGCACCCTGAACTGCCAAATTGTTTATGTAATTTGAGGCTATCTGCGAATAGTAAGAAGAATATGAATTGTTTATGTCAGCATTGGAATAAAGAAAAAGCAGAACTGTAGTGAATAAAAGCAGGAATATGAACAAAGAAATAAGCAAATCGATCGTAAATATCTGCCCTTTTTTATCCATAAATTTATAAACCTGTCATGGTATTAATCCGTAAAGGAGCAGCTTGAGGGTAACGGTTAGCCCACATATGGCGCAAAACGCGCTTATGCTCCTTTATATATTTTATAACGTCGTAACACTGACATTGTTATTTAATATTAAAATTTACAAGATATAAATAATATATGATGAAAGGCTATTGATGGAAGACATAAACGAGATATATGACAAGATAATGGAGAAACTAAGAGAAGGGCCTTCGCTTATACTTGAAATAGCAGAAAGGATAGAAAAGGACACGTTGCAGACGCAGACCATAGTTGATTATTTTGCAGCAAAAGGCGAGATAAAAAAAACCGCCAGAAAATTCGGGTCTTCCCCCGTTTACTTTCTTGAAAAAGACAGAGAAAGGGCATTAAATCTGCTTATGCAGACGTTTAACAGTCAGGAAAAGGCCCTGATAGCCAAGATAAGGGAAAGAAAGGTAGTTAACGTAGAATCACTTTCATCGGCAGAGAGATACATATCGCAGAACCTTGCAGACTTCATGAAAAAAGTCTCGGCACAGGACAATCAAACGGGCCAAAAAGCAGATTACCTGTATGAGCAAGGGCTAAGCCTTGACGTTGTAAAGTCTGTTATAAATTCAAAGGACGAAAAACAAAAGCAAATCCCGCATGAGACAAGTGTTAAAAGAACGAAAGAAAGCAAGGAGCTGGCAGATCAAAAGTTTTATGAAGTGCTGATAAAAAATGGGTTTCAGGACCCAAAAGAAGTCGAAAGGGGTGTTTTTTTATGCTCATACGGTCAATACAAAATAAAATCGATAGTACAGGTACTAAACAAAAAAGCGATTACAAAAAGGGATTTTATAAATGCAATGGGGTACAGTACAATGTATAAAACAATAACGTTTATACTTACAAATGCTGACAAAATCTCTGGAAACAAAAGTTTTGGCAACATGGTGAACGTAATAAAAACTAGCATATGAAAAAAGACAAAGTGTTTTTACTGAACGAAAATCATTCTATATTCGTAGACAGTAAAAAGGAAAGTAATACTCAGTTCGGTATATTCAAACCCAGTAAAATAGCCAACAAAAAACCTGGCTCAAGGGTTAAAACGCACAATGGAAACGTATTTTATGTCGTAGAGCCCGGCACTCCTGATTTAATTAAAAAAATCATAAGATTGCCGCAGATAGTGACATTAAAAGACGTTGGAAGCATAGTTATGTATCTTGGAGTGAAAAGTGACAGTAAAGTCTTTGACGCCGGAACTGGTTCCGGAGTCATCGCATGTTCAATCGCAAACCTTTCAAAGGAAATAAAGGTATTCTCATATGAAGTAAGGAAGGAATTCATGAAAGTGGCGAAGAAAAACGCGGAACTGTTCGCGCTTGACAACATAAAATTCACCAATCAGGATGTTAAACAAGGAATAAAGGAAAAGAATTTCGACTGCGGAGTGCTTGACCTTCCAGATCCATGGGAGGTATTGCCAGTTATAACTAAGAACTTCAAAGTAGGTGCAAGGATTGTTACATATTCTCCGTCAATCATACAGGTAGAGAAGACCATAAGATCGCTTCCTAAAAATCTGAAAGTAGAAAGACTCGTACAAAACAATGAGATAAACTGGAAGGTAGAAATAGAAAGGGACATACTAAGACCGGAAAGCAATGGAATATTGCATACGGGCTTTCTTCTTTTCGTACGGAAAGTGACGGTTTAAATACGCTATAACTAAGAAACTTAGGAATTTATCTGCTTGATGCAGCCTGTCTTTCCGTGTCTATTCTTTTTGAGATTGGAAACGCAATGTCCTGGTTATTCGCAGACTGTATAAGTATCTCATACAGCGCTCTGTCAGCTTTTTTGCCTGTAGCCGACATCTGATACGTTCCTTCAGCTATCCATCTTAACGCCAAATCAACCCTTCTAATCGGCGCAGTGTCTACCTGCTTGGCAAGCCTTTGCCCCCCTATCAACAAGGTCATAACCTCTTCTCTAGGCGCGGAATTCTCTATAGCTTTTACGAGAACTTGGATTGGATTAAGCCCGTCCTTGCTTATCATGTCAAACGCACTTTCAACCAGATTGGATGTAGTGCTGAACCTTCCTGACATCAATTTACTTGTCCTTAAATGCTTCTTTCCCCTGTGACCGGGGACCATGAGATGGCTTATAAGCCTTTCAACTATACTCATTCTTGCTCTTGCAAGCCTCTGTTGAGATAACCTGCCCGAAGTCTTTGGCACTATTACAGGTTTAAGAGAAATTATGTTCTTAAGCCCAAGGTCATTTACCGTTACCCCATCGAAACTGTACTTTCCAAAAAGCTTTATCTCCTTCTCTTTTTTAACGCTTTCTAACGACTTTTCTTCTTCCATTTTATCTTACTGGTTTTTGCTTTCTTCCTTTAACTAATTCTTTCAATGATATTCCATTGACTTTTGTTACCTTAAACTTTACGCCCGGCAGGTCGCCGCGCGCACCCTTCTGGGCCCCGCCTATTCTTTCAATTATAACATCATTATGCTCATCTACAAAAGAAACTCCCTTGCTCCAGGGTATATATGCAGTTATAATCTTTCCATTCTTTGTAAGCTGAACCTTACATGATTTCCTTTTTCCAGAAGAAGGTTTTTTAGGCGTTATCTCAACCTTCTCTAAAACTATGCCTCTCGCCTGCGGTGCACCGGCAAGAGGGTCGTTCTTTTTCCAGCTGCCGCTGAAATAAGACCTGCTTTTGTTCTTGCTGAATCTCACTCTCTCCTTTCTTCTAAGCAACATCTTGCCGTTAAATAGCCCACGTGTTTTGTTTCCCATATTTTTTACTTAATATTTATACTAACTATATTAAAATACCTTTGCATTAGCATCTTAATAAGCTTTATTTTGTTACTGCTTATTTTTCCGTCCACCGAAGCCTCCACTTTTTTAGCTTCATCCTCTTTTCCATTTATGGTTATATAACCGGAAATGAGCTTGTTAGGCCTTATTACATTTTCAAAAAGTTTTACAGGATCATCGGAGTATTCTATAACAACTACTTCCTTCTTTAGCATTTCCTGCAGCATTTTTATCTTCATTCCGTTTTTGCCTATAGCCAGTCCGGCCTGGCCTTGATTTACGACAAATATTACTTTATCCTCGAAATTTATGCAGTCCCTTGGTATTACGCTGGTTACGTCAGAAAATAAATTCATTGAGAGGATTACATCACTGTCAAATTTTATGTTCATATCTTATTTCTTAATCCCCAAAACGGTTATGCCAAAGGATTTACCACAGGCAATCGAAAGTGCATCGCTGTCTCCATCGTATTTGTATTTCTCCGTTTCCAGCACATTCAATTTCTCTAGAATCTTATCGCTGGCATTGCTAGCATACACTACAAAAGAAACGTCGCCGTTCTTGTAGGCCCTTAAAGTAGAATTCAACCCTATAAAGACCTTATTGCTCTTTATCTTTTCCTGGATTTTCTTCGCTATTTCCTTTTCCATTTTCCTTCACCACTAATTCAACTCCGCCAGTCCCTATAGGTATTACTTGATTTGACATTATATTGTTTGCAACGTATTTAAAAGGATCCGATTCGTGATACAGCCCTGCTTCGATAAGATGTTTTAACGGCACCTCAAATGAAGCCCTTGCAAGGACTGAATCGGCTTCTCCGCTAAGACCATATCTGCCTATCCCTCTTATTGTACCGTCAAGACACATTGCATCTGCTATTAAGAAGATGTGCCTTAAATCAACGGTCAATCCTACGTTTTGCAGAGTTCCATTGACTTCTTCTATTATAAGGTTCCTAGCGGCCTCTATGCCTAATACCTTTGAAACTTCAATTATGTCGTTTGAAATCGTATTTGTCTGATCAATTTCATCCATTTTAAGTACTTCTGCGAGATTTGTACCTATCGTCTTTATCCAGTAATTGCCCTGCGCATCCTGATTTAATATTGCCCGCGATACACCTGTTAACCCTGAAAGATTTATCTCCACTATCTTATTCCTTAATCGTATAAGTTTTTTAACGCTGTCTGCGGATTTGTCTATAACTGAAAGATTGTCCCCGTCTATAGATGCGGACACTTTCATATTTGAAAACTTTCCCATAACGTCTTTCATCGTAAATCCATACTCCTTCAGCATTTCCTTATCGAGCACGAATTCTATGGATTTTTTCCGCAACGAAACTGTGTAAGAGGACGTAATATCTCCTATCTTTATCTCTATTATCTTGTTTGCAACTTCACTTGCTTTCTGTTTTGATTTGGAATATTCTTGTTTTAAGTATATATCCATAAATGGGGTTGAAATGTCTTTTTTGGCGTCAAATATTTCAACTAGCCTTGGCAAACCGGTAGTAGTGTTAATTACCGAAAGCCCTGCTGCGTGTTTTGTCCTAAGCGTAAGCTGTGTACTTGCTTCTCCGATACTTTGGGCAGCAATAACTCCCACTGCCTCACCTGGCGTGACAAGCGATCTTACGTATATTTTTTCAAGTTCAGACAAATCTGCATCTTCTCCGTATTTGTTTTTAAACGCTACAATGTACTTTTCTGGTATTTCTATTTTCATAACTTAAGATCACCTTTGTCGCTGGCGGATACGTCCAACCCGTCTTCCCCGTACTTAAACTGCACTATTGAATTGCCCAATCTTACTGAAAGATCCTCTGTTACTTTAAGATCCTGCAGAGCCGATGACAGTCTTCTCTGCATGTAACCTGAGATAGGGGTACGTATTACATTGTCCATTAACCCCTCCCTGCTACTTGCAGCGTGAAGGAAGTACTCTACGGGATTTAGCCCATCTCTGTAGTTTGAAACTATAAAACCACGGGCGATAAGACCGTTGTCCTTTTTCTTGAAATGAGATGTAAGTCTATCAGAAAACCCATTGCTTATCCTTACGTCCCTCAACATTTGCTGGCCTACAAGTCCGATTGTTGGGATAAGGTTTGTTATGCTTCCCTTTGCACCCGTTGTTATCATTGATTCTACGTTGTTGTTCTTCTTGTCTATGTAAGCATCTATTATGTTTCTAACCTTTATCCTTATCCTATTCGCGATGCTAAGTATCTTAGCTTCCGCAATGTCGTCATAATCCTTCAAAAGCTCGGCTACGCTTTTTTCTCCGTCATTTACAACTTTTTCTATTTCAGTATACGCAGCTTTTGGAATATCAAAGTCTCTGATATTAACGCTCATACCCATGCTGAAAAGCGACATCAATCCGAGTTTATTTGCCTGGTCTATGAACTTGGCAGTGACTTCTGAACCATACCTTACAAACAAGAATTGAAGAAGGCTTCCACTTTCCCTTCCAATGGTTGCCGCATCTATTACTCCGGAAATCAATTTTCCATTTTTAATCCTAACAATCGAATCATCGTCTTTGGTTATTTTGTAAGTGTTACTTTGACTTTCGAAGTTCAAATCTTCCGGCAGGATCATGCTAAATATCTCCCTCCCGGAATATTTCTTTTTCTTTAGGTCTGTTACCATACCTATGTTAGAGAGTAAAAATTCCGCACTTTCTTTTTCGAACTCTGTGTCTTTAGAAGTAAGCAGTGCACAGCCTGAAACGTAATCCTGCGCCGCTCCAATCAATGGCAGACCGTGTCTTGGGGATACTATGTTGTTCTTTATGTTTATTATCATGTCGGCTTCCGCAAGAGCTTCCTCGTTCTGTAAAACATGTATGTTCATTTCGTCTCCGTCAAAATCTGCATTGTAAGGAAGGGTCGATGCTGGGTTTATACCTAATGTCTTGTAAGGCAGTACTTTTACCCTGTGGCCCATTATTGACAGTCTGTGCAAGGAAGGCTGTCTGTTAAATAGTATTATATCACCGTCTTTTATGTGTCTCTCGACAATGTAACCCGTCTTAATTTCATCTAGAATGTTGTTTACAGTTGTTTCGGTTATTTTCCTTTTAATATTGTCTGGGGTTATAACGTAATTCGCTCCAGGATAAGAATTAAAGTTTTTAACCAATACTTTCAACCTGTCAATGTTTAAGTCTGTAACGTATTCCGGATATGTTACCTCCTTTGCAATCTTTATAGGCACGCCGACTTCGTCGAATCTTAAGAAAGAATCCGGCGAGATAACAGACCTCGCGCTGTAATTTACGCGTTTACCCAATGCAGATCCCCTAAACCTTCCCTCTTTTCCTTTTATCCTGTCCTCAAGTGTTTTAAGTTTTTTATTTGACTTGTGTCTTGCGACTGGGACTTGGGCCGAACCATTGGATATAAAGGTGGTAATATGGTATTGCAGCAGATCCCATAGTTCATCTATTATGATTTCAGGAGCTCCAGATCTTATATTCTCAGCGAGCCTTTGATTGGTCCTGACTATATCGGTAAGTTTGTGCGTAAGATCATCTTCGCTTCTTTGGCCGTTTTCGAGTGTGATTGAAGGTCTTATAGTTATAGGAGGAACGGCTAAAATGGAGATTACAAGCCATTCCGGTCTTGAATAATCCGGATCCAAGCCGAAGAACTGCAGGTCGGAATCCTTTATTTTTTCTAGCCTATTAAGTATGTCTATCGGCGTAAGCTTTTGATCGCCGTCTATAAACGTATACGGCTTCTCAAGTTTTACCTTTTTCTGCTTTGTTCTACAAAATGGACAGATAGTCACGTTCTTTGCGTGTTTTATAAGTGCTTTGATGAGCTTTATTTTTTTCTTGTTTCCTTCATTTATATCAGCAGAGATTATGTCTTCGCTTAACTTTTTAAGATGTTCGTCAGAGATAAGTATCCTGCCGCATGAGTTGCACGTCGAATTTACGAGATTATATACGTATGGCACTGTTTTTAGGTTAAAAACCGGCCTGGCAAGCTCCAAATGGCCAAAATGGCCTGGACAGTCTCTTATAGTATTTCCGCATGTCTTACAAGTCAAACCTGGGTCAGTGACACCCATTCTTAAATCGGAAAGGCCACCATCGACTGGAAAACCGTCGATGTCATACAGTTCGGATGAGGTTATAGACACTGCACTCATCTTCTGTATCATCTTAGGAGACATTATGCCAAACTCCAAAGCCGCTATTTTACTGAAAACAAAGTTCGAATCTAATTTCATACTTTACTCCCCAAAACCATTTTCGGATATATTCCAACCGCTTTTAGCTCATCGAGCAATATCTTAAATGAAGCGGAAACTTCTATAAGTTTTATCTGCGCATCCTCTCCGTCTATAGGACAGTAGCCTGTCCTCTTTTTTACATTATAAACTGCAGTCATCCCGCATTTAGAGCATACCGGTATTGTAACCTTATCCGAGTCGAATCTTTCCTTAAGAGCTAGAGCCGTCCCATACGCTACGAAACAATCTTTCTCCATTTCCCCAAGACGAAGCCCGCCACGTTTTGATTTTCCTTCCGTAGGCTGACGATTCAGTAACTGAATCGGCCCGCGGGCCCTCCATTGTATCTTGTATTCAACGAAATGCTTTAATCTTATGTAAGTCATATCCCCTACGAATATCCTTACTTTCATCTCTTCTCCAGTTATACCATTGTACATTGTTTCAACGCCATTCTCCCTAAACCCGTACTCCATTAGCTCTTTCCTAAGGCTTTCCTCTGTTTCGCCGGTGAATGACGTGCCGTCTATATGTCTACCGCCAAGCGCCCCTACCTTTCCGCCTATTAATTCAAGCAGATAAGACATTGACATCCTTGAAGGTATGGAATAAGGAGAGAATATTAAATCTGGGATTATTCCCGAATAAGTAAACGGCATGTCTTCCTGATTTAGCAGCATACCTACAACTCCTTTCTGTCCGCTCCTTGGCCCAAACTTGTCCCCTATCTCAACAGGTCTGTCCTGCCTTACTTTAAGAGAGACGTACTTGTTTCCTTCAGCTGTTGAGGTTACAAACACGTTTTCTACTACGCCGCTTTCTCCAGTTCTGCATTCAATTGAAGACTCAACCTGTTTTTGTACTCCCAGCCTGAACTTATCTATCGATGAAACGAACCTTGGGGGAGAAATTCTTCCTATAAGAACGTCTCCGCCATTGACTTGTGAATTTATGGTTGCTATGCCGTCTTCATCTAGATACTTGTATGAGTCCTCTGACCTGTAACCCGCCACGTCCTTGTCAGGAACAGTTATAAGATCACTCTGACCACCGACATATTTTATTTCTTCGACCTTATATGGCCTGAAGAACATTGCCCTGAAGAGCCCTCTTTCGACGGACGACCTATTTATTATTATGGCGTCATCCATGTTGTAACCAAGATACGAAAGCACTGCTACTACGATGTTCTGTCCGGAAAGGTGCGATTTAAAATTCTCGTTTTCGTACATCTTAGTTTTCACTATAGGTATCTGTTGATCCACTGCGATCATGGACTCGTTATCGTGCCTTATTAGATAATTTGTAGTGTATATGCCTACCCCCTGCTGTACGCTCTTTACAGCCGTAACGTTTCTGTGTGCGTTGCTGTGATTTATAAACGGAAGCAATGACGCTTGTGTACCGAAAACCGATAAAGGAGTTATTTCAAGATGTGTATGCTCTTGTGTCAGGTCCTTTTCATTTAATGCAGTATAGGCAAGCTCTTCCTCGTCTGCATCAAGGTATTCTATTTTGCCTTTGTCTATAAGATCCTGCCAAGTTATGTGGCCTTCCGAAAGCAGTTGTATGTCTTCTTTCGTTACCATCGGCTTCCCATTTTTAACGACTATGAGCGCCCTGAGCAGCCTGCCACTATCGGAGTTTATCATTACGCTGTCTGTGTCTTTTCTGTATCTTACGTTTACTTCTTTTGGTATCTTACTTTCTCTTCTGTCTTCTATAAGGTCCTTTACAAGCCTGTTTGGATCGTCAGTTGCCCCTGAAAGCACGCCGTTTACAAATACGAAACTCATATCTTTTTCACCCCGTAATTTTTAAGAAGATTCTTAACCGTTTCCGTATCTACACCGTCTTTAGACATCATTGACAACGTTGCAAGATTCTTAGTCAAACCTATCTTTGGGCCCTCTGGCGTTTCTACTGCACAAAACCTTCCGAACTGCGTTCCATGAAGATCTCTAGCCCTGTAATTTTCCCTATTGGAAGTGAGCAGCGATTCGACTTTTCTTAAATGGGATACTGTTGCTGGAAAACTTCTTCTGTCTAAATGCTGCGTTATACCGACCCTTCCGCCTACCCATTGACCGGTCGCAAGCGATGATCTTAACCTAGCTGTTAATTGATCCGAAGTGAAGATATATTTAGGATTCGGAATTCTGTCCTTTCTTATGCCCCTCTCAAAATTGTATTTAGCATCATTTAGTATCTGCTTGAATATGAATCTGAACAGCATGTCTAAATTGTAACTCTCGGCGTGCAATCTTTTATTTGAATAGTGATCCTTGTCTACTTCTTTTCCTTCTAATGCACTTTTTACCAACAAATTGGAAACGTACATAAGATACTCTGCCTTTATCTTTCTGGATTCTTTATCCCTGCCCAAGAACGGGAATAACAGCGAGTCTATGTTCAATTCTGCAGTCTCTTTTGTATGAATAGAATGAAGCATCTTGCCGATAGTATCCAGCGCCTCGTTTTCGCTACCTATATTGAAAGCTATAAGATTCATGTCAACGGTGTTTATTATGTCATCGTTGTCCTTTCCTATCTTTTTGATTATCTCGTTTTCGTTCGTTACTCCGAGCGCTTTTATCAAAGTAACAATTGGTACTTTTTTTAGCTTACCAAAGGTAACGTAAAGCAAGTTGCTACTTGACATCTGGAGCGTGTGCGGCACTTTTATTGAATCTGCATCGGCAAATATCTTTGCACTGAATTTGAAACCTTCTTGATTGTCTTTTGATATTAGTATATTGTTCGGCGCGAGATCCTCTGTGGTTATTATTATTCTTTCGGTGCCGTTTATTATGAAATAACCTCCAGGGTCGGTTGGATCTTCTTTTGCCTCTGTTAATTCACTTGGCGAAAGCCCGTATAGATTACAGTATTTCGACTTAACGACAATCGGCATGCGTCCAATAAAAACTTCTTCATCTACAATGTTTTTACCGTCTGCCAGATACGAAACTGATATAATCAGGGGTGCATCATAAGTAAGATCTCTTATCCTTGCTTCCATCGGGTTAATCGGCCGTACTATGCTGTCTGCTTCTATTATATCGGGTTTTCCAATTGTTATTTTATTTATCTTTATCTTAAAGTCTTCGACGCCCACCGGCTTAATTACCGGTTCTATCAGCCCTTCGGTGTCTATGATCTTTTTAAGGCCCTTGTCTATAAAGTATTCAAAAGAAGAAATGTGGTGAGCTGCCAAAGCTGTCGAATTAAGCGCAGAATTTAACAATACATCGTGTATGTTGTTTTCCATTTTATTTCACCACAAGCCTGTAATAGTTATACTGACCGGCAGTCTTACTTTTACGTTTGATTTCTAATACATCTCCTTCCTTAGCATCCAGGATTTTCACTGCTGGATCAATTATCTTAATTTTAGGAAGGTCTTTTATGACAATACCGTATTTGCCTAATAATTGGTCAATCTCCTCTTTGGGCATAATCCTATATTGCGGTGACAAACGGCTGCTAAATACATCGATATCCAAGTGGCGAAACCTCTTAAAGTATAATTTATAATTCAATTCTATAATAGTTATACTATTTAAGCTTTTCTGTTATTAAATTATATGCTATTAAGTCATATTCACTACTCTAAAAACATTAAATAGGCAGCATGAACATGCTAAACCCCTTCTAATCCGGCTCTAACGTTTTTATAGAGCGATGATCCGCCGGTTAATTTGGTCGTATTCTTATCAGCAAGATTAAAAGAGGTATTGCTGCAGCTTACGGCCCAGTATGAAAGTAAAAATGCATATGCCAGTGCAGAGTACGTCTCTGTCAAATGAAGGCCGTTAACTAAATAAACGAACGCGAACAGTACTGCGATATAAACGACAAATGCAAACAAAGATTCTATCCGCAGATCTTTTGCCATATTCCTACTGTTCGAAAATGCAGAATGCAATGTTGAATTGCCGTATATTGAGAAAAAGTTAAAAAACATCAATGAACTGCCGTAATAAATCCCCGGTATTACAAGCGCTATTAAACCGATGATGGACACTGCAGACTGTATAAAAGTCGCTATTAAGAACTTTGGAAAAGCGGCCAATGACCGTTTGATTAACGAGCCCAGCTTCATATTCCTTGAGACCAGATAGTATAATTTATAATAAAATAAAGTACACAGAGAAAAAACTACGAGAAGGAATGAGATTACAAAGACTGACTCACCGGTAACTATGGTAGCGGTTGAGGGGGTAAAAATAAAGCCTCCATTTAAAAATGCGCCTAACCCAAGGGTTTTGAAAATCACAATGAAACCTAATAGAAACAGTATCAGACCAATTGATAGGAAAGCAAAAAATGAGCTAGGTTCTAACAAGGATTTAAAACCATAAATCAAACTTGACAAGGAAGACTTAAGATGACCCTGTTCTTTCATTAATATCTTTATGCAGTATCATTAATATCTTTATTCTTATGCCTTGTTTTTAGCGTTAATTGGTCATTTCTGCATATTTTGCCTTTAGATCGAAGCCGCAATATTCATATACAGGACAAACGCCGCACAACGGATTAACCGGCCGGCAAACCTCCCTTCCAAACCTTACAAAAGCATAGTTTGTTTTTATTCTTAGAGCAGGACTTAGAATGCTTTCTAATATGGCCTCTGTCCTTGCAGGCTTTGTTCCATGAGGGACTATGCCTAACCGCTGCGATACCCTGTTAACGTGTGTGTCGACTGCAATATACGGCAGGTTAAACCCCCATTCTAATACAAGGCTTGCGACTTTATCGCCAACCCCCGGTATCCTCATCAAATCGGCTTTGTTGGATGGTACTTTAGAATTAAAGTCTGACACGAGAATCCTGCAAGCTCTTTTCAAAAGTTTGGCCTTCACGTGGAAGAACCCTACAGGATAGATTAGTTTTTCTATCTGACGAGAATCTAATCCCATTATTTTTTCCGGGGTATCAGCAATGGCCAGCAGCCTTTTCTGAGCTGGGAAAGTAGTAGTATCTTTTGTCCTCGTGGAAAGTATTCCGTGTATAAGCACCTCAAAAGGATCTGCTTTCCGTTCTTTTCTGTAGTAGCTCTTGCTTATGACTATTACGGCTTTTACAAACTTGGCCTTATCCATAAACTCAATTAACCGTTTGGGAATAAATAATTTAAGCACCAAAATGATATGAATTAAATGAAATATGAGGTAAAGAACGAAGGATTGAAATATTTAACGGAAAAATACGACATTGACTTTGACAGCATAATTGACAACATACGCGAGAAAAAATACGATAAAGTAGCAATACAGATACCTGATGGTTTTAAGCTGCATGCATTGGATATTGCAGACATAATAAGCAAGAACTCCGGTGCGGAAGTTTATATCTGGGGCGGCAGCACGTACGGAGCATGTGACATACCAATTGGTTTGGGAAAGTTCGGGATAAAAGCGGTTATACAGTTCGGACACGCAAGGTTTAGAGCAGATGAACTGGGCAAAAGCCGTGGTTAAATGATAACTATAGGGATAGATGAAGCTGGGAGAGGCCCATTGATAGGCCCAATGACTATAGCCGGCATAGGGATTGATGAAAAGACTGCTCAAAATTTTAAATTGATGGGCGTAAAAGATTCAAAAATGCTAAGCATTAAGAAAATATATCTTTTGGAGAGGGAAATAACTAAGGCCTCAGATAATTTTATGCTAATAAAATTATCTGCAGAAGAGATAGATAAAAGATTTGACAATGGGAAGAACTTGAACTACTTAGAACTCGATAACATGGCTGAGATTGCAAACGGGCTTAAAGGCGAAACCGTGATTGTGGATTCTCCAAGCAGTAATACTGAGAAAATACGGAGATATCTGCTTAAAAAGATAAAAGACAAGAAAGTAATAGCGGAGAACTATGCCGATAAAAACTATATCGAAGTATCGGCTGCGTCGGTGATAGCAAAGGCTGCACGTGAAAGGGAAGTAGAAAAAATAAAGAAAGAGCTTGGATACGATTTTGGAAGCGGGTATCCTTCGGATCCAAAAACTGTACAGTTTATAAAGATAATAACGGAGAACGGAAAGATATTTCAGGAACCGTACAAAAATTTTATAAGAAAAACATGGAGTACGGTAAAGTATACAAACTACAAAACACTAAACCTTTTTAATTAAACCATCTATGAACCCTTGCGGCAGTTCAGTTGATTTCCAGCTGTTCTTGTCTATACAAATATGGAGTATGTACCCCTGACAAATGGACTCTGACCCGCGCATTATATTAAAATCAAATCGCAGTATCTTTTTAGACAGAGAACTTACTTTTAAGAACGTGTTAAGAGTATCTCCCATCCTTGCTGATTTAATGTACTTAGCATTCGACTCCAGAACAACCATCCACCTGTTTTCATCTACGGTGGGAAAGCTATAACCTTTTGCTTTTACAAATTCCTGCATCGCATCCGTAAAAAACCTGTAATAACCTGCGTAATGAACAATGCCCTGTGCATCCGTATCGTATATTCTTACGACCTCGCTAAAGGAGTAATCATATTCCATGTCTTAATAAGGCATAAAGCTTTCACCCAAGCTTTTAAGCATGTCTGTCTGCTTTTCAAAATACTCCCTTGCATTTTTGAATCTTTTAATTATATTTTCTGCGACTGCGTTCTTCAAATCGAGAGGATGTATTTTCTTTTGGCTGTAAAGTTGTATCAGCTGATCCTGAGAATCTATGCTTATGTCTCCGCCGAATTTAGGTTCTCTTTTAATATCAAATTTACCGTCATTTGGCAAGATGAAAAAGTTCACAATTTGAATTATAAAGTTGTCTTCTACCACTCCTTCTGGGCAATAACCGTTTAGTATTTTTTTACGTATAGACTCCTCCGAATCGTATATCTTAATGTTGCTTTCCGGAACCGATGAGGACATTTTTGTGCCGGGCCCGCGTATTGATGCTATAAGCGGAGTAAGCACTTCCACCCTTTTTCTATAGCCAATCTTTTCCAAATACTCTCTAGCGTATGCAAATATGTGCCTTTGGTCCATGCCTCCCAGTTGCATGTCTACATCAAGATACTCTTCGTCCAAAGTCTGCATCATCGGATAGATAAGCTCGCTTACCTTTGGATTCTTCATCCTCGTGACCTCTGAAGCTGCATGCATGGCTTTTTCAACCGTCGTTAATGTAGACAACTTTAGCAGATCCGAAACATACGACTGACTTAATTCAAAGTCAGAACCGCGGAAGAACTCAGGCGTTCTTTCCCAGTCAAACGCCAGTTCTATGCATTTCTTTGTATAGTCCACTCTCTTATCCAACTCATCCCACTTTGATTTCAAATCATCCAATGCCGCATGTAAATCTGCTATGAGTATTTTTGTGCGTATGCCTGCTTTCTCAAAATCAAAAAGTTTACCTAATGCAACGAGGTGACCGAGATGTATTGACCCGGTTGGGGCCCTTCCTATATAAACTGAAAGTGGTTTTCCATCTTCCAGCAGATTGCGCAGCTCTTCAACCGTTATTATCTCAAGCGTATTTCTTTTTATTAAATTCAGGCGTTCTTCAATGTCCATGAATATAAATAAAATTTAAGATATATATACATTATTAAAAAATTAAGACATAATGCGAACAGGGTAAGCTTTAATTTGGCGCAATAGCTTTAATAAAAATGAAATTCATACATGTCGGAGATACACACATAGGGCAAGTATACAAAAACGATACGAGAAACAACGACATAAAAGATGCATTTATACAGATGATAAATTATGCTATATCGGAAAAAATTGATTTTATTGTGCATTCCGGAGACTTATTTGACTCTGGCAATCCGCCGTTAGATTCGCTATTATTCATGACAGACGAATTAAACCGATTAAAAATAGCAGGGATACCTTTGTTTATAATACCTGGATCTCACGACGTTGGCATTGGAGAAGAAGAAAGCATAATAGAACTTTTTCACCGAAACAAGCTGCTAATAAACCTAAACTCAAAAAAATATATAGAATTTGGAGAAAAGGTAACACTTACTGGAGAAACATACAAAAATGCATTTATCTGTGGGATAAAGGGAAAAAGGAGCAAAGTTGAAGACGAAATATTTAAAAAATTGACCGTAGACATTGACAATTCTGCTTTCATTAAAATTTTCGCATTTCACCACACTATTTCCTATCTTGGAGAAAAATTTAAAGATCTCGAAACGGAAAGTTTGCCGAAGGGATTCGATTACTATGCTGCCGGACATTGGCATGGATACAAAGAAAACATAAAATATGACAAAGGAATAATACAATACCCCGGATCGCTTGAATATTGTGACGAAAAGGAGATAGTAGACAATCCAAATAGAGGATTCTTTATAATATCATATGATGAAAAAGGGATAAATGATATAAAGTACAAAATAATAAAAACAAGAGCCAAGCAAATTTTCACAATAAAAGCGGATAATAAGACTGCTATTGACGTGGAAAATGAGATGCTCAATAAATTAAATAAAAATGAGGGGGATATATTGGTTTTAAGGCTGGAAGGAAGACTAAACGACAAAACTTCGGACATTAACGTCATAAAAGTCAAAAAAATGGGATACGAACTGGGCTATTCTTACATCAGTATAAACAAATCAAAATTAAATGATAAAGACGTAGACGTACAAGTTGACGAAATAAAAACAAAGGAATTATCAACAATTGAATATGAATTCCTTAAAAAGAAGGGCTACAATGACAAGGAGATAAGAATTGCAAGATATCTGATAGACTCCGTAGGAGAAAAGCCTGACAGCATAAAAAAGGAGGTGGAGAACATATTTTATTCACATGATAATATCGAAAATTAAGCTGGAAAACATCAGGAGCCACTACAAAACAGAGATACCTTTTGCGGAGGGAATAAACGTAATAACTGGAAATACTGGCAGCGGCAAATCATCCATATTGATGTCAATAGAATACGCGCTTTTTGGCAAGATAGGAGAGGGAAGAGAAGAGGGAAAAATGCTATTAAGGAGAAATTCAACGGAAGGAGAAATAAACATAAAAATAAAGAACGATGAAGATGAGTACGAGATAAACAGGGGCCTAAAACGTGCAAATGATACTGTAAGAAACGACGATTCAAAAAACTACATAAACAAAAACAACAGTCGGTTGGATTTACAGAATAGAGCATCGGATATAAATTCATACGTAAACAAGCTTTTAAAAATAGAATCGGAAAACCCTCTTGAAACATTTGAAACTATAACTTACATAAAACAGGATGAGCTAAAGACGTTGATATTTGAAACCGGCCAGTACAAACAGGAATACATAGATGGACTTTTACAGCTCAATAAATACCTTGGTGTATACGAAAACACGAAGGACATCGTAAATAAGGTAAAAAATGAAGTAGAACTAAACAAAAAGGAGCTAGAATTAAGCATAGACCAGAATGACGTAATAAAAATAGAAAACAAAATAGATGAAAACCAGAATGCGATCAAAACACTAAACGAAGAAACGGCTAAAAACCGGATACTTCTAGAAAATAAAACGATAGAAAAAAGACAAAAAGAAAGCGAGCTTGCATTTGAAAGAGATAAAAAGATAAAATTTGAAAAATTATCAACGGAAATTAGATTAAAGAGCAACGAAAAATCAAAGTTAGAAGAAGAAAAAGTCAAGGTCATCCGGCAGATAGAAGAACTAAGAAAATCTATTAAACAGGTAGAAAAACCAAAAAGAGAGGAAATTGACAAGGCGATTACAAGTCTAGAAGAACAAAACAAGCAGGAAAGTGAAATCCTGAAGAAGCTATATGAAAAACTTTTCAAATCCGAATATTCATATAAAAATGCTCAAAATGAAATTGAAGGATTAAAAAAGGAAATAGATAATGAAAATGAAACGCTAAAAAAGCTCATTAGTGAATACGAAGAATTTTACAGGCAGTTAAGCAGCATAAATGAAATAGAGAATAAAGAAGAAATAACAGGTAGAATACGTGAGTTAAACAAACTAATAAAAGACCTGGAAGAAGAGTTTTCAGAATCAGTTAAAAGAGGAATTTGCATCCTATGCGGCAGCAGGATAGATGATCAAAAACATCTTGAAGTGGAGTATTCAAAAAAAATAAACAGATATAAACAGGAAATAGAAAGATTAAACGACATTTCCAACGGAATAAAATACTCTAGGAGCGAGCTGGAGAAAAATGTTGGCATAAACAAAATAAAAATTGAAACTGCAAAAGAGAACTTGGCAAGATTAGAGGCAAAACTTAAAGCAAACGACCTGGAAAATAAGAAGAAGGAGCATGAAAGTATAAAAGATGACTATGATAAGCAAAGCCAAAAAATTGAAAAGATTTCATTGGAACTAAAAAACGCAAGAGAGGCTGTAAAGTTTATACAAGACCAGGAGAGAAAAATGATTGAGATAGACAATTACAGCAACAGGCTCGGAGAAATAATTAAAGCCATTGATGGCTATCAGCAAGAAATAGTAAACTTAGAAAGCGGATTAACTACAATAAAATTCGACGGCAATAGGTTAGATGAGATCGAAAATGAATTTAGATTTATTTCTGATGAAGTAAATAGATTAAATTACAAGCTTACTGAAATAAACAAGGAAGTGGAACTTAGAAAAGTTCAACTTTTAACTGACAGAAAAGAGAGAGAAGAATTAGAAGAGAAGATTAAAAAGAAGAAGGAACTATCAACTTTATTAGACAAAAAAGAAGGTTTTCTGAAGACACTATCGAATTTAAGGGAGGATATACGCAGTATAAGAGAGTATGTAAGGCTAAGATTTATAAACGATTTCCGGTCGCTTTTTAAAGCGCGATTTGACGAGCTTAGAAATGAGGTTGATTATGACATAGACATAGACAACAATTATAACGTTGTCATTACCGCTGGAAGCGAAAAAATGGACGCTAAGTCATTGTCCGGAGGAGAAAAAACTTCAGTGGCAATAGCATACAGGCTAGCCCTCTCTTCTCTAGCTTCTGTTCTTGGTGGCGTGGGAAAGAATGAAATCATACTTATGGATGAACCAACCTCGGGATTAGATAAAGAAGACATAAACGCTCTTACAAATGCAATTACTAAAATAACCGATTTAAGACAGATAATAATAGTCACCCATGAAGACAACATGAAAAACATTGCCGACAACGTAATAAAATTGAAAAAAGATTCCGGCGTATCTTCTATCTACTAAAATAAAGCATCGTTCACAGTATCTATGTTTGCTTTGGGTACTCTGGAATAGTCAGTACTGCTATTCATCTGCCCTGAATTGCCGAGAAAAACTTTCAAGTTTCTTGTTATGTTTGGATATCTATGCTTTAGTTGATCGTATAAGTCAAACGCAATCTTCTTGTACTCTGGGTGCGCCTCATTTGTGCTTCTATTTTCAGCTATAAAGATAGCTTCTGCAAGGCTCATAGACATCTTTAAATTGGTTTTGGTTGCAAGCGGTACTAAAAGCTCCAACTCAGAATTAAATCCCTTCTCATGCAACCCCTTTGCATAGCTGTTTATCTGACTTAAAACCCCCTTTGAAAGCCCTGAAAGTTCGCTATTTTCATATACTATTTCTGGGATTATATAGTCATTTAAATGAACTGACATATTTCTATTAGAAAGTCTGTGTCTCCAAAGGTCCCTCGCGGTGCCTAATGAGCAAGTAATATCTATCTGTAAAAACGATGACCTCAAGAGACTGTCGTTCAAATCATCAAACTTTCCGCTTCTCCCGGAAGACAATTTAGCAAGGTATTCATTCACTGCCTTTTTATGATTCTTTTCATCTTTATACGGCAGTTGATGATATATGGAATTCAGAACCTGTTTTTCGCTCTGTGATCCATTAGTTATGCTGACCTTTACAGAATCTAATGAAGAAACTTGCATTTCGTTTAAAATGTTAGAGTAATCGAAATTTACTCTTTCTTTATACACATTCTTGTTAAAGTCATCTGGGACCATATGGGCAGACAAGGAAGGTACATTGTCAGTTACTACGGAATAAAAAAGGTGACCAACCCGCTTGTTATAAGCATTTTCGCTTGAAAGTAATTTTCTGCCTATGTTCTCAGCAGTTCTTGCACTTAATAGCATAACGAGGGAGGTCTTCGCTCCAAGCGGCAAAAAACTTCGTGTAGAGTCCCTTACTGTCGGGGCTATTATTGTCTTTGTTTGCATATCACTCGGAAGCTTTCCATTTTTCTTTATAAACTCTTGTTTGTACATATCTGATAATTTATCAAATAGAGAATCATATAAGCCAAATAGTTTAGTATAACCTTCTGACAGCAATCCAGATGCTTCTTTATCTATATCTCCCGGTGCATATGCTTCATCAAACTTAACATAGCGGGTAGATCTCTCTTGAGAGGATATAAACACCTCATCCTGTATTGTCAAAGCTGTTATCTCAGGCATGACCATTGATATCATAAAATTGGATTGTTCTCCTATATTTCTATGACCGAGTACAGATTGAATATTATATAAACTTTTCCTGGTGGAATTTTCAAGCGCTAGTTCAATTTTACTGAAAAACTTGTTTACGGACAAGGCATTGCTTAAATCAATCTTTTCGTCATGTATTTTGGCGTATTTATCCGTAATAGAAGCAGATTTTGAAACTAGTTTTTCTAGTAAGCTCTCACCATCAGTTGTACTTAACCGACTAGATAAAGATAAATCTTCCAACGCCAACATCTCCGTTGTCGGGAAAACCCTGTAAAAAATTGCAGCAAGGCCGTCCGAATAATAAAAACGTAGAAACCCTTTATCTTCTCTCTGAACTTCTTGCATACAAACCAGATAAATATATCTGGCGATATTTAAATGCTTTGAATAAATGCAGGGGAAGGGATTTGAACCCTTGAACTCACAAAGAGAGCAGATAGCTCAAACGCGCACTTTTCTTGAGTCTGCCGCGTTTGGCCAGGCTTCGCTACCCCTGCAAAAACAACCGGAAATAAACAACAGTATATTCCGATAATCAAAATATAGAACAATTACGTTTAAATAAGTTTATTGGAATGCAATCTTTTATCCTAATCTTTGCTTTCGGCATTTGATTTATTTAAATCGCTGAATATTTTCTCAAAAGATTCTTGGATATCTTTTAAGTCTGCTGATAAACTAGCTAGCAGGCTTTCATATTTTTCATTGTCTACTTTAAATTTATTAAAAGAATCGGACGTACGTTCAACGGCCTTTTTTAATTCCTCGTATTGAAGCTTTGTCGAATAAGACACCCCTACAAACACGTCTTCCTGGTCTACCATTATGATACTAAATCAGGCTGAGGATTTAAATATTTAAAGTTTATGGAGCAGTGACTTTAATTGCTTGCACCGGACACACATTTTGGCACGCCATGCAGAATATGCAGTCCCCTTCCCTTGCAGGATCTGCTTTTCTATTGGATAATGAGTTACCGGGGGTATCATTCCATTCTATTAATGAAACTGGACATGCAGGAATGCAAGAACCGTCGGCATTACATATATCCCAATCTATAGCTACCACCGAGCCATGTATTCCTAATTTATTTGGCGGCTCAACTGGGCCATAAACATCATGACCGCTGTGCGTACCTACTTTTTGTCTTTTCGTTTTAAAATCCGGATCTATTCCCATTTTACTCTAAATGCAATCATCGTTTATAAATATTATCTCATTTTATCAAGAACTTCCTTTAATACGACTGCTTGATTGTGTAATTCGTCCTTCGCTCCGAACAGAAGTATTATTTTACCGTGCTGTTTTTCCAGCGATTTCATGGCCATAAGTTTTCCAATGGCTTCCCTTGAAGAGAGTTCTTTTTTGTATTTTCTTTGAAATTCATCCCATTTATTTGCATCATGTGAAAACCATTTCCTTAACGCATTGCTTGGCGCAATGTTCTTTTCCCAGATATCCGCAGCGACATTTTTCTTTGTAAGCCCTCTCGGCCAGACTCTATCTACAAGTATTTTAAATCCCTTTTCTTTATTTCCGTATACTCTCTGAATTACTATCATAAAAATTAAAGAAGATGTGGAGATATAAATAAGCATGATAAAGTATTACTTATCAAAAAATGCAGCTATACTTTTTGTAGGCATAAACCCGCATTTCGGTTCATATGCTAGAGGAGTACCTTTTTCTAACAACAAGATGTTCTGGTACTTGCTTTCGGAAGCGGGAATAGTAAATGAACCAAGGGAAGTTCTAAAGGATGACAAGAAGCTAAAAAAACTTTATGAAGGCATGTCGGGGAAGTATAGACTAAATTTTATAAACATAATAGACAAGCCGACAAAAAACGTATCGCAGCTTAAAAAAGGAGAAGAAACGTTGGGCGTAAAAAGGCTTAATGAGGTTATAAAGAAGAAAAATCCAAAAGTAGTGTGCTTTATAGGCAAAGTGACATTTGCTAAGTTCAAAGGGACTAACAAATTCAGGTTTGGGCTACAAGGTAAATCCTCTAACCCGATAATATACGTTATGCATTTTCCGATAAGAGGTTATGCAAGCGTTAGGATAAAGGAATTAAAAGAGGTTAAAAGATTAGCCGGTCTTTAATCTCATCAAATCTTTTTTGTATTTGGACCAAAACAAAACAATAAAATAAATTGAAAAAAGTACCGCTATAGCATCTATAAATGTTGATAACAATGGTGAACCGTTATAAAATATGACGGAGATTACCGAAAAAGCTATGATTATTGACAGGAGTATAAATGACATGGATATGGACAAAAACAAGATGTGCAGATCCTTTAAAACTCGATAATTTGTTTTATTATTCTGTAGGTATTCATTAAAGTTTTTCTTTGTTACTTTACCGTTTTTGTATTCGTATACTTTCATATTAATTGCAGAGGGAGGGATTTGAACCCTCGAGGGCGCTAAGCCACAGGATATCTTATTCTTTGCAAATACAAAGACAGATAAGGACCTTAAGTCCTGCACGTTGGGCCAAACTTCGCTACCTCTGCATTTACATGCAGCGACGGCCAA
>JAKBRA010000038.1 GCA_021834945.1 Nanobdellota archaeon | reverse complement strand
TTCGCTGTCAACTACCTTCTTAGTCTGTATCGTTGAATAGCTGTCCTCTGTTTCATCGTATTTCTCTGTTTTGTTGAATGCCTTAACGGATAAATCAATCTTTGCAAGCATTTTCTCGTATTTTTTTAAATTTTCGAATGTGAAGTCCAATTTATTCCTGTAGTTGCTGTCTATCACCATTAGCCTAAAAGACAATGGGTTGAAGCCCTGCTTCTCCAAGTCCCTTAAAGTGTAGAAGTTACCCAAAGACTTTGACATTTTCTGGCCGTTAACTAAAAGATGCTCTCCGTGCAGCCAGTAGTCAACAAATTTTTGCTTGCTGTAACTTTCACTTTGTGCTATCTCGTTCTCATGGTGCGGGAATATCAAGTCAACGGCTCCGCAGTGAACATCAATTGTTTTGCCCAGATACTTCATGGACATAGCTGAGCATTCAATATGCCAGCCGGGCCTTCCTTTCTTGAGCTTTCCTTCCCAGTAAACGTTTCCGTCGTTCTCATCCCAGTACTTCCATAATGCGAAATCAGACGCGTTTTC
The DNA here is from genome assembly GCA_021834945.1 of Nanobdellota archaeon. The sequence continues at coordinate 5,028 of JAKBRA010000038.1, read as the reverse complement.
CTTATCGTATTCATCGTTCTTTATTCTAGAGTAACTGCCGTTTACCTTCATTCCAGAAAGCTTGCCGTAATCCTTGAACTTTGATACGTTGAAGTATATGCCGTCCTCTGCCTCGTATGCATACCCTTCTTTAAGCAGTTTAACGATTATTTTCTGCATTTCGTCTATGTTGTCCGTGGCATTGGTAAACTTTGTGTCCATCTCTATATTCAGCTTCTGCAAATCCTCCATAAAGTACTTGGTGTAAAGCTCGGTGTATTCCTTTAAAGAGACGTGGCTTTCCATTGATTTCCTTATCGTTTTGTCGTCTACATCTGTAATATTCATCACATGCTTCACCTTGTAATTGTTTAGCTTAAAAGCCCTTTTTACAAGGTCATAGAATATGAAAGTCCTTAGATTTCCGATATGCACATAATTGTAAACGGTTGGGCCGCAGGTGTATATTGTTACCAACCCCTCTTTCAACGGCTTGAAGTTCTCTACATTTCTGCTCAAAGTGTTATAAATCTTCATGAAGACTAATCTTTTTTAATAAATATAAACTATAATCTAGATAGTTAAACAAGGTAAGATTAAATAATCAAGACTTGTATTATTGTATTATGTTAGGAAAAAGCGGAAGGTATTTGGGTGGACTGCTCCTATTTCTAGGATTGCTGTTCTTCACCTTGATATTTGCAGGTTTTTCCTCCGGCTTTTTATCGCATTCATTTGCGCAGAATGCAGTGTCAAAGATAGTGAACTACACTGTGCAGCAGGATGAACTAAACAACGTGATATCAAGCACAAACACTAGTGGTTTGACTTCAACCGTTACTTCAAAACTTAATTCGCAGATATCCTACATAAACTGCGGGATGGGCTGCTTGGCTTCATCATTCCTAAAGGATTCCACGGGAATAAACTTGCCGTTGAACAACATAGACATATACCACTATGAGCTTATTTCTTTGGGGATAGCGATCCTAGGTATAGTATTGATATTCTTTTCTTACAAAAAAGAAAAGAGATTTACGGCAGTTGGAAAGAACATAATTTCAATGGCGATTATATCGATAGTAATATTCTACATTCCTTTGGCCTACATAATACCAATACTGCTTTCTTTCTCTGTTTCCACCTATTCTATAAAGATACCTACTACAATATTTTCTAGCTTTGCAGGCACTTTGCTGGTAATGGACATAGCAATTATAGTTGTAGGGGTTGTTTTAATGATAATAGCAAGCATACTTTCGAGAATAAGGAAAAACCCAGTACAGAGCACCGGAACCAAACTTATAGTTACGCAAAAGTGATTTTTGATGATTAAAAGGAAGGACTTTTCATACAGGCATAACCTGGCCTTTATCAGTTTAGTCGGCATTTTCCTCTCAATAACAAACGCTTTATGGGCTTTTCTGCTTTCCATAGCGGAAACAGAAAACAAGAACTTTGCGGTTGTCGCATTGTTTATGGCATTCGGCTTTTTGGTAATGCCTCTTGCAATACTTTTGCTAAAAAGGCAAAGATTCTACTTGAATTACTATGCAATTGCAACAGGGATAGTTTTTGGGGTGGCAAACGCCGTTTTGATGAGCATATTCAGTTATAAGGATTCTGCTATAATCTACTCATTGATTGCACCGACAATTATAGTGTTTGTGGTGATGGACATACTGATAAACAAGGCAAGGATCAAAAAGGGAAATGCCATTAAATTCCTTTTTGGTGGTATAATTGCAACAACTGGCTTTACGCTTTTAGCTTTCAATGGTTTAAACCTTTCATTGATAACCTTTTATGATGTGGTTGTGTCCGCTTTCTTGATAGTTGTTTATGGCATAGCCGGATTTTTGCTCACGCAGACGGGGCTGAAAAGCAAAGCAAGCTATTCAAGCATAACGACAATAGCTGTTTTTGAGATAATTGCCATAGCCGCCTTCCTCCCATCCTCAGGAGACCGCCTTTCATTAAACGGTTTGCCCCTTTCATTTATTGCCGGATTGATAGTTAGCACCGGCGTAATAGTCAGCTTTTTAGGTTATAACTCCCTGCAGAAGAGCATACATGCCATAGCCTATTCCTCCATAATGTACATTCTGTCTGAGATGGAGACCATCTTTCTGGTTGTTTTCTACAGCATCTTTGTCGGAAGATTGAGCATTTTTGTATTGTTCTCAATAATCCTTATTGTATCCGCAATATGGTACCTATCAAAAGAATCTGACACTGCCTTTTCCTAGTCAATTGCCTTGCTGTATAAAAGAAATAGATATTTAAGCTCTTCTATAATATGTAATTAATATTATCATAAATGATAATTTTAGATACATATATAAATAAGTAAAAACATAGGATTATATGAAAGCTGATGAATTGTTAGATCTGCTATCAAAGTCAAATTTAGCGATCTTTACCGAAAAAGACATTGAAAGATTTATTGGAAAAGGAAAAGGCTACACGGCTCTTTACTTGAATAGGCTTGTAAAAAGGGGAAAACTAGCAAGAATAGAGAGAGGAAAATACTGTTTGAAAGATGCAAATATTTTTGAAATAGCGGCAAATGTAGTGTATCCCTCTTATATAAGCATGCTGGCAGCATTTGAACTGCACGGGATAACAGAACAAAAACCGTTGACAATAGACATTGTAACAACAAAAAGGCACAGATCCCTTGAGTTTAACGGCTATAATTTACTTTTTCACACGATAAAGAGGAGATTTTTCTCCGGATTTTACAGGATAAACAACCAAAAAATAATGTGCGCAACGCCTGAAAAAGCTATAGCGGATTCAATCTACTTCAAAAACCCCAGTGAAAACTATATCTACGAAGCATTGGAAAATGGCTTAAAGAAGAGAATAATAGACATAAGAGCATTGCAAACATTCCTGAATACAATGGAATTAACCAAAAATAAACGGGAAACGGCAGAGCTGGAGGAAAGATTAAAGGACCTATATGTACACGCTAAATGAACTGAAGGATTACGCTAAATTGCTGGGTTTCAAAACTGCAGAGCAGGCCGAAAAAGACTACCTTCAGGAATTGCTACTTAAACTGATATACTCAAAAATAAGCGGAAAAACACTTGTATTCAGAGGAGGAACAGCACTTTCCAAGGTTTACTCTACAGGCAGGTTTTCAAGTGATTTAGACTTTGTATTAAATAATGCTAAAAAAACAGACATTGAAAAGGAATTAGAGCAGGGAATAAAGCTTTTGTTAAATTTTTACGAAAGCCGATTTGAAAAGGAAACCTATAGGGACATGATTGGCTATGAGATTAAAATAAATGGGCCGCTTTACAATGAAAAAAATGAATCCAGCAAGCAAAGGATTTCTATAGATATAAACACCTATGAAAAGCCTATTTTGCCGCCATCGACCATTATAAGGTACCCAGTCTACCCGGACATTACTCCTTACACGCTTGTAATCAAACAGGTAGAAGAGCTTCTATTCGATAAACTGTTGGCTTTAGATGAAAGAAAAAAGACCGCTGCAAGGGATTTGTATGACACCTATGTCATTCTAAAAAAAGTGCCTTCTTTAGATCACAAAAAGCTTAATCTGCTGCTCAATCAAAAATCAAAAACATTGGCTTTTGAACAGATAAAGAAAAAGATTGAGCTTATCCAACCGGTATGGAATCAAGAAATATCGCAGTTGACCGGTAACTTCGTGGATTTCGAAACGGCAAAGAAATACACGGAATCCGCTTTGTCAACGCTTTTTACATGATTCCATTGCAGCTGTCAAAAGAATCTGACACTGCCTTTTCCTAGTCAATTGCTTTCATTCTCGTAGTATTCCTTTAGAACTTCGTTTGCATCCTTTTCTGCTTCCTGTTCTATTATTTTTTGTTCTTCATCCATTTTAACCATATAAACAAGATATTATAAAAAGGTTTTGGAATCAAATAAGCAAAAAACAGTGCAGTTGTGAAATAGCTAAATTTAGTTAAAAGAAAACTTAATCTAATTGTTTACAACTTGGAGCCTTTTACTTCTGCAGATGCAGTTTCAAGCGACTTACCATTCAATTCTGGACCAAGTATAACTTCTGAGATTGCCCCTATAAACATTATAACCGCTGTTATTACGAAAGCTATTGTGACTGCCGTTAAAGTGTCACCGGCTGCTAGTATTATACCAAGGATTATTGGGCCTATTATCCCTCCCAACCTGCCTATTCCTATTGCAGTTCCAACGGCCGTGCTTCTAATTTCAGTAGGAAACATCTCTGAAATCTGAGGATACAAAACGCCTGCCGCTGCGTAAACCCAGAAGTAAAGGACTGCTAAAAGTATTATGAAAACCACAAGGCTAATGTGCGCAACTATCAGGCCTATTAGCAAGAACATAAATGCTGCTATACCGTAAGAAGCCGTTATGGTTTTTCTACGGCCTATCTTGTCCAGCGCAAATGACATTGCGATTATACCTATTACCCCTGCAAATGTTATGTATACAAGTGAAAGGCTAACACTAGAAGAGCTGTATTTGAAGAACTTTACAAGTATTACAGGAATGACGGAAAATGCTGCATAGTAAGGCCAAACCTCCGTTAAATTAAGGATTATTGCCAGTGTTATCCTCTTTGGATACTTTTTGAACAAAAGTCCGTATTTTGCTGAGAGTTTCTGAGAAGAAAAATTAAGCATTTCCGCGCTTACTGGAGGCAGTTTCTTGTGAGTCTTGGCTTGATAGTTCTTTTCAGCTTTGCTAACTATTGCTTCTGCTTCCTTTAGCCTGTTCTTTCTTATGAGGTACCTTACTGATTCTGGAAGCTTTAATCTTGCTATGAAAACTACTACTGCTAATACAACTGCAGAAGCGAAGGCGACTCTCCAGCCTATTGTTGAAGGGAGCAACGCTATTGCAAAGAATGCTACCAATGAAGCTGCAACAGTCCCTACATCAAATGCAGTTGCATTTCCGGAGGCCACTGCCAGCCCCCTCTTCTTAGGAGGAACGAACTCTGCCAATGCAGTATTCGCTACTGCAACTTCACCTTCCGCACCTATTGCAGTTATTATC
>JAKBRA010000037.1 GCA_021834945.1 Nanobdellota archaeon | reverse complement strand
TTAAGTCCGTTTTTTGCTTTGCCAGTATTTAATATCCCGCCAAGCAGAGCGCTAGAAGCTGTTGTTATTACTACATTTATTAGGGAAACAGCTACCACAAGTGTTACTGAAATATGTGGTAGAGTAAACCCGGAGAATAATCCCAGTGTTCCACTTGGAAGGTTTGCCGCCGAAGTGCCTCCACTCGTTGACGCACCTACCTTATCAAGTATTCCTATAAGAAAAGATGAAACTCCATAAAGCAGCGGCGCTGCAAGCGTAGCAGCTATAAATATGAAAAGAGAATAGCTTTTTACTTGGGCCCTCATGTCGTTCCTTATGCTTTCATTCTGCAAAAGATTGCTTGCAAGGTTTTCCAATATCAAGTGCAATTCAGCTCCTGATCTTATTCCTTCGGATATTATTCTTACGCTATCCTTAAAGAATTCCGAATTCGTCATCTCATTCATTTCAATAAGTGCTTCGGAGAAATTTTTACCTGCCTGCGTTTCTATTGCGGCTTTGTTTAGAAGATAATTCAACTTTCCAAATTCAGGCTTCATTGATGCTATAAATGAATTTTCAGGGATCATCCCTGCTCTAAGATTTGCGGCCATAAGCAAAAGCATGTCGGGTAATATTTTTTCTATCTTTGCTGACACGGAATCTGCAAACATTGAAAGTACAGACCTAACAAGTAGTAATCCTCCAAAGAATAATCCAAATGCAGCTCCTATTGCGTAAATAGGAGAATGCAGAAAATGGAAAATTAATATAGCCCCAATTATGCTTCCAACTATAAGTAAAATAGTAACTGATCCTATGGTACTATCAAGGTCTTCACCACCCATCTGGGCGTATATGAACTGCTCTTTCATAGGTATAGTAAGCTTTTTTGGAAGTGCATGCGCTAGCGCTACTCGAATATCTTTGTGGGCAGAATTTCGTTTCATACGCCTATAGATGGCCTCCTGTCGCCTATCATTCCCATAAAGAATATCTGAAATATCAGAAGAAACGGCGGTACTATGTATATTATATCCACGGTGTCAAAGTGCGCTAATGAGCCAAGGATCACAAATACAGACATTCCCAGGCTGGGAATAACTACAGATATAAGCATATAAGCCATCGACATCGGTGTTAATTCACCGGCATAGGCTTTCATGTCCGACTGCTGTTTTTTGATAAGCATGTCGTTTATAAGATTAAGGGTGCCTGCAACATCACTTCCTGATTTTATTGCATTAAGCATTATATCTATTGTCCTTCTAAGGGACTGGGAAGGAACTCTTCTTGCTAAATGATCCAGCGCCTCTTCTTGCGGTACTCCGGATTCTATTTCTTCTATTGCAAGTTTAAATTCGTCCGATACAACACCATAATCCCCATTTGCAACATCAAGTAGCGCATTGAATACTGGAACTCCAGAACCTACCTTTATCATTATTTCCCTGGTCGCAAATACAACCTGTTCTTCTATAAGCTTTGTTCTTTTTGTAGCCTGAAGTTTTGGAAAATTTAGAAAATACAGTAAATAAACGGCTGGAACTACAATAACAAGCACAGGTATTATAGCTTCAATCTTTACGGTCAATAAGTCTTTTTTTATGGCTATTAAAACTATAAGTGCTGTTACGCCAATCATTAAACCAACAAGAAGCAGTGTCACAATTATCCCTGCAGCAATATAATCCAAGTAATCTATATCCATTGATGCCTGCATAAGATCTTGTTTCAATGAGGGGGCAAAGCCTCTTAACATAGGCGCAAATTTCTTAACTTTCTTTCCGAAGAATATGGCCTTGGCCGGGGAAATCATAATAGAAGGTATTTTCGTTTCCATTTTACAAAGTTTCTAATTCAGAAGGGTCTCCCTTATCTTTTATCAACTGCATTAATTTATCATGGTTAGTATAGTAATTGCTTGCTGTTAATCCTATTAAGTTTACGTTGTCTACTTCTTTTTCAACCATCCACTGTAAAACAGAGCCCTTTTCCTTTAAATCAGCGGCCATTTCCTCGCTTGTCAATCCCGAATAAAGGGCAAGTTTTGTAGATATTTTCTGTGAAGTATTTATTGTCCTTTCTATTACATCCGTTCTTGGTTTCCATTCAAACAAGTTGTTAGTCTTTAATTCCGTTTCTCCACTTACTTGCCTTTCAACTATCTCAGCAAGTTCTAATACCCTCCTCACACCAGTTCTTCTCTGCCTAAATGACGTTATTATAAGGTCAAGGGTAGAAACCTCGATTTCCGGCAGTTCTATCGGCTCTGATATCAGCCTTTTTACAACCTGCTGTGCAGTCTCTGCGTGCATAGTTGCGTAAACTGAATGGCCGGTCATCATTGCTTCGAAAAGTGTCTGCGCATCTTCCTTCTTTCTTATTTCACCTACTACTAAACGGTCAGGTCTCATTCTAAGCGAGTTAAGCAGCAAATCCAACATAGTTACTTGACCTTTCCCTTCGGAATTAGGCTGCCTTGTAAGCATTGGAACCCAATGCATGTACTTTGGAAGGATAAGTTCGCTTGTATCTTCTATAGTGATTATCCTTTGATTTGGAGGAATAAACGGAAGAAAAACATTAAGCATCGATGTTTTACCTGCTGCCGTACCTCCCGTAACTAGGAATGAAAGTTCATACTGCATTGCCTGCCATATGAATGAAACGAGTTCTTGCGAAACAGTTTTCCTCTTAAGAAAATCTATTATTGTCCAAGGCTCTGCACGAAACTTTCTTATATCCAACGTATTTCCATGTGTGGATATTGGATAAAGAGTAGCGTTGACCCTATCTCCATTTGGAAGCTGTGCATCTAAAAGGGGATTTAAGTTTGTAATCTGCCTTCCTACTTTTCTTGCAATTTGTTGCGCGTATGACTCTATTTTTGATTCGGTTTCTATTCTTACGTTTGTTTCAAGCCAGCCGTATTTAATGTGATAAACCATAACCTGCGTTTTTGAGTCGTTTATAACTACCTCTTCTAGATTCGGGTCCGTATCAAGTATCTCTATTATTCCCAGGCCGAACATTTCATGCAGGAGAGTAGCAGAAAGCTCCAAGTATGATTTCTCCTGCATCCCGGGTATTATTTCCTTGAGTTTTCTTTGTACTATTTCAAGAAATTCCCTTTTTAATGTCTCGGAAGTAGTCTGAGAAAGCTGCTGTATCTTTGAAGGGTCTTCTCTTATAAGTTCAGTTCTTATCTCTGTTAATACTGCATTCATACTTTGATCTATAACGGGAGTAGTTATCTTATAGTTCATTGTAAACTTAGATGGGATCCTAAGTATCTTAACATCAGCAGAAATACCATCAGATACTACCTGGTAATCTTCTATTATCTCAGTTCCTTCTGTTTCCATTGTAGTATTATAATATAATTAATTTTATGTTCTTATAACTTTAATTCTTTATTTGTAGTTTAAAAAGTATAATAATGCAGAAAATCATCATAAAATATGGCCGAAAAGCTTGATGTTGCAGTTCTTGCAGGTGGCTGCTTCTGGTGTATGGAAGCAATATTCAAGCAGATAAAAGGCATAGAAAAAGTTGAATCCGGATACAGCGGAGGAACTGTTAAAGATCCTTCCTATGAGGAGGTCTGCACAGGCAAAACAGGACATGCCGAATCGGTAAGGCTTACCTTTAACCCTTCGGTAATCTCATATAAACAGCTGTTGCAGGTTTTCTTCACTTTACATGATCCTACCAGCCTGAATAGGCAGGGAAATGACATAGGAAGCCAGTACAGGTCAGAGATATTCTATGTTAATGATAAGCAGAGAGAAATAGCAGAGAAGGTCATAAAAGAATTAACGGAAGAAAAGCTTTGGGATAAGCCGATAGTCACTGCTCTGGAGCCGTTGAAAGAATTTTATCTCGCAGAGAAATACCATCAGGATTACTACAAGAATAATCCCCTGAACCCGTACTGCTTCATGGTCATACGCCCTAAAATAGCAAAGCTGAGAAAAGAGTATCTTGAGCTTTTGAAGAAGGATTGATTTTTTAGGACGTAAAAGAATGGAATTTAATATTTATGCAGCGAATGCCGTTTTTGAAAGTCATGTACTTAATTTCCAAAGAAAATTAAAATAGTTCCTGAAGTTTTCTGCTACTTCTTTTCGCTCTATTAATATGTATGTTGCGTATCTTCCCCAGATGACTAAAGCAGTCTTGTTTCCATAGATATTTATTGTAAAATGCACGTTGAATATTTCCTGAATTGCTTTTACTTTAGTAAGCGGTTGTTTTTTGTAATAATCCAGCCAGTTTCCTTTTTTCTCAGTTATTATAACCCGTTTTTTGATGCCCTTTTTAGCTCTTTTTTCATCCCATCTCTTTATAAATCCGCCCATGCCACTGTCGCTTTCCGAAACGCCAATTACAAGGTGCTCATCTCCTTTTTTCAGTGTATTCAAAATGTCATTAAATACTGTTCTAGCTGCCTTTGGTCCCTCAAATATGAATATATCCTGCTTGCTTTTTGCAGTACCCTTTAGTTTTTCCAGTACTGGCATAACTTCAAGCAAAGCATCTTCCTTATCTTTTAGGATTTGTATTAAATTTTTTGGATCAGAAGCAAAAAAATACTTCTTTTTGCCTTTTATGCGGTAAGAAACCAGGCCTTCCCCCATAAGTCTTTGAAGACAGTTATATGCAACGGAACTGTTAAGGCCGGATTCCCTAAGTATCGGCCCTATCATTGAACTGCCTAATTTTATTAGCGACAAGTAGACTTCGCTTTCTGCTCGGGTAAGACCTGCAGATTCTATTATACTTTTTATATCCATACTCTCCGTTTTAGGAGAGTTTTATATAAATACTTTACATGTTATAATCAAGCATGGGATATTTTTTATACGCAGACATGCATGAACCTTTAAAGTATGCAGTAAATTGTACAACAAAAAAATTTCTGGAATATTATGTCTCTGCTCTTGAATCACTTCACTATATCTCGCTTGATTTTGGCAGGATGGATTACGAAGACAAGGAAGAAAGGAGAATTAAAAAAGCCAGGTCCAAAAATTTTTTAACACACAAGGAATCAGAAGAAGTAGAAAAGAAAGCTTACAAGCACATCAAACTTGAAGATCTGTTCAGGCCCAATAAGTGGAGTACCGGGTTTATGAATATGTTTGATCAAGTAAACCTGCCATATTTTGACGGTTCAGGGAAACTCATGTATTCTTCTCCAAATAGCTTGTTGAAAGAAGCATATGAAAGTTTATACCTGTCATCTGGTTATGCAAAGTTTGGATTTGTTGAAGGGCCGGAAAAGACAATGATTATAAAAGGCAATGCTTTAATCAAAAGAAGCAAGTCAAAGGCAGATTATTCCAATAAATCTATAAGGAGGGAACTGGAAACACTTACTAACAAAATGATGGAATATTTTCTAAGCCGCACATCTCTATTGTATTATGAGTTTACTAAGCCGATGGTTGATAAAGATTCAAATATAAGCAAGGAATACCTCTCTGTATTCAATAAGATGAAAATACCCATTCTTGAGCTTGAATTGGTAGACCCTGGAGAAAGCTTTCAGGATTCAACATACAAAACAAAAAAACGGTATTTAAAATTCGTCGATGCTATTGAAAAAAAAGTATCTGAAATGGGATACATTTCGTCTAGTTTCTCTAATGAAGAACAGGAG
>JAKBRA010000036.1 GCA_021834945.1 Nanobdellota archaeon | reverse complement strand
GAACAGTAGGAGTAATAGCAGTAAACAATGAATATAAATACAGGGTCATATTTTTCCTTTCGTTGATTAGTAAGTTTTATAAATCAAACTTGCTTACAATAATGAATAGTGGAAATATAAAAAAGATAAAATCTTTTAAATTTTAGGAGGAAAACAATGGAACCACCAGGGGATTTAATGGGATATGACAGGGCGATAACACTCTTCAACCCAGATGGAAGAATTTTGCAGGTAGAATACGCTAAAAGAACAGTTTCACAGGGTTTTGCAGCTGTTGGTTTAGCAGGAAAAGAATGCATAGTTTTTGTTGCTGACAGAAAGGCACATGAACTTGAAAAGTTGGTAATACCAGAAAGCATAGAAAAGATATTCCAAATAGATTTGCATATGGCTGCAGCTATATCTGGAATGATAGCTGACGGAAGAACGTTAATAGACAAGGCACAGAACAGTGCGCAGGAATACAAGATGACTTATAACCAGCCTGCTGATATACTGCTAATAGTAAAAGGGATTAGCGCTGAAATGCAGGCCCTTACACAATATGGTGGAGCAAGACCATTCGGAGTAAGCATCCTTTTCGGAGGGCTTAAAGACGGCAAAACATACTTATACATGCTTGACCCTAGTGGAACATTTTTCCAGTACAGGGCGATAGCGATAGGCGGAAACTCAGATACAATAAACAAAACACTTGAAAAAGAGTATAAAACGGATATGGACGCAGAATCACTGATAGATCTTGGAATGAAAGCAATCAAGTCGGATGAAAGTAAGAATTCTCCGGAAAGATTTGAGATAGCTGTTATAGACAAAGACGGCTTTAGGAAACTCAGCAAAGAAGAGATCTCCAAGTATATAAAATAATTCATGGTAGACAGAGTAACTGCCAAGTTAGAAAAGAACGGCAAACGGTACGAGATAGAAGTGGACTGTGAAAAGGCCATGGATATCAAGGAAGGAAGAAGCAATGACATAGATTCTGCACTTCTTGTGGATAAAGTTTTCAAGGACATCAAAAAGGGAGAAGTCGCAGGAAACCTGCAGAAAGAACTCGGAACCGATGACATAAGAAAATTGGCTCTGAAGATAATAAAGGAAGGAGAAGTGCAGTTGAGCACGGCTTACAAACAGAAAAAAGCTGAGATGCTTAAAAAGAGGATAATAGACAAGATAGCAAGCATGGCCATAGACTTAAACACCAATTTGCCCATACCCAGGCAAAGAATAGAAATCGCAATGCAGCAGGTTCATCACAATTTTGACATAAACAAGCCAGAAAAAGAACAGTTTGATGAAGTGTTGCTTAAGCTGAAAAAGGTCCTGCCTATAAAATTAGGAGAGTTCAATTACTCTGCAGAGATACCAATACAGTACGGAAATGACGCAATGTTATATTTAAAAAGGTTGACGAACATAAAAGATAGTACAAGAAACGATAATTCACTGGTTGTGAATTTTTCAGTTAAGGCAGGAAATGAAAATGAGCTGCTAAGCAAGCTTAAAAGCATAACACATGGCAGCATAAATATAAGGAAGATATGATAAGCGTAAAGAATTTTGACATAGTAACGCCGGGAGAACTTCTCTCCGATGAAAGAAACGGAAGAAACGGCACATATGAAGAAAATGAAAAGGTATACTCCAAGTTCTTGGGGATGGTACAGATTTCTGATAGAGGTATAAGCGTAAACCCTCTTGCTGGAAATTACTATCCAAAAGAAGGGGATGACATAGTCGGTGAAGTCACAGAGGTGTCTGCAAAGTACTGGGTTGTTGACATAAACGCACCATTTTACACAAGATTGGATGTAAGGGATGTCAACTTCAGAGTAGAGGAAGGTGAGCTTGACAGATACATAGATATAGGTGATCTAGTTTATGCCAGAGTTTTCAGGGTATATCCAAACAATGCCGCTGACATTTCAATGCGCGGTACTAGGTACGGAAAACTTGAATCAAAGATGGTGAGCAGAATAGATCCGGTTAAATTACCTAGGTTAATAGGAAAAGAAGGCGCAATGATAAACATGATTAAGGATCAAACAAAATGCGACATAGTCGTTGGACAAAACGGAATAGTGTGGGTAGATGGTGAAGACAAAAATAGAGCCGCTGCATTATCCGCAATAAAATTCATAGACGAGCATTATGTGGATTCAGACCTTACAGAAAAGGTCGGGAGGTTACTTGAAGATGTACGAGGAAAGATTTGATAAGAGAAAATTTGATGAACTAAGGCCAATGGAGGCAGAGACGGGTATAATACCAAATGCAAAGGGCAGTGCTAGGTTCAAAATAGGTAATACTGAAGCAATTGCAGCGGTTTACGGTCCAGAAGAAGTAAAACCAAGACACATAGAAAAGGTAAACAAAGGTATAATAGTGTGCAAATACGACATGCTTCCTTTTTCAGTACCTGATAGGGCAAAACCCGGAATGGACAGAAGAGACATAGAGATAAGTCAGGTTATAACTAATGCATTAAACAGAGCAGTAATCCTTGAAGATATGCCTCGGGCGATGGTAAACGTTAGAATATACATTACGCAGGCAGATGCCGGAACAAGGTGTGCAAGCTTAACGGCTGCTTCGATGGCATGTGCAGATGCAGGTTTGCCTATGCGAGATTTAGTTGCAGCAGTAGCGGCAGGCAAAATAGGAGACAGCATATGCTTGGATCTTACTAAAGAAGAAGAAGACTTCCATGAGGGAGGTGCAACCGATGTTCCAATAGGCATTCTTCCATCTAAAGATGAAATAGTTCTTCTTCAACTTGATGGAAAAGTCACAAGAGAAGAACTTAAAAAGGTAATAGAAGTTGGTAAAAAGGGCGCAATGGAAATTTATGAGCTTGAAAAAGCCGCTCTAAAAAGGAGGTTTTTAAATGAAAGTAAAAGTTAGAGGTATTTACTCCACAGCCATAACAAAGTTATTGCTGGATGAAAAAATAGAAGTAACGCAGGCTGCTGAAGCCATCAAGAAGGCGTTGAACATAGAGGATGAAAGCAAACCTGACGTAATAATAGAAGACACTGAAACAAAAGAAGGAGTTTACATATATGGAAACGGCAGCGAGAGTGTTGTTGAACTGCTAAAAAACAGACTTAAGATGAGCGTTTTTTACAAGGAAGAGATAGGAAAGATATATTGCGGCATAATAAAAAACACAGATCAAAAGGCAAAGTCAATAGTTATATCGCTTCCTGACGATGAAGAAGGAGTACTCGACCTTAAAAGTTTTTGGGGATATGTTAAGCCGGGTGCAAAGATACTTGTTCAGTCAAAAGGGACCTATGACGGAAAGATAATGCTTTCCACCCAATTAAGGATATTTGGGGACAATATAATAATCATAAAGAACGGCTTTACAAAGATGAGCAAAGGGATACATTCGAACGAGGGAAAAACAAAACTATACGACATAGCAAAAGGCCTTAATCTAAAGGAATGGGGAATTTTATGGGTACAAGGTGCAGAAGACAAAGATGAGGAGGTGCTCAAGCAGGAATTAGATGAACTGCAGAAAAAAGAGGCTGAAATAAACGAAAAATTCAACAACTGCACTGAACCAAGCATAATCTATGAAGGCATGAACAAATACTTCATATTATTTGATAAAACAGATAAAAACGAGCTTGACAAGATAAGAAAGGAGGTTATGCCTACTATAATGAACCACCACAAGCTGAAATCTGCAGGCTACACCATACTTACTGATTTCGCAGAGAACCTTCTGGATAAATATTCAGACAAGGAACTAGACGAAAAAATAAACGAAGTGCTTTTGAGGTACGGTCCGGTAAAGGACAAGCTTTACAGATTAGCATTTACAAGACTTAACGGAACTTCATTCAAGATAGATGGGATAGTTTCTGACATGGAAATAAAGGATAACGAAGTGCAGAGACTTACAATAAACAGCAGAAGCGAATGGGGTGACAGGACTTATACAATTCAAAAAGACCTTGAATATGTTGAGATACTAAGAAACGGAGAAAAGGAAAGAATGCTTATAGTAAAACCTGAGATCTTTCCAAAGTTTGCAAAACTTATAACCTTTGACATAACAGCCAAAAAAGAAGAAAACGAAGTGAAGGTACAGAATGAAGACAGGCTTGAAAGGCTCAGCAAAAAAGGGGAAATAAGCAATGAGCTTAAGGAAAAGATGAAAGAAGTAGTGGAAGAGATGAGAAAATTATGACACTTGAGAACTATAATTACATGCGTGAACTGGCCGAAAGAAAAATAAGGCTGGACCAAAGAAGCCAATTCGAAGGAAGAAAAATAACAATAAAGGACAACGTAATAAACCACTCTGATGGCTCTGCTTATGTTGAATTGGGCGGCACCAAAGTAATAGCAGGTGTAAAGGTACTAAATGGAACGCCTTTCCCCGACAGGCCTAATGAAGGTGCTTTAGTGGTAAATTTTGAGGCATCTGAACTAGCATCTAATTACAACGATGACAGAATAAACTATTCAATAGAGGTAGGAAGAGTTACCGACAGAGGAATAAGGGAATCAAATCTTATTGACCTTACCAAATTGGTAATAGAAGAAGGAAAAACAGTTTCATTTGTTTATGTAGACATAGTCTGCCTTAACAATGAGGGTAACCTATTTGATGCAGGAAATATAGCCGCCTTAAGAGCACTGTTAAACGCTAAATACAAAATAGAGGGCAAAGAAGAGACATTTACACTGCCATTAGACAGGTCTAAACTAGCAATAAGCCATACGTTTGCAAAAATAAATGGAGTAATATTCTTTGATCCGACTGCAGAAGAAGAAAAAGCAGCTGACGCAAGATTTACAATAGGGGTAAGCGAAAAGATAAACTCTCTGCAAAAGGGGGGAGATGGATTCTTCACACCTGAAGAGATAGATTTCTGCGTCGGAAAGGCCATTGAATTGAGAGAGGAAAGGTTTAAAACATTGATGGAGAATATAAATAATTGAGATGGAAGAGTACAATAAGTTTGAAAAGGCAAGACTAGTAGGTGCAAGGGCCTTGCAGCTTTCAATGGGCGCACCACCGCTTGTAAAAGTGAACAAGAAAGAGGATACATACATAGAAGTGGCGAAGAGAGAGCTGGAAAAAGACGTTCTACCAATAACGGTAAAAAGAAATAAAAACCAGTGAACGTATTCTATATATTTAGTCAGTCCTATAAATAATAGTAAATGGCATTTGAAGGTTTATCGAACAGATTAAAAGAAGGAATAAAGAAACTGCTTAATTCTACTGGAAATGAAAAGATAGAGGAAGTTCTCACAGACATACAGACTGCTTTAATAGAGGGAGATGTAGACAAGAACACTGTAGAAAAGCTGATGAAAAAGATCAGGGAAGACATAAAATCAAATAAAGGCAAAGGATTAGTAACCAGAGAAAAGGTAATAGACGTAATATACAACGACCTTGTAGAAATAGTCGGAAACGATGAAACAAAGATAAACATAGACAGCGTCCCATTTAAAATACTACTTGTCGGATTGTTTGGTTCAGGTAAGACTACAACGGCTGCAAAGCTTGCAAATTACTACAAAAAGAGAGGTTACAGGGTTTTACTTTTAGGATTGGATACATTTAGGCCTGCTGCTTACCAGCAGCTGGAACAGCTTTCAAAACAGATAAACGTAAAGATAATGGGCGGAGGTACTGATCCTGTTAAGGCCATAAAAGGTGCAATGGGCTCTTTTAAGAACTTTGACGTTGTTATTGCAGACAGCGCGGGTAGAGACATACTGGATAATGA
>JAKBRA010000035.1 GCA_021834945.1 Nanobdellota archaeon | reverse complement strand
AGTTGTAAGTATTATAGTGCTTCCTCTTTTATTTATTTCCCTTATCTTCTTTTTTATAAAAGAAACCGTTATTGGGTCTAGACCGACGGTCGGCTCGTCCAAAAAGAAAACCTTTGGCTCGTTTAACAGCACTCTTACGATGTCAAGCCTTCTTTTCATTCCTAGGGAAAAAGTTCCTACCGGCTTGTTTCTAAATTTTGACAGCTGAAATTCCTCCAAGCCTTCGCTTATTTTTTCTTCCAATTCCTTTCTATTTATCCCGTATAACCTTCCAAAAAACATCAGATTCTCCTCCGCAGTAAGCGGTGGATACATTGTAACCTTTTCCGTTATTACACCTATGGACTTCCTGACTTCCAACGCATTCTTTATTATATCCTTCCCTAATACAGAAGCATGACCGCTCGTCGGCTTTATTAACGTAGTAAGCATGCTTATCAGAGTCGTTTTTCCGGCTCCATTAGGGCCCAAAATCCCGAATATCTCTCCATTTTTAACCTTTAAGCTTATGGCATTATCAGCAGTAAAATCCCCGAACTTTTTCGTTAATTTGTCTGCGATTATGGAGTATTCCATATTATTTGATTATGGCATGCAGCCTGTCGTCTATTTTTTTAAGCGTTTTCTTATTTTCCTTGCTCAGCAGCTTTTCCTTTTCCGATATAAACTCAGATAAGTTATCTAAAGTCTCTATAGTTTCGTCTATGCTTGTTCCTTCGTCTTTGTTCATAAACGAAGAAGCGGATCTCCATGGGAACCACGAACTGTCCAAGTATTCTTTTCCTTTGTCCGTAATTGAATAGTATTTTTTATTGTCATTCTGCTCTACTTTTACAAACCCGCTTTCCGATAGGTATTTCAGGATCGAGTATATACTGCCTGGAGAAGGTCTCCAGAAGCCAAAACTCATCTCATATATCTTGTCTATCATCTCTGCGCCCGTCATTTTCTTCTTCGAAACAAGCATCAATATCCAGTACTTTATACCGAAACCACGACTTATGCCATGCATTGAGTGCTCAATCTTGTGCACCATGTTTGGGTCTATGTTAAATCCAAAGTTTATTTCATTAAAGTCGTCTTTTTTGTCTTTCATATTTTTACCTATGATATCGCTTTACGATATCTATTTTAGATAGATTTTATGTTTAAATACTTTTTCTTCTTATTATCTAAAAATTTTATATACTATAACTGTGTTATAATTATCGGGTGATTTTATGGCAAACTATGATGATCAGTATGAAGTACAGAAGCTAAATTATAAATCTCTGAATGGATTTTCAGAGAAGCAGATAAGCTTCCACCACGACATACATTATGCAGGCTATGTCAAGAAGAGAAATGAGGTGCACAGCAAACTGAAAACCGTTGATAAAGCAGCTGCAAATGCAAATTACAGTGAGTTTAGGTCATTGAAAAAAGAGGAAACGTTCAACGCTAGCGGTCAGCTGCTTCATGAGCTGTATTTTGAAATGTTCGGAGGAGATGGCAAGTATTCGGAGGATATGCCTCTTATAAAAAAGATAAACGAAGATTTTGGCAGTTTTGAAAACTTTAAACTTGATATGATGTCAACTGCAAAGGCAGCCCGGGGGTGGGCCATACTTGCAATAGACCCGACTGACAATAAATTAAGGACGTTTTTGGCGGATGTTCATAACGACGGAGCAGTATGGGGTTCTATACCGATAATAGCTTTGGACGTTTACGAGCACGCGTTTTACGTTGATTACGGGCCGGACAAAGCCAAATACCTGGAACCGTTTTTTAACAACTTGAACTGGAAAAAGTTAAATGAAAGGTATAGCAAATTCCAGAACGTTTATAAAAAGCAATAACTGTTTGACTTTTTACTCTTCGACGTTCCGTATTCTATAGGATACGCCAAGAGAATATTTATTCACAATGCCGTTTAGTTTGCTTTTTAATTCATATTTATTTGAAACGGTGTAAAAATCAACATCAATGACGAATGTGTTCTTACTTAAAACTTTACAGCCTGAAAAGTAGACTAAAGAATCCTTCTCTATATAGTTTTTAATATCACCGGCCTTTGAAAAACCATCCAAATCAAGCCTGCCAAATAATGTTAAATTGCAGTCGAGAAGCCTATCCTCCAGCCGCTCATTCTTCTGATTTTGTGCCATAGTTCTCTTTAAAAAGTAGTTTATATACGTGCGCTACGGTATAGCCGTATATGCCGGTTTTAATCTGTTTCTCATCATTAAAATCTATGTTAAAATTGCAATATTCCACTTTTTTAAGGCCTCTTCTGAAAATGGACTGCATATAATCTTTGGTGACGTCCTTCATTTCCGCAGTGTTTAATACATAAGAATAATCCAGCACGTTTTTATATCCGTTTTCAAGTATAGAGGAAAGCTCACCCAAGATTTTAGGATACTGCTTGTCAAAGACCTTTTTAGACGTTTCTTCGCTTGATACTTTGCAAAGTTCTTCCAATGCGTACTTGTATTTGCTTTTCATGGCTGCAGTTTCAAGCGTTTTTTTGTTTTGCATACCAGTTTATTTGATGACCTGCTTATTAATAACTTTGCATCAAAATACCGGCTTTACGTTTTTACCATTTCCTTTGTTCATGCCATAATCAATCGAATTAAACATGTCCATAAAATCGGTAATTTCGATGGCCCTGCCGTAAAATGCTACTGCAATCCGATATCTATCGTTTAAAGAAAAGAGGTTAAAATCCGTATAGACTTTAGGATCATGGCCAATTTTTAACGTTTTTTTATAAAGGACGG
The DNA here is from genome assembly GCA_021834945.1 of Nanobdellota archaeon. The sequence goes on along the minus strand of JAKBRA010000035.1, from coordinate 3,517 downwards.
CTTTCGCCTTCCTTGGATCCATCTCTTTTTTGAAGTTGTATGAAAATATATGGGAGTAATTCGCATTTATAGAATGAATGTAATCCAGTTTTGGAAGCCTAGTTGAAGGATCCAGTTCATCCTTCATTATTTTATTTCTAGCGTTTATCATGCTGCCGTATTTTTCTCCCCATACGCTTCTTGCACAGCTGTCTTTTCCGGAATCAAACGCCGTGTATACCCCTTCTAACTCGTAATCCTTCATTTTTTGAAGTTCTTTATAGGCATCGGTTATTAAGCCTGCCAATCCCTTTTCGATAGAATTAAAGTATCGTATATAACTTGTGAAAAAAGGAAGAGTTTTCCGGTTTACAACGTTTTTATACACTCCCTTGTCTCCACTCTTTGTGTGGAAGTTAAGCAGTGATTCTGTCATTACCGGTCCAGTTCTGGAAAGCAGTTTATACAGGCTTGAATTTGCATTTATGTTCTCATAGGTTTCAAGAGCGGGCTCTTCTCTCTTGGGAAACAAGATTCTCATATATAATTACTTTATTCTAAATCCAGGATAAAGTGCTCTGTATTTTTCGTTGTATTTATTTATTAACGCCTTTTGCTTGAATTCTGCCCACTTGATGCTGTGATTGATGGATTTTATTCTGTGCTGGTCGGATGAGAAAAAGGGTGATTTTACGTCTTGTTTGTTGATTGGATTGATAAACCCGACTTTTACTTCCATGTTTTCATTCCAATAAATGATTATGTTATCTAGATAAAGGTTATTGTGAGACAGACCGTTCTGATTGACATAACTTACGGCATCGTTTATTTGCTTTTTTATATCTTCAAGTTCGTCTTTTCTCTTGTTGTAAGTGTCTATCCTTATTCTGTACTCCTTCAGATATTTTTCGCCGAATGCGAGCCGTTTGATTCCCTTTTTAAGTATAAAATTATTAAGCTCATCCCTGGAAATCAGGTCTTGAAGCGAAGTTAACCTTCTGATTTTCTCAGCCACAAGCTTTTCATCCCAGATGTTGCAGTTGTCAATGTAATCGCGCAAGGAAACCATTCTGGGAATATAACTTCTTAGCTCTTCTCCATTAAAAGGCTGGTGTACGTACCCTACCCTTTTAGCGGAATCATCTACTATCAATGCGACTGGCTTAGGGAAATTCTCTGGCCTAGCGTTATAAAGATCGTTCAACAATTTATATTGCCTTGCAAAATAATCGTCAAAAAACCCAGTATTGTAAAGGTTATTAAACTGTATGTACTCCAGACTTTTTACCTTTGGGTATTTATCCGTTGCGTACCTTTCATTTACTATCAGCCCTGCATCATTAAAGTAATCTGAATTCCTTACAAATTCCTTTTTCAAAGTAGGGTTGCCATCCGAATCGTTCTTGTAAGGCAGGCTTTTCAGCAATTTTTCAATCTCAGATAGTTTCTTTGACATATTCTTATTTTAATTACTATCTAATTATAAAATTATTAGTATAAATAGTTAACGTCCTAGCATTTAACTAAAATAAGAGACACTTTTGTAATCGGCTAACCTGATGCTAGTGGCGGCAATCAGTTTCCGCAACGTTTCATTGTCCATGCTTTTTATGACATCGTAGTTAAGGTATACCTTATAGTTATCGGAAGAGATCCGTTTCATGTATGCTGCAGGTATTACCTTTCCATTTAGTTTTATGCCAAAATATTCTTTGCCATAATCCCCGTATCTTGTTCTATAGATTCCTTCCATGTAAAAGAGCGGGAAACTGTCCTTCATTTCATTACTGCTATAATTCGGCATTCCACCGCTCTTTATGACGTAATCGCCTGGCTTCGCAGGGAACTTTGACTCTTCTTTTCTTTTTCTTACAGATTCGATCTTTATGCTTTTGAAGTAATCCGATAAATCATCATAAGGGAATTTCAGTATCTTTTCTGGATCCTCATCCTTGAAATCCGCAAGGATGCCATCCAAATCCTTCCTCAATTTATCCAGTCCAATAAACGTACTAGTTGCATTCTTTTTAAACATGCTTTTTAAAGAAGCTTAATCTTATAAAAGCCTTTTCATTTTCAAAACGGGATTAATCCATTATATATTTCTTCGATATTATGCCTGCAAGCCCCAAAAAGAAAAATGACGTTCCCAACGCATATATCAGTATGGCGGGTAAGTCTGAATTATCTGAAACATTTAAAAGCTGTATCATGTAACCTGCCAAAAATATAAAATTCATAAGCAAGAACATTACAAATACTTTGACAGAATTCTTATTTAGTCTTATAAGCTGAACTGCCTTTGAGGGGTTTTTATAAAAAGCCGTTGTAAACCGTATAACCGAAACAGTTATCATTACACCTGCAAATACGATTATAATTGCTTCATAAAAATTGCTGCTCATATAAACCCCAGGAAAACCCGCGACCATTCAATTATTACGTAGCTCACCATAAGATACGTAACGGTTCCTATGAGATCTGCTGCGATCTTAATAGAATCGCTGCTAACCAATGAACCTAATGAGTAAACAATAAAGACGACGATGAACAACAAAGAAGCAAACAAAAGAACGGAAAAGTCATTCTTTGAGTTCTTTTCATTCAACGTCCACCTTACCAACGGAGATTTATCCCGTTTATGTTTATACAATACATAAATGTCCAATGCGCTTAAAATCGAGATAACCAAGCCATTTACAACTTCAAACAGCGTCCAATAAAAATGAAAATCCCCGTATAAAGCCATGGAATATGGAATTAATCCAAATATAAAAGGGTTTTTGTATTACTAATTTTGAATTAAATTTAGCTACTTTAGATAGATAATTATTTAAATAGAATTATTCAATAATAATAAATGAAAAAAAGGAATAAAAAGTTAAGTCTGTTCGAAAGTAACCTCGTTCCAGTAATAGGAAAACACGTTTTTGGAAACCTTTATGACGTAGATGATTCCATCCTCAAAAGTCTCGCATATCTTAAAGAATCGGTAATAGAAGCCGCCAGAGCCGGCAACCTTCACATAATCGACATAATGGAAAAGCAGTTCAATACAATAAACTCTCCAGACATAGGGGGAGTTTCGATAATAGCATTGATAGTCGAAAGCCACATATCGCTGCACACCTGGCCAGAAAGCAGGTACGCTACAGTAGACATCTACTCATGCGGTAACGAAAGCAACCCGTCACTTGCATTTGATTACATTGTTTCCATGCTGAAACCAAAAAGCTATAAAGTGTTCAGCGCTGACAGAAGCAATCCGGCAAGTGAAAGCGAAACGAAAGTATTCAACGATTTTTAGGACAAAGCCATAAACAGGAAAAACAAAGTAAGGGCAGTAAATAATATAATATTGCCGTATTCCCATATTAGAGTAGTAGGGTTATTTAAAGAAACAAACGCAGTTATACCGTAATTTATAGCTAATACTAAAGTCGTCAAAAAGAAGAATACGAAAGCATACTGTTTGTACTTCTTTATATAAAACGACGATAAAAACACCGTGGGGTTTCTATTAAGCTTTTTCCTTAAC
>JAKBRA010000034.1 GCA_021834945.1 Nanobdellota archaeon | reverse complement strand
CGAAATGAGTGCAGATGAAGGCATAAGGACAACACTACGACTTGGAGACAGCTCATTGATCGTAGGAGAAGTAAGAAGCACGGAAGCAAAGGCATTGTATGAAGCAATGCGCGTAGGTGCGCTTTCAAACACTGTTATGGGCACAATACATGGTGAAAACCCCTACGGCGTATTTGATAGGGTTGTAAACGACCTAAATGTTCCAAGAACTAGTTTCAAAGCGACGGATTTGATAGTTTCTGTTAATAAAATAAGAACTGAAGACAGGCTAAGCGAAAGGAGAAGAGTTCTTAATATAACTGAGGTAAGAAAGGACTGGACTGAAGACCCCCAATATGAAAATGGGTTCGTAGATTTAGTTAAATATGATATACACAGAGACAGTCTAGACCCATCAAACGATTTATTAGAAGGTAATAGCTATGTTATAAAGGAGATAGCATCAAGAGTAGAGGATTGGGCAGGTAACTGGGACGCTGTACTTGAAAATATAAGAGCAAGAGGGGATGTACTTGATGCCTTATCCAATTATGCAAACAAGGTTAATAATCCATCATTATTAGAAGCCGAATTTACCTCCGCAGCAATAGACCAATATTATGATATAATAAGCAAGCTAAGAGAGGAATATGGAACTGCAGAAAGAAAAAATATTGTAAATTTATTTGATTTATGGCTAAGAAGCAAAAAGTAAAGGAGGTTGTGCCTTCTGTGAGGATAGATAAAAACTTTATAGATACATACTATACAAAAGAAAATCTAATTCCAAGCGATTTATATAAAAAGGATGAGAATGTCAGAGAAGAATTAAGGTCTCTTGAATACAAAATATTCAAGGAAAAGAACCCAACAAACTTTTCAAAAATAATAAACTTCGGCGCAGATACAATAGGCAAGGTAATAAAGTTTAATATAAACAAAGACCAAGAAAAAAAGATAAATACCCTACTTTACCTGCTTGGATACGACTTTGATGCAAAACAGTTATACGGTTTTGGAATATTCATGCTGGTAGCCTTGATGTTTTTAGGAGTGATACTTCTTGTTTTGGGTCAGATTATAGCTGGCTTAGTACTTATGTTTTTGGGTGTTATCTCCTTTATAGGCGTGCAGATTTTTCCACAGCAACAAATGACTGTTAGATTAAGTAAGTCTTCGAGTGATCTTGTTACTATGATTCTTTACATGGTTATATTTATGCGACAGACTCCAAATTTAGAGGGGGCCATACAGTTCGCTTCAGATAACCTTACAAGTTACTTGGCGCTTGATTTAAAAAAGCTAATATGGGACACAGCAGCAAGAAAATACAACAATATAAAAGAAGCTTTGGATGACTATTCAAAAAGATGGGCGAAATCGAGCCCGGCATTTACAGATGCACTTTTTCTTATAGAAAGCTCGACTTCGCAAGAGACAGAAGAAGCAAGATTGGGATTACTGGACGAAGCTTCTGATAGGATACTGGGTGGCACCTTTGAAGCAATGACAAAATACGCTTCATCATTAAAAGAGCCCCTAAACACAATATATATGATAGGGATGGTACTTCCAGTTTTAGGACTAGTATTAGCTCCTATGCTAATGGCATTTGTTGCGGTCCCAGATTTTGGTTTACTGCTTGCATTGATGTATGATGTTGGATTGCCTTTGATGGTCTATTTCTTGATAAGAAATAAGTTATTAACAAGACCAAGCGGATTCGGAGCACCAGATATAAACAACATACCAAATATACCTAAAGTTGGAAATTTCTTTATAAAGATGGGAAAGAAAAACGTCAGCATAAGCGCGCTTTTACCTGCTATACTTATATTCATTCTTTTCATGCTTCCAGTTTACTTCCTTTACCCCTTGCTTTTAAAATTCGGCCCGACTCAAATATATGTTTCAATGTTTATAACTGCAGCGATAGGGTTTTCAATAGTGGTTTACCTTAAACTTTCTGTTATCCAGCTTAAAGAAACCGAAGAAGAATTAAACTCAATAGAGTCCTCTTTTGGTGCTGCAATGTCACAAATGAGCTCTTTCCTTGCACAGGGTTACCCTCCAGAAGCTACACTTGTAAAGGTAGAAGAGAACATGAAAGACACCCCTGTTTCAGAATTCTTTGATGTAACAATCAACAACATTAGAAAATTGGGCATGTCTTTAAAGGATGCCTTTTTCAATGCAACGAATGGTTCTACTCGCTTTTTCCCTTCTCCGATGATTCTAGCGTCTACAAAGATCTTCCTTTCATCTGCGGCAAAAAGCGTGAGAAACGCTTCAGTAGCCACAGCTTATGTTTCAAAGCATCTTGCAAACTTACGTAGAATAGAGGAGCAAGTAAGATCGCTTCTAGAGGAGGTTACTTCCGGAATGCGTGTAGAAGTTGGATTAATAAGCCCGGCAATGGCAGGAATAGTAGTTGGGTTAACAACATTGATAGGTACTGTGCTTACTTCGCTTTCGGGAAGTATAAACTCAATACAAAGTGCTGCAAGTACATCATCAAGCAGCAGTGTTTCATCAGTAGTTCCATTTGCATTCAGTTTATTTAATCTAAGCGGGGGGGCAATACCTTTGTACACTTTCCAGATTATAATCGGAATATACATTGTAAGCCTAAGCCTTATAATTGGGTACGCAGTATCAACCATATCACAGCCAGGTGATAGAATACTGATGAGAGACACAATGGCCTCAATGCTTCTTATTTCAATAGTACTATATATATTAATAGCGTTTATAGTGACATTAGTATTTGCATCTGTAGGTGGATTGGTAATAAGCGCCACCCACATATGATTAATGCCTGTTTTTAAGCTCGTTCAAAGAAACTAAATCTATTATTAATTTTGCCGCTAGTATCTCTGTTATATTGTTATCGCTTAATGGCCTAGTTTCCATTACATCCATACCTACTAAAGCCGAGTTTCTTATTATAGCAGAAACATAACTAAGAAAATCACTGTAAAGTATCCCATTAGGCTGCGGCGTTCCGACCCCTGGCGCTATAGAAGGATCAAAAACGTCCATGTCAATGCTAATGTAAACCTTCTTACCTCTTATTAAATCAATTAATGAATTCAGGCTTTTATCGTCATTTACTTTGTCCTTTGTTATTACTAACAGTTTTCTTTTTATCAGCTCTTCCTTTTCCTCTAAATTCAAGCTTCTTACACCTATCAAAGAAACATTATTTCTAAGATTAACTAACCTTGAATTACTAGCATGGTTTATCTCCAACTTTAAGAAATCTGGTTTGAAATCAGCATGCGCATCAAATATTACGAATTCGACGTCTTCTCCGAAAGCCAAAGAGGCCCCATAGGTTGCAGTATGCTCTCCCCCTATCAATATTGGGATCTTGCCTGCGGAAACAAGGTCTGATGTGCTCAAATTTATTACTTCCATTGCGTTTCTTATGTCTCCGCTTAATTCAAGTTCATTAAGAGTGAATATCTTATCTTTAAGCTCATAATCGAGCTCAAAATCGTAATTTTCCAGAGAACGTGATGCTTCAATGACAGACCTCGGGCCGAATTTTGTTCCTTTTAGGTATGTTGTCGTTATATCCAATGGCACTGGTACTATAGTGTACTTGGCGTCATTAAAGCTCACTACCTCCTCCAAAAACGAATCCTTACCTTCATTTAAAAGCATATTACCATCAATGCACTCCTAAGTTTTAATGCTTATGTTTTTCTGCTGGCCGTACATTTCAACTATGTCTTTTACAGTATTCGCATCCTCTGCCTTCTTATCCGTGCGTATGAAAGACACTGCTCTCGGAAATCTAAGTGCATAGCCTATGCCATCTTTCATCCCTGCAGTATGTGTTGGACTTCTTGTAATTTCATCTGCCTTTACCGCTATCACGTATTTTGGAACAACCCAAACATCTGGTTGCATTATGCTATCAACTCTTGCTGGTTTACTGTCTACCTTTATTTCATTCAGTATTTTAAAAAGCTGCTTAAACTGCTCTTCTGAGAAACCAGAACCTACTTTAGTTATACTTTTGAATTTGTCTTCCTTTGAGTCGTATACCCCTGCCAATACCGCCCCCAAACCAAAACCTGCCCTTTGTCCTCTGCCCTTGAAATACCCTAAGATTACAAGGTCTATGGTGTCATTTAATTTTGATTTATATGACCGTTTCATTTTTATCCAGTTGAAGTTTCTAGCACCTGCAGAATATGGTGAATCTAAACGTTTTGCAACTATCCCCTCTAAGCCCTCTTCAATGGTAAGGTCAAAGAACTTGTCTATTTCCTTTTCATCATCGGTTACTATCATTTTTGTCTTTGATATAGTCTTTGTATTCGAAAACAATTTATCGAGTATTCCTCTTCTTTCTATATACGGTTCATTTATCAGACTTTTCTTATTGAAAAGCATTATATCAAAAACAAAAAGCCTCAATGGTAATTCTTGTGAAATCTCTTCAACATTGTGTTTCCTCTTCCTTTGTATTGTTATCTGAAAGGGATATAGAACATTTGTATTTTCATCATATGTTAAGGCTTCACCATCTATTATTAGATCCTGGCAGTCTATCCTCTTTACTTCCTCTACTATCTCTGGCATAAAATGCGTTATGTCCTCCAAGTTTCTGGAAAAAACCCTTACTTCTTTGTCTTTCTTATGCACTTGTGCCCTGAAGCCATCTAGCTTCTGATCAATCGCACACTTACCCATCCTTTCCAAAATCTCTTTTGAAGAGCCTAATCTTTCTGCTAATGCAGGTCTTATTGGCTTCATCGCATTTATCTCAAATTTGTTTATCCCTTCTTTCCCTTTTGAATAAAGGACTTCTGCAACGTAACCTAGATCAGAACAAAGATTAAACGCTCTTTCTATGTTAGACTTAAATTCCCTACTGCCAGTTCTTGCTTTTGACAGAGCCTCCATTATGGTTGCTTCTCCGACGCCTAAACGCAATTTTCCCATCACAAAACGTATAACAAACTTAGACTCTATCGGAGAGATATTAGCAATAAGGTCTGATAGTTCCTTTATCTTTTCATCGATGCTTCCCTCCCCTGAAATCTTCGCTATCTTCAAAAGTTTACTGTATACCTCTGTAATATCCATTTTCTGGTTATTAGAAGTATTTGATTCCTTTTCTGCTATCTCCCCCAGATCACCCACTTTTTTGTATTCTTCCAGTATCCTAGAGGCTGGTTTATTGTATGCAAGAGCTATGGCTTTTTCTACCATCCTATCGGCTATACCTAATTGAATATCATAAAAAGGAGGTAGTAGCTGTTCTTGTATAAAATTTACAGTATAGTTTATTTCATCGCTCTTTGTCTTTGAAAAGACTTCCGAAAGTATATCTATCATCTCAAGTCTTTTCGAGGTTTTCTCCAATTTAAGCAAATAATCGCAAAGCTCTTCGAATAGCATATTTTATTTATTCTTTATATATTTTTATACTCTATATTAAGATTCATTATAACTTATTCTAAAGACATTACAAACTATTTGCTATTTAAGCTATGCTGCCAAAACTAACGGAAGGCATAACTTCATTTGGCGGCGAGTTTCTTATATAAGTGTATGAAACATTTAGCTCATCCCCTGATGCATCATTCCAACCCCCAATTTCCCAATAAAAAGGGGGCTCTAATTTTTCATTAGTGCCTCCTGGTAATTCCCATAGTGCTTTTCCAGTTGGATTTACAGTTTCTAAATAAGTTAAATTTATATCATAGATACTGTTTAAACCAAGAACATCTCCAACCACTGTCGAGGATGTAGACGTACTAACTAAAGTGTTCCCATATTGAACTCCATTACCAAATGTTGGGGTACCATACCCCCAATCTTCTCCCAGACCTTCGTCTCTGATGTAAGCCGTTCCTCCAGACGATTGGGAAGAAGCTATGCCTGCACCTATCCAATAATCGCTACCCACCATAGAGACACCTGTTATATAAAAAGAGAAAATGGAATTTTTCGTAAAGTTATATGTAACTGGTAAATAAACTCCATAAATGTTTGAGGAGCCTCCTTGAATATACAAACCATTATTTACAGTAATTGTGTACCCTGAAGCTCCTGTGATAAGGAAATTCTTTAATGCCGTCCCTGAAAAATCATTATAATATGTGAATACATTAACTCCATCATCATACTCTGCGTAATTAGAGCAGCTTGATGTTAATGTAGAACCACAAGGGATTTGTGGAGCTTCACCGTCGTTGACTGTGTTGAAAAGATTGGTTGTTGATGGAGCAAAGCCTACATAGACTGTTTCTGATGAGCCTGCAGGTATTGCCGCTATCTTGAGCCACCAGATTGCATTTGATGAGGAGTAGCTTTCCAGCCAGCTTGGAATAACTGTTCCATTGTAGTAGAAGAATTCCACGTTTTGACCGAAATTACTAGTAGATATGCTTGTCCAGCCCGGATCTGTTGAATTGAAGACTAACATCTGCTGGAAAGGTGATGGTGTTGCTGTATTCTGTGTGTTTG
>JAKBRA010000033.1 GCA_021834945.1 Nanobdellota archaeon | reverse complement strand
CACCACTGAAAAAGAAGCAGCTATATCTCCGCCTACTGCTATAACTGCTATCACACTTAGTATTATAAGTACAATTAGATTGAGCCTTGTTTGATTAAACGGCATATCCTTAATAATATTTTTCAAAAATATAAGTTTTATGAAGCAAATAAGACGTGTGCTTAGTTATAAAGCGTTATCTTATCTGGATTAAACATATACTCTTCTATTTTGTCTTTCATCTTTTCCTTTTTAGTCTTCAATGACTCTAGAAAACTTGAGATTTTTTCAGCCGCTAGCTCTTTCATCTCTCCGCTTAGTATCTTACCAGATTTGTATTCTTGATACACCTTATCTACCTTTCCCTGATCTTCCTCTAAAAAACTGTACTCAAGAAATGCAAAATCTATATCAGGATTTGCGCCGTACTTTCTTTGTTCTTCTAACGTGTCTTTTCCGCCGGAAAATGCATATTTCATTAATTTTTTCCTAACCTGCTCTTTGCTGTCCTCTAGGAATATTGCACTTTCTTCTTTTGAGGAAGACATCTTTGCTGAATTGCCCTGAAGGGACGGCAGAAACTTTGAGATTATTGCAGATGGCTTGTAATACCCTAACTTCGGAAGCACATCTCTTGCAACCCTGAAATACGGATCCTGATCTATTGCATATGGTATAAGACATCTCATCTTTTTACCTCTTAAAGCTGAAAGAAGAAACGCGGGAGTTATCTGCATTGAAGGAAAGAATAGCTTTCCTATATTATCACTATCATTGACCCCAAAAACGGCCTTTATAGTTGACACGGTGATATGCTTTGCAACATCTGTTGCATAATAATACAGAGTTTTAGCGCTTTTATAATCTGCTATTATATGCGTCTTTTTCGGATCAAAACCTAAGCTTATTATATCAAGTATGTTGTCATTTGTAAATTTCTCTATCTCGCTTTTCTCCTTGCTGCCTACTAGGAACTTTTCATCATCCGTTAATTGTATAAGCAAATCAACGTTGAAAGTTTTCTGCAGCCAAAGCGTAAATGTAAATGGCAGCAAGTGACCTATATGCATCTTTCCTGAAGGGCCCCTTCCTGTATAAAGATAAAAAGGTTTACCGTTTTCATAGTCATCTAAAACAAGATTAAGCTCTCTATGGGCGAAGAAAACATTTCTGCTAAGTAAGGGGTGCAGCTTTCCGTTTGCAATCTTCTTTATTCTGCTTAAAAGATTATCGCTTATTAGATCAACGCCGAATCTCTCTACTAACTTAGAATAAGCATTATCATTTAGCTCACCTTTGACTTCCCATGGCGTTACATTAAGCTTTTCCATTTAATTTTAAAGCCCTTTAAATATTAATAATCATTAATCTATAATCTCTAAAAGCTGTTTAAGCTCGTGTATAATTGCATCAGGCTCATGTATTCCTGCGTTTGGAGGTAAGTACTTATCTATAAGTACTGCTTTCATGCCCGCTTCTTTTGCATTGTCTATATCTGCATCCATTCTATCTCCTACTACAAGTGTGCTTTCCGGCTCTGAGTTTAATAGCCGAGCAAGTTCAATAAAAGGTATGGAACTATTCTTTCTCTGCGGGATATCCTCTCCTGCAATTAAAACTGCGTCAAACAGATTTGTAAAACTTAGACTGTTAAGCCTTCTTTTCTTTAAACCCGGTCTTACATCTGTATCTGTCAAAAGTCCTAGCTTTTTCCCCATTGATTTCAGGGCCTTCAGAACTTCTTCGGTATCGCTAGAATAATTTATTTTTTCCGTTATAAAGTCATAGAATATCTGAGCAAGTTCGTCTATCTGTCTTTCATCCATGTTAAGTGACAGATTTTCGTTCATTTTCTTTATAACTGCTCTCCTGTCATATTGCCTTAAAACCAATGGAACATCATCGATTACCTCTTTCTGCGCCTTTAAAAGCTGCTGCATTAGATAACCACTGTCCATTCCAAAATTTAAAGAGGTTAATTCAACAATTTTTGAGTATGCTCCACTTATAGCAGAATGTGTATCTACTAAAGTATTATCAAAATCAAATATCAATGCCTTTGCTTTAATTTTCTCTGACATTTAATCAGTCTTTTCTTTTGCCGTTTACGGTTTTGTTGTTCCAGGCGTAAGCCTTCAACTTTGAACTTCTGCCGTAACCACAATGCGAACAGTAATGTTTTCTCTTTAAATAAGATTCTTTACCGCACCTTCTGCATTTTACGTGCGGCTGTTTTCTATTGTGCAAACCCATTGATGCTGTGCTCATATAGTTGGAGAGATAAGGATTATAGTGTCACCCCTTACAAATACATTTCCCAGCTTTCTAAGAGTGTCCGCGTCTTTCTTTTCTTCTGCGTTTTCCAAAGTAACGTTTATGTGAACGTCAAAAGCTACCAATTTACCGGTTATAGCATGGCCATTCTTAAGTTCTACTAACACCATTTTTCCCTTTGCTGAATTCAAAAGATCCAAAGGCCTACTCAAAACATTTTCTGACATAATTAATCTCCATAACCTCCCATTCCACCAGGCGGCATCTGCGGCTGCTGATTTGCAGACTTGCCTGCTGCTATTATATCGTCTATTCTAAGGATCATAACAGCAACCTCACTTGCACTTTTTATCGCCTGTTTCTTAGTCCTTAAAGGCTCGATTACTCCTTCTTTATACATATCAGACACCTGCGGCTTATATACATCCAAAAGATTTACACCTGCCCAGGTTTTACCTTTTTGGTGCTCCGCTCTTAATTCAACAAGTATATCTATAGGATCCAAACCCGCGTTTTCTGCGAGCGTCTTAGGAACCACTTCTAATGCATCTGCAAATGAGTTCACTGCAAGCTGCTCTCTGCCTTCAAGCCCAGTTGCAAAGTCCCTAAGGTTCTTTGATACTTCAAGTTCAGCTGCTCCTCCGCCTGCTACTATGGAACCGCCGTCTTCTATAACTGATTTAAGATCTCCAAGACTGTCATCTATTGCTCTTTGTATCTCATCTACAACATGTTCCGTTCCGCCTCTTACAAGTATTGTAACTGCCTTTGGGTTCTTGCATTCTTCTATCAATGCAAGCGTTTCTCCTGCAAGTTTTTCAACGTGCACAAACCCTGCCTCTCCAAGACTATCTTTGCCCAGTTCATCAAGAGTTGCTACAACTTTTGCGCCAGTGGCCTTTCCGATCTTTTTCATGTCGCTTTCTGATACCCTGCGGAATGCCAGTATACCTGCTTTTGAAAGAAAGTGCTGTGCTGTATCATCTATCCCTTTCTGTACTATAACTACGTTTGCTCCGGATACTTTTATTTTCTCGACCATCTCCTTTAGCATGTTTTCTTCTTCGTCGAGGAATGCCTGTAATTGCTCTGGTTTTTCTATCCTTATCTGTGCATCTATATTTGTCTTTTCTATTTCGAGCGCAAGGTTCAGAAGCGCAACCTTTGCATTTTTAATCTCCTCTGGCATGTCTGGATGTACCTTTTCCTTGTCTATTATTACACCTTTTATCAGCCTTGAATCTAGCAGGCCGCCGCCGATCTTCTTCTCAACCTTTATGTCATCTAAATCCAAAGTATCATTCTTGCCTGACATTGACTTGACATGCTGAACTGCATCTACTATCAACGAAACTATGTACGTATCTGCTCCGGTGCTTTTACCCACTATTGCAGTTTTGACTATCCTACTAAGATCTTCTTTATTGGCTATGTCAAGGTGCAATTTTATCTTGTCCAAAATCTCCTGTGCTTTGTTTGCCGCAAGCCTGTAGCCTCTGGCAACTAAAGTAGGATGTATGCTCTGATCCAAAAGGGTTTCTGCATTCTTAAGCAGTTCTCCTGCTATTATAACTGCGGTAGTTGTTCCATCTCCAACCTCTTCTTCTTGCGTCTTTGCAACTTCTACTATCATCTTTGCTGCAGGGTTTTCTATCTCCATGCTCTTCAAAACGGTCACGCCGTCATTTGTTATCGTTATATCCCCTATATTATCAACAAGCATCTTGTCCATTCCCCTAGGGCCTAATGTAGATTTTACCGCGTTTGCTACAGCTTTAGCCGCAGCTATGTTATTCCTCTGTGCATCTTTTCCACTTGTTCTATTATATCCTTCTGGTAAGATGAAAATTGGTTGAATTCCTTCTGCCATATTGTACCTCCTTATAACAACTTAGATATCCTCAATGCATACCTGCACTGATATCTCTAATAGAGTTTAGTGTTATATTTAAAGTTTTCCACTGTTTTAACATGTTTTACAATCTATGCCGTTTATAAACATTGACGGCTTCTCTTACAAGGTATTTAATTTAAATAGAATTAATTAAAACTTTAAATTAAAAAATCCCTTTAATAAAGAATGGATAGTCAATACAGCGAGATAAGGAAAGATTATAGGACAGGATATTATTCGGTCATAGTTCCTGGAAGAGAACACAGGCCAAAGGAACTGGAAACAGAAGATGAAGGCGCAAAGAATCTTAAAGACTGCCCGTTTGAACCCGGTACCGTAGATAGAATAAACCTTGAAATAATGCATGTAAATGAGCCTTGGACAACTATGGTGATAAGAAACAAATTTCCAGAATTAGATGGCAACACTCCTTTAGAGTACGAAAACGGCTTTTTTTCTTCAATATCAGGATACGGATATAATGAAGTTTTGATAGAAAGCCCAAAGCACTCTGATAAATTTGAGAATATGGCTCTTAAAAAATCGCTTGAATGGCTAAATACACTTATAGAAAGGGAAGAAGACCTGTATTCAAGGAATTACATAAAGCACGTAATGGTCTTCAAAAATTATGGAGCTTCTGGTGGCGCAAGCATAGGCCATTCGCATACACAGATAATAGCTTGGCCAGAAATCCTTGGTACTCCTGCTGTAGAGATAGAGATAACAAAGAAATATCTAAAAGAAAACCATTCCTGCATCTATGAAGATGCAATAAAAAAAGAGGAAGCAAGAGTATTATTTGAAACTGAAAAAGTAGCGGCGGTTGCGCCATACGGGTCAAGATTCTCAGGCGAATCAATGATCTTAGTGAAAAGACACGTTAATTACATAATGGATTTAAGTCAGGAAGAGAAAGAAGAGCTTGTCGAAGGACTGAAAAAAATAATACAGACAAATAAAAGACTTTTTGGGGAACAGGCATACAACTTTATAATACATGAAAACAAGATAGAAAAAGATTATCATATGCATATAGAGATTTATCCAAGGCTTTCAAACTTAGCGGGCATAGAACTTGGTCAGAATGTATTTGTCAATACTATGATGCCTGAAGATTATGTTAAAAAATTCAGGGAAATTACAAAATCAGTTTAAGCCTTTTTCCTCTAAGAATTTCCTTGCATCTATTGCGCACATGCTTCCCCACCCTGCTGCAATAACTGCCTGCTTGTAACGTTTGTCTTGAACATCGCCAGCAGCGAAAACTCCTTCCTTACTTGTCTTTGTAAATTCCTTTGTCTTTATGTACCCGTTTTCATCCAAATCAAGATAACCTTTGAAAATCGCCGTATTTGGAGTGTGACCTATTGCTAGAAAAAATCCATCAGTCTTTAATTCGCTTTCTTCGTTAGTCTTCAAGTTTTTTATCTTAACGCCTTCTACATGTTCTTTCCCCAACACATCTATCACTTCACTCTCCCAGACTATTTTTATCTTATTATTCGAAATGACCCTATCCTGCATTATTTTGCTTGCTCTAAATTCATGTCTTCTATGAATCAAAGTTACTGAATTTGTAAGAGTAGAAAGGTAACTTGCATCTTCCATTGCGCTGTCTCCTCCCCCTACCACTACAACGCTTTTGTTTTTGAAGAAGGCTCCGTCACAGACTGCACAACCGGAAACTCCTTTTCCTATCAGCCTTTTCTCATTCTCCAATCCAAGCCACCTAGCTGATGCACCAGTTGATATTATTATGGAATATGTTTCATATTCCTTATCGCCAACGAAAACTTTATACGGATAAACATCCAAATTAACCCTCGAAATATTATCATCTATTACCCTACAGTTCAATGCCTTAACTTGATCGGCCATTTTATCCATAAGATCCGGCCCTAAAATTGATTTGAAACCAGGGAAGTTTTCAACTTCAGATGTAAGCATAAGCTGACCGCCTACTTCAAAGCCCCTTATCAATAACGGATTTAAATCGTCTCTTACAGCGTATATTGCGGCAGTGTATCCAGCTGGTCCAGAACCAATTATTATTAACTTTTCTACCATTCTTTTTATGTACCATGCAATATAAATAAAGCTTTCTACTAAGATAGTTTTTTATTCAACAAAAAATTAATAAAGTAATGGATAAATTTCTCGTAGAGGTCTCATTCGAAGCCGGCAATAAAGTAGGCGGTATCTGGACGGTTTTGACTTCTAAATCATCATACATAAAAAAACAATTTGGAGATAATTATTTGGCAATAGGCTTTTATAATCCAAACCAGGCAGCGGTTGAATTCATGGAAAGTCCTCCTCCTCAATATATAAAGGATGCAATGGGGGACGTAAAGCTTGACGGAGTAAAGGTATACTTCGGAAAATGGTCCTCTGCTCATGATGTAAATATAATATTGATAGATGCCAAAGAATTTGAAAATAAACACCTAAACGAGATAAAAAAGGATTTTTGGGATAACTTCAAGATAGACTCATTGAATTCGCCTGAGGATTATAATGAACCACTTGCATGGTCATATGCTGCAGGAGCCGTAATAGAAGCATTGAGCAAAACAATTAAACAGTCGATAGTCGTACAGGTCCATGAATGGCTTTCGGCAGGGGCAATACTTTACTTAAAATACAAAAACGTGAAAATACCGACAGTATTTACAGTC
>JAKBRA010000032.1 GCA_021834945.1 Nanobdellota archaeon | reverse complement strand
TCCCAGAAGGAACACTCCTTTGAGGAGCTGGGCCTCAAGGGCGGCAGCGGCAGCTTCGCAGTGTTCGTCATGCGCAAGCGCAACTGGAACACAATACAGGCATTGAAGGAGGCAGCCAGGTCTTGCGGCAGGGGCGCAGGCTCGATAGGCTTTGCAGGAACGAAGGACCGCGCAGCAGTAACTACGCAGCTCTGCAGCATATTTGGCGCGCAGCCAGAGCGCGTTGCAGGCTTGCACATCAAGGACATAGAGATACTCGGCGCATGGAAGTCATCAAGCGGCGTGCGCCTGGGCGAGCTCCTTGGAAACAGGTTCGAGATAAGTGTAAGGACGGCAGAGCCTGACGCGGCTGGGCTTGCATCTGCGCTCAACGGCGAGCTGGGCGGTCTCTTCCCGAACTACTACGGGGAGCAGCGCTTCGGCAGCAGGAATTCAAACGTGCAGATAGGCCTTTACATGCTGAAGGGAGAGCTGGAGGATGCTGCAATGCTCTTTCTCGCATCTGCCGAGAACGAGGAGCTGGAAGAGTCGATCTCAGCGCGGAGAAGGCTCGCAGAGGAAGGCAACTTTGCCAAGGCGCTGGAGTACTTCCCGAGATACCTCAAGTACGAGCGGACAATGCTCGCCTCGCTCTCCACCGCGCCTACCGACTTCGCCAAGGCGTTCCGCTCGCTTCCAAGGCAGCTGCTTCTCATGTTCGTCCACTCTGTCGAGTCACACATATTCAACATGGCGCTGGAGGAGCGCATAAGGTCTGGCGAGTCAACGCCAAAGCATGGCTCAATGTGCTGCACTGCCAACTTCTACGGCTTTCCCGATACAGGCAGAACAGGGCAGTACGACCCTTCAAAAAAGGAGCAGCAATTCGAGCTGGGCAACATAATAGGCTATACAACAAGCAGCGCATCCATATCCGACTTCGAAAGGGGCGAGCTTGAGAAACTTGGCATATCGGCAGAAGATTTCAGGGTGCGCAGGATCACGGAGGCTAACAGCAAGGGGGCATACAGGCCGCTTTTCGCACCGTACAGGGATTATGTACAGCGCATGGATGAGTCAGCCTTGAGGCTTGGGTTCTCGCTTCCAGCAGGATCGTACGCAACATCGCTGCTCAACGAATTTGTTGACAGGCAAGCAGGCACTTCAGGCTAGGAATGGGTATATTCTACGCTGAAGTACACAGCAATATTCTTACTACACCGCTCCGTTTATATTGAGGGATGCCATTAATATAGGGATTTTTGTGTTACAATATTCGCTATTTAATAAGCTAATTACATTTCTTGATTTTATGTTGTCTTCTTCAAAATCGTTACCTATATATAAAATAAAAGTAGAATCAAACTTCTTTCGTAGATTTTCCCAAAATTTGTTATCAATTTTAGCATTTTTTATATTAATAATAAAATCATCTGGTAAGAAATATTTCAAAAGATACTTTCTATCTATGTATGCTCTTCTCCCTTTCGAAGCTGTTATAACTATTACAGGTACTCCAATATTTTTAAAAATTTTAATTAATTTAACCATTTTTTGATTAATTCGTGTTTGTTTTGAATATTCACTTATTACTCTACTGTAATTTATACCTAATTCCTTAGCGATGTTTTGACGTGATTCTTTCAAGTATATTCTTTTTTCCAATGAAATTCTGTCTAAATTCTTGTTAATCTTTAAAAAAGCTTTAATAAATGCATCATTGCTATTAATTAGCGTGCCGTGTAAGTCTACTGCTACAATAAACGGTTCAGGTCTCAAGGAATTCACGCTCAGATGGTGAAAGTTCTATTCTATCAGCCTTGATATTTAACCCTGATATTAAGCGGAGGGATGCTTTAAATTCTTGCGATATGCTACCATAAAAAATTATTTCGTTTTTTTGTACTGTAAAATTACAATCTGTATGCCTGTGTATATAATTAATGGTATCATCATCTAAATTCGGTTTAAATTTTTTACATATTGCTTTAAGTTTACAGTTAGGGTCACAGTGATACTCTTTGTTTACATATCCCTGCGAATTGGGTTTGCCTAAATGAAAGGCTACTGCACATGAAGTATGTCTAAAGATAGGATAATTTTCATTTAGTTTGGTTCTTATCTGCCATATATTATTTATAGTTTCATCCTTCAAAAATTTGTGAATGGGATTGTAATTTTTTACTTTTAGCTCATAATTTGCTCTTTCTTTTAGTCTTTTTACGATTGGAGGTACAATTCGCAAGCCGGTAGTTACTGTTGCACTAAATTTGTTTACTACGTGCTCTAATACTCTTGTTATAGTTTCCTCATTATCGTTTGCACCCTCTATTAATGGTCTAAAATAATGATATCTTGACTTTTTAGGTACCCTTTCACAAAATTTGTCTATTATATCAAAATTCCTATTCGGTTCGAAAGGTCGTTTCAGGCCAGAATAAGATAAGAAAACCATTAAATTTAATCTATTGGAATAGTAAGATATATTTAAATCAGGTACAAGTTTAGTTATTATTAATATTGGCGATTTAACATTGTGTTTTGTTAGCATATCAAGAATGTCATAAGTTGTTTCTGCAACTTCTGGAAGAAATGGATCTGTACGGTTATTCACAATTAATGGCGTTCTATTTGGGAGATATAAACTATTCTCATTAAAGAGTAAGTTTTCAAGGTCTTCTACTGTAGCAATTTGTTTAGGTTTAGAAGTATCCTCCCCAAGTGCACCTAGAATGCAATAGCTACAATTAAGATTGCAACCTAAATAAGTGCTTATGGATAAGCCACTTTTCAAATGTTCTACTTGGTACATTCTATCATAGGAATAATCTTGCAATTACCTTTGGACTATACTCAATATTACTTATATAAGAGACTAATCTATCTATCCCAATAACAAGGCTTGCAGAAGGAGGTAATCCTGCTTTTGCTGCTTCTAAAAATGTATAATCTATTCCTGCTTTAATCCCCCTTACTTCTAGTGCTTTTTGTTGTTGCTCAAACCTTTGTAATAAAATTGAATAGTTAATTTCATCCTCATAACCATGCCCTATTCCACTGCCACCCATAATTAATTCAAGCTCTTTGTATTTATCACCCCTAGCCACTGCCAACGGTGATCCTATATCATATCCATAGACAATAGTTGGCCTGTTTATATTGGGTTTTATAAACTTTTGGAAAAAATCGAATCTTATGTGTTTTTCTTCTAACTCGTATTTGTTATTCATTAATTTTGGATTATACCTTCCAATCCTCTCTTTGTAAGGTTTCAATACTTCATCAAAAGTGCAAATTGATAACGCTTTGCCGAATTCACTTGGTAGTTCCATATTTTTAGATTTAACTAAAGGTACCAAGCGATTATAGATTTCAGATACGAGTTGGATTAGGTCATTTAATTTCCAATTTGGATGTATCAACTCTACTACTAAATACTCGTTTGCATGATTGCCTCCAGTTCCCATCCTTCGAAAAACATAACCAAATTCAAATAAAGCAGAGAGCGTCGCGGCAAAAATTTTTTTGTGGTTTATCTCTTCAGTTATCCGCAGATATCTGATTTCTCCTGTTTCTGTGACTGTGGAAAAGGGCTCAGCTATAGAGGTACCTCTTTGATTCGCCAATATTGGCGAATATATCTGCAGGAATCCCTTTTCAATTAGTATGGCCTGTATTGTAGATATTATATCATTTCTGAGATGCCAAAGTTTTATGCTTCTGCCTCCGCGCAACGCATCATAAAAGCTTGATTTATATTTATCTTTATTTATATGCTTCTTCCCTATTTTTGGCTGACTTATACTAGATCTGCTAAGTATCTCAATATTGCTTACATCTAATGCTTCTAAACCTTTTTGTGTTATTGTATCTTGGCCTTTGACCTTGATTATGTCTCCAACTGAAAAGTTAATTTTTTGATTACCAGCAATCATTATCTGTTTTCTTGTTGGTTTGTTAGTATACATATACATGTCAGCAAAAATGGTTGTTTTGTACTTCCGTATCGATATAACCCTACCGAAAAGTGTCTCTTGCATTCTTGCTCCTGTCACATTCATCATCTTTGGAAATCATCGGGAAATAGTAACTGCATATATTCAGTTCTACTTAGCCCCGGGATGCTACTTGAACGGTAATTTAAGCGTTCGAATGAGGGCAAGACATCCGTTATAGCATTGGGGTTACTAACGTCTAAAGCTGACAAATCCTGTATTGGGGAATATTCCTTAAGGCGAACTTCGCCTCCCCAGCTCCTTATTTCTTCTACCGAATTTTTTACTGCTTGCGCTTTTTGATCGGGCAAACCTAACATTAGTAGAGCACGCGGAATTATGTTTAAATTTCTACATTCGCTGAATACCCTCTTAATTTTTTCGACTTCTATAACTTTTCTAATTGCTTTTTGTATATCATACTCAAAGGTTTCAACGCCAAGCGAAAGCTTGGTAAAACCTGCACTTGCCATCTCTGAAAGAAGTTCTTTATCTATGCTATCCACTCGCGTGTCAGTTCTTAATTTTAGGGTTATCTTATTTTCTTTTATCGCCTTACAAAGTTTCATTACATAATCTTTATCATAAGTAAAAGTTGTTGCCGACAGATAAACGCTTTCCCATCCCTTTTCCTCTGCTTCTTTCAATATATCTATTACATAATTTATAGGCCTATAAAAAGTATTCGGCATCTTAAATAATATCTTTTCGGAGCAGAAAGAACAATTCCATGGGCAACCTATCTGTATAGTAAATTCTAGCATTCCTTTTCCAATCTTAAAATACTCCTCTAAAGGGAGTAAGCTATTCAGTGGTTTACCCCAAAATTTACTATCTAATACTAAATATTGAGAGCCTTGTCTCACCAGATCATTATTAGAATTTTTGGCAATAAAATAAGAGTATTCTTCCTTATGCTTACTCCTGTCATAATCTAGTGCGGAAAGCAGTGAAAGAACAAAGTTTCCAGTTGCTATTATATAATCAGCATTTCCATCATTGGCTATATAATTAGGTATTAGATTAGAAGCTGTTCCGTAAACTATTACTTTGCCATCTGATTTAAAATCTTTATATATTCTTGCTATGGATAAACCTATTCTAATATTATAAAGTTCAAGTGGCATTATCAAATAATCTGCATGTTTTAATTTTAAAAATAGTTGGCTTCGGCCAAGTGTCTGTATTCCAGCATCAATTGCTTCTACATCAAATCCTAATTTTGAAAATACATCAACAGTTTCACCGAAATATGTAAAGTGCTTAAACAAGCTATGATGAAGATACGGTGAAGGCGGCCATAAGAAAAGTAAATGTCCGAGTGAAACGTTATCCAAATTTTTTACTATTTTCCAATTATTGAGGTCGTCTATCACTTTTACGTCTTTCATGACATCACAATCGTTTAACTAGCGGGAATGGGATAACTTCTTTTATTGATGGATTGTTCGTAAAAATCATGGCTATCCTTTCTATGCAGATGCCAATGCCTGCTGTTGGAGGCATGCCATACTCCATTACTTCAAGAAAATCATGATCGCTAGGAGGAGCTTCAGAATCGCCTTTCTTGCGTTCCTTCTCCTGTTCTTCGAATCTACTCCTTTGTTCTATTGGATCCGTAAGTTCTGAGTAGCAGTTACCAATTTCTATCCCACCCATATAAAATTCAAATCTCTCAGTAAGCTTAGGGTTTCCCCTCTTTATTTTTGTCAGCGGGCTCATATATACTGGATAATCTACAACAAAAGTAGGCTGGACAAGCTTCGGTTTTACATATTTGTCAAGGAGTGCATCAGCAACATGTGATGCGTTTAATACGGGCGTTTTTAAATCCTCGCGCCTTGCAATCACCTTTGCAGTTTCATCGTCCATCTCAGAAACATCAATACCTGTTTGTTTCTTTATCTCTTCAACCCAATAAATTCTCTTGAATGGCTTGCTAAAGTCTAGCTGTTGGTCTTGAAAGGTTATCATCTCATTGTTGAATATGTGCTTTGCCATGCCTCTAAATAATTCTTCAGTAAGCTTCATAAAGTCCTCATAATCTTTATATGCTTGATAGAATTCAACTTGTGTGAATTCTGGATTATGCGTGGAATCAATGTCTTCATTTCTAAAATCTTTTGATACTTCATATACTGCCTCTTGGCCACCTATTATAAGCCTTTTCAAATAAAGTTCATCTGCAATCCTAAGATACACGTTTTGATTTAAGGTATTCATCTTTGTTGTAAATGGTTTTGCAAATGCACCTCCATAAGTAAGTTGAAGAACTGGCGTCTCAAATTCTACAAAACCACGCATATCTAAAAAGGATCTTATGTAACTCAGTATCTTGCTCCTTATCATAAAGGTATTACGAACATTGAGATTCATAATTAAGTCTAAAGCCCTATTCCTGTACCTTTCCTCTACATCAGTCAATCCATGAAACTTTTCTGGCAATATCCTCAAATTTTTTGCAAGAATCTCAAGATTCTTGCAATCTACACTTATTTCTCCTTTGTTGCTTTTTGTTACATTGCCCTGAACGCCGATTATGTCCCCCCTATCAAGGTATTTAAGAAAAACCTCTATTTCTTTGTTAATTTCATTGCTTCTACGCACCATTATCTGTATATCCCCCTTGGCATCCCTCAAACTAAAAAAGTATATGCCACCCATATGTCTAATCTGCATTATCCTTCCAGCTACACTTACTTCCGCTCCCTCTAATTTGCTATAACCTGACTTTATGTCTATGCTGTCATGCGTTTTATCGAAACGATAAGGATATGGATTTATACCCATTGAACGTAACCCATAAATCTTTTGGTTACTCTCTTTATCCAGCATAAAAACATTAGTAATTTAGCAACATTAATTTTTAAATCTTTG
>JAKBRA010000031.1 GCA_021834945.1 Nanobdellota archaeon | reverse complement strand
ATTGCCAATGCCCTGTGACTTATAAGGTTCTTTTCATACAGAGACATTTCGGCAAAGGTCTTGTCTTTTCCGTCTGGCAGAAAAAAATAGTCCCAGCTTTTATTTGAGTTTTTCGCAGACTTTACTATTTTACCCTTCACTTTTCCTGTAAATATCTTAGTCTTCCCTTTACCATCAACATAGCAGAGAGTACACACTGCCAATGCTCTATATTTTTTAAATTTCTCTGCAATATCAGAAATTCCTTTGCTGCCCAAGGATAAAAGAAACCATTTTATAAGCGGACCTGGCAGCTTGTAATCAAACGCCTCTAAATACAAGGAAACATCATCGACTATCAAACTTTTCTTTTCAGTCTTTTTCGTAGCAGTCAATGCTTTCTGTTTTGCTATCTCTACAGGGTCTAAAGACTGCATTTCTTCCAATTCCAATGGCAGCTTCTTTAATTCGGGAAGAAGCGCCTTTGCCTCAAGAAACTTGCCTTCATTGCTTGTTACGTAAAAGAGTTCCATGCTTCTCATTTATAATATCAACAAACATTTTAGCGTTATAAAACATATCGGTATTGTTAAAAAATACATATAGCGACTTGGGTTTTAACTTTTCCACGCTTTCAAGCACATTGACAAGCTGTTTTCTGGAATATCTATAACTGTACCAGGTTCTCCTGCCATGCAGTCTTAAATATACCTTATCAGTGGTCTTAACATAAAAATTGCCGATTGGCGAATCAATGCTTGCTAGGGTTATTCCTTTTTTTCTAAGTAATTTATAAACGTCTTCATTAAAAAATGAAGCATTTCTTGCTTCGAAAACTGTTTTATCTCTGTCAAATAAGTCTGCAATTTTAACAATCCTGTCAATGCTTTTGGAATCCATTGATGGCGGCAGCTGAAAAAGCACGTTATCCAATTCAAGCTTTGATTTCTTGAATATTAATAAGAAATCTTTTATGTACTTATACGAATTTTCGTTTAGCCTTAACCGATGTGTAACGATGCGGTTCATCTTAACAGACCATGATATACTATTTCCAAATGTTTTCCATGAAATTACGGATTTAGCAGTTGGAAACCTATAAAAGCTATAATTCAATTCTATCGCATTAAAACCAGTATTCTTAACGTACCAACCCAGGGTATTTTCATCATTCCAGCTGTAATTCCATCCGGAAGTTCCTACGAATATCCTCATAAGGATTGTTGGAAGGCATCTTATTTTAAGATTTGCCGTATTTATTGCTGTTTTACGCTTTTTGAAAAGGATAAATTTTATGAACAGTATAGATAGACATGGAGCCGAGTGTTCATGTAATATCAAAAAATGGGATGTTCCTCTTCAGATTTAATAATGGTGAATTCGGCTCCAAGTGGTGCGGGATATGGAAAGGAAGCCAGAAATACTTCGATTACTTTGCCTTCAAACTTGGAGATGAATTTCTTTCCGAAGCCAACTTTAAAAAGTTCTCATTTTACAATTCGCAGTTTTCCACGCTTTTGTTTGAAACTTCAAAGGGAAAGGTAATGGAGGAAGTAAAATGCTACGATGACTCTGTTTTAGTTTCTGTGACTCCAAGCTTTGATTCTACTATAACCTGTGAGATTGGAATAAACATAAGAAGAAGAGATGAAAACTACGAGAAAGGAAAACGCTATAATTTAACCGAGACAAAAAACGGGATAAAGGCAGAATTCAATGGGAAAGCGGCGTATGTTTACTTCTCAAGCGGAAAATTCGAAAAAGATGAATACTACGGGATACACTCCCCCGGTTTATACGCATTAAAAATGGGTTTGACCCATTATATAGATAAGGGCGAAGTGCAGAACAAGTACGTGCCTGGAAATATTACTTATGAACTGAAAGCCAATGAAACATATGACCTTCTTTTTTCCAGCAAAGAAATGGACTTTGATTCCATCTACAAACTGATAAAAAACAAGATAAAATACGCGGAAGAATACGGTGAAATAATTAAAAGTGAAAGTAAAAAATTCGACTCAAATCTATTGGATAGGGGATTTGTAATGGATTCTGTAGACAGCATTTACTCATACACAAACTTCAATGATAAGGAATTTTATGCTGGTTTTCCGTACTTCAACGAGTTCTGGCTAAGAGACGCCTTAATTGTTTTGCCATCTTTCCTTTCAATGGGTAACTTTTCATTTGTAAGGGACCTTCTGTTAAAGATATCCTATAACATAAATGAAAAAGGGCTGCCGAACATTCTAAACGGCGAATTATACCCCAAGGATGTGCTTGGCATTTTTTTGATAGACTTATACGAATACTTTAAGTATACGGCAGACAGTTCATTGATTGATCTGATTGCTGACAAAAAAGAAACCATAATCCAAACGTGCAGTGAATGGGTGGACAAAGGGTTCATACATGACAAAGGCAATGAAACTTGGATGGACTCCTGTGATAGAGAATTTTCAGTTGAGATACAAGCAATATGGTCAAAAGCAATGGCTGCCTTCTACTCTGTGTTTAAGGACCAGACGGCAAAGGAGATGGCAGATACATTGAAGAAAAGCCTTAACAGCCTATTTAGAGAAGATCACTTGATGGATCAGAAAGAGGGGGATATAAACAGTGCAAATCAGATATTCGCATTGTACTTTGACGTTGTAGATGCGGATAAAAAAGACGCTATTATAAAAAACGTAGAGGATAACTTGCTTACGGAACATGGCATTTTATCAGTCTCAAAGAACGACAAAACATTCGACTTCAAAGGATATCAAACCGGCGCTATATGGCCGCTTCTAACGGAGATGTTTACAGCCGTCGCTTTTGCAAATGGGAAAAACGAGCTTGGCAAAACGCTACTGTCGATACTCAAAGACAAAAATGACAATGCACAATGCTCTTCCAGGATAAACGAGATATTCCAGCCGGATGGAAACCCCAAAGGATGCCCGTCACAGGCATGGTCGATAGGCTTGATCCCATTTATAACCGAGAAATACATTATGGGAATAGAGCCGGATATTCCAAACGGTGAAATAGCAATAAAGAAAAGAAAGGGTATAAAGGCCAAAAAGGACCTTAACTTAGCGGGAAAGCGAATAAATATAGAGATAAGCGACGATGGAGTCAAATCTAACTACGGGCTACTTGAATTGTCAGATAGATTCATTTTAGAGCTTTGACTTTGGAAAGAAATCTCTTTATGTCTTCAAGAAATACGCCCTTGCTTCTCATGTTGTCAATGTAATAATCGGCAGAAGCAATAACCTCCGCTATTCCATAGCCTAATTCCTGTTTCTCCCGCCATTCAAATTCACTGTAAGATGAAAAATCGCTTTCATTTTTACGCTTGACTATTCTTTTAAACCTTACCTGCTTGTCTGCGATTATGCAAAGGATTACAGGTTTATAGCCCTCATTGCTAACTTCATCAACTTCTGACATTCTTCTTGAGCCGTCTAACACTGCAATATTTGCGGTTTTAAAAACTTCTATCAATTCTTTTTTAACCAGATCTATGACATATTTGTTACCGTGTTCTGCGGTCATCCTTTTTGAGAAAAGCCTTATTGATCTGTTATTTATCTCCATTCCTCTTCTTCTCATTTCTTTTCTTACCGCATCGCCCATCCCTATTACGGGGATTTTAAGTTTTAGAAACTCCAGCGCAGCAGTAGATTTTCCGCTGCCTGGCATGCCTGTCAATATTATTACTTTTTTCATAATCAACTCTTAAATTTTATGGAGATAAATACTTATTGAATTATACGTAGTTAGAAAGGGAATACAATAAATATTTTGGATAGCCAAGATACGGTATCACATATTCGACTTTTCCAACCACATGACTGTAGGGTATGTTATACTCAAAAGGAAACGAAAAAGGATTTGCATCTCCCTTTGTAGTGTAGTAGTATGTGCCGTTTATTTCGGTTTCGTTTACGACCCGGTGAATCACGTCTTCATTTAAGCCCTCATAATTTATATGATAGATTATAACGTCCCCGACCATTATCTGGGAGGGAGAGACCTTATACGCTACTGCCAGCGAGCCTATGCTAATACCATCTGGAAATGGCCACGTTTTCACGGCAGACATGTTAAACCCGTGTGATTCCAACCATCCATAATAAGTAGAATTTATCTCAGGCTGCTGATGAACCATGCTTCCTGATACAACGGCGCTAATATAACTAACGGGGGTAAACGCATAAACGGAAGGCAGAGCTACATATACGAAAATCAAGTAAAAAATCACTATATAGAAAAGAATTGAATAAATGCTGTTTCCGCTGACTAATTTCCTGACAAAAGAGCCACTTTCTTGTTTTTTCATTTGCTTTACTTAAATAAGGAATTTAATTCCTTCTTTGCTTCCTTTAGATCAGACTCTGTTTTTTCAATTATCTTTTTAAGCACTTTTTCGGCGTCCTTCCCATCGGTTTTAATGACGAAAATGGAAGATTTTTCCAAAGGGTGCTCCATTACAAAGCCTGCAAAGCTAACTTCATCAAACGAATCCGCTTCCTCTTTTATTAGATTAAGAACAGACTGTGTACCTCCCTGTACCCTGAATTTTATAGACGATTCATTCTTTTCCAAAACCTTTATTTCCATCATTTAAATAGCCTCCTTTTATTTTAATAGTTTTCTACGCATAAATGCATAGCTTTGACTTAATTTTCGATTATTCGCACTTCGTATACCCGCAGTTCTTGCAGACGAAACAACCGTTCTCGAATATAAGCGTTTTTTGGTGGCATTCCGGGCATATTGTAGCTTTTTCGTTTTCTAAGCTGTCACTGTTTTTTAAAACGCCATGCAAAGTCTCATTTTCTTTGTTAATGTCCCTATTTTTTAAAGTAAGCTCTATTGCTTTTGCTATTCCGTCAGGAATGGAAAATATCTGTATGCCATTGAACCAAAGCGAATTGCCGCCCTTTATTCCTTTTAACGTGCGTATAACGCGGCCGACATCCCCTCCTGATTGAAGGTATATGCTTATCAGTCTGCCAAGCGCCTCGGTAAAGCTCTTTTCTGTCTCTCCCGACCTGCCCATGTCTATGAAAACCTCTTTTATTTTTCCAGATTCGTCTTTGTTTACAGTAAGGTACATGTTACCTTGCGAAGTCGGCATCCTTATCGTAGTGCCACTTAACATGAAAGGCCTTTCTTCTTCCTTGAGGTTCTCTTCATTTTCCTTAGGCGTTTCATCCGTTGCTTTCAGTATATCATCTTTTGAACCCTCTCTATACACGGTTATGGATTTGCAACCGAGTTTCCATGCGTATCTGTATACTTTATCAACAGTATCGGCATCTGTTTCCACCGACAAATTAACAGTTGAAGAGATAGATGAATCAATATGTTTCTGTATAGCGGCCTGCATCTTTACCCTGAAAAACGGGTCTATTTTATGTGCGGTTACGAAAAGACCCGAAAGTTCGCTTTTGTCTTTTATGCCGAATTTTTCCATGTACCTCTTTACAAAAGGGTCAAGAACCTCGAATTTTTCTTCAGATAACGATTCTGATCTACGGATATAACTTAAAGCAAAAATGGGTTCTATGCCTCCGCTCACACCTGCCATAGACGAGATAGAGCCCGTTGGTGCAACTGTAAGTATGCATGCGTTTCTCAAGCCATCCTTTTGTATTTTCTCTAAAAGCCTTTTATCCAATCTCTTTACAAAGTTCCTTTGAAGATGTTTTTCAGCCACAAATGCCGGGAAAGAACCTTTCTCTTTTGCTAGATTTGAACTCTCATCATATGCCGTTTCCTTTATTCTCTTCATTAGATAGTCAACAAACTCTATGGCTTTGTCGCTGTCATATCTAAGATTCATGCTTATGAGCATGTTGGCAAGGCCCATTATACCTAAGCCAATCCTTCTTGCATAAACGGTTTCATCGGCCTGCTCCTTCAGGGCATGCCTATTATAACTGTAATCTAGTACGTTGTCAAGGAAACGCACTCCATAACGCACTGTTTTGTCCAAGTTCTCCCAGTCCACTTCTGCCTTGTCGGTGAACTGGTTCTTTACAAAATAATCCAGGTTTATTGCACCTAAATCACATGCTCCATAATTTTCTAAAGGCTGTTCGCTGCACGGATTTGTTCCCTTTATTGACATTCTATCATCATACTCGGTTGGTGATTCGCTTTTCATCCTGTCCCAGAACATTATTCCTGGATCACCTGTATTGACTGCAGTGTCTATTATCTTATTCCAAAGATCTCTTGCTTTTATCTCCCTCTTAAACTCTACTTTTTCGTTCTTGAAGTGCAAGGTAAACTGTTTGTCGTTCTCAACGGCTTCCATAAACTCATCATATACCTTTACGCTTATGTTTGCATACCTAACGCTTTTCTTGTCTTTTTTAATTGTAACAAAATCTTCTATATCAGGATGAGTAACATCTAAAGTTATCATCAATGCTCCCCTTCTTCCGGTCTGGCCTATTATTCCAGTAGTAACGGAATAAAGTTCCATAAAAGAGGTAGAGCCCGTTGAAAATCTTGCAGCATTATTTACTGTCGCTCCTTTTGGCCTTAAAACCGAGATGTCTATACCTACCCCTCCCCCATATGAATAAGTCCTTGCCATTTCCTTTGCGGTATTGTAAATGCCTTCCAGTGAATCCTGTTTGATGGGAAGGTAATAGCAGTTAAGCAGCGTAGCTTTATGATTGGAACCAGCTCCAAACAAAATCCTTCCGCCAGGAACGAACTTAAAGTCCTCTAACAGCCAGTAAAAATCTTTTTCTACTTCTTTTTTCTTGCCTTCTTTCTCTACGCTTGCTAATTCGCGTGAGATCCTCTTCCACATCTCCAAAGGAGTTTTCTCTGTTCTATTCCCTTCAATATCTGAAAGCGAATACTTTTCGTAGAAAATCCTAGCTCTTAGCTCATCGTTGTCAAAAAATTCTAATGTTTCCCTAGGCAAATCTATCATAAACTCCCCCTCGACTATTAAATTATGTAATCAAAAGTATGCAGATGATGTTAATGCACGTAAATATGACCTCGCTCTGATTTTTAATTAAAGGAGGTGATCCAGCCGCATGTTCCCATACGGCTACCTTGTGGCGACTTAACCCTACTCACTG
>JAKBRA010000030.1 GCA_021834945.1 Nanobdellota archaeon | reverse complement strand
AAAGGAAGAAAACATACAGGTTAACGAGGAAAGCGCAAAGCGCGTAATAAAGGGAGAATTTAATTTAATGGACGTATACGAGCAGTATTCCTCCGCTAAAAAAATCGGCTCTCCGCAGAAAATAGCGGAGATGATGCCGGGCGTTCCGTCTTCCGGAAAGACGAAGGAATTGCTGGAAAAACAGGAGGAGAACATAGGCAAATTCATAACATTGATGGATTCAATGACAAAAGAGGAACTGGAAAATCCAAAGGTCATCGATTCGGGAAGGATAAGAAGGATAGCAAAAGGAAGCGGTACGTCCGAAGAGCTAGTAAGAGAACTTTTAGAGCAGTACAAAAAAATGAAAACGGTGATGAAGATGTCTAATAATAGGCAGTTTTCTGGTTTACTGCGGAGATTCGGCATAAAAATATGAAATGCAGTGTCTGTGGAAAGGAGATAGAGATTACTTTTCTGGGCAAAATAAAGGGAAATTACCGCAAAAAGAACGGGAAGCTATATCCAGTATGCAATGATTGCTTTAAAAAGGGCCTATAAAGACAAAGATAAAATATAATAACCAAGAAAACCCCAATAACTAATGGAATATAAGAGCCCTTCATTGGCAGTCGACGGGGTAATCATAAAAGACAACCAGATTCTTTTGATAAAGAGAAAAAACGATCCCTACAAGGACAAATGGGCCATACCTGGTGGATTTGTTGAATACGGAGAAAAAACTGAAGATGCGGTTTTACGTGAAGTCAAGGAAGAAACCGGTTTGGAGGCAAAAATTGGCAGTTTGGTAGGTGTTTATTCAGACCCTAAAAGAGATCCTAGAAAGCATGTTGTATCCGTAGCCTATCTTTTAAAGGACATAATTGGTGTAGAAAAGGGGGGAGATGATGCGAAGGAAGCAAAATGGTGGAATGTCAATAAACTACCCGAACTTGCGTTTGACCACCATTATATAATAAGTGACGCGCTAAAAATTTATTATAACAAAACCTTTTAATGTATACTGGCTATATCTTTTGTTAAAGGGCCCGTAGCTCAACTTGGACAGAGCGGCAGACTTCTAATCTGATGGTTGGGGGTTCAAATCCCTTCGGGCCCAAGTTTAATCTGGAGTTAGATCGAAAGCCAAAAAGTGAATGAATTTATGATTCAAACTTTCATTCTTTAGGAACATAAAAATACCTTTTGAACTTATTCTTTATATCCTCGAAATTCTCTTTGTCAAAATCGAACTGCCTGCCTTTAGATTTATTTATTTTATCAATAAGATCATAGAATTCAACGTCACTGAAAGGCTTTACTCCGAGTTCATTGCATATTTTTGTTATATACTTGCGTTCTTCTGCTATTTTGCCCTTGGTTTTTGTAAGCCTCTCGGCTTCGAAATAGGTTGCAACCCCGTTGTCTACAAACACAAATTCTATTCCTTTATATCTGAATTTATAACGATCATTGACATTTATTACCCCATGTGTCCAACCGATCAATCTTAGCATTTCTACGGCATTTGAAAAGTCCTTAATGGATATCGGAACAGATACTTCCTCTCTGCTGTCAAACGCCCCCCATTTTCCATATTTTAATATTATCTCCGCTTTGCCATTTGTAACTCTTATCCGAAGATCAACAGGGTTATTTTTGTCCGCGCCTTTATTTCTCAGGTAAATCAATGAAAATCTCCTGGTTTTGCCAAGGAATTTAGCATTTAGTTTTTTAAATATTTTAACTATCTCAGCAGTGCTTACAGTTAATTTACCTCTTGCTTCTACCTCGAACATAGTATTATTGAAGGGTTATTGTTTATAATTTTATGCGCAGTAACTCTTGCTGTATATTGAATTCAAGTAATTCAAACAAAACAAAAGCTATTTAAGTATAAATTTAATACATTTAATATGAAAAAGATAGAATTGCATGAAGTAAACGCTGATCTCGTACAAGCCAGAGAATCAGCGGTCGCTGTAAAGGCCTTGGAAGACGAAATAGAGAATGAAATGGCCAAGCTAAAGGACTATAACTTAAGATACAATCACGGTGAGATTTCACGACAGGAGCATGAGGATATGTCAATGGCCGCGCATGAAGCTATCGATTCGATGAATGACAAGATAAAGAAGAACTTGGACGTCTTATTCAGTTCTCTAAATAACCTTATAAATTTGGCAAAAGAACAGGAGCCTGCTACTCCTAAAAAAGCAGTAAAAAAGAAAGCCGTTAAATCCTCGAAGAAGAAAAAACACTCGAAGAAATAAGAGATAACCAGAAAATCCGATTTACTTTTGATAGCAGGTTTTTATCGATATTTGTATGTAGGTTTTATATCCTGTTTTAATCTAGAACACCAATCTTTTCCCAAAAAGGTATACGATAACGGCTGCAAGAATAGAGACTAAAAAGGCATAGAAATAGGAATAAAACGGATTAAAAAAGTAGAGTATCCCCATCAGAAGATTACCGGTAAACAGGCCTATGCTTCTGGAAGAAGAAAGATAGCCGAAGCTCTTTGCACTTTTGTCCTTTTGGGAAGTAACCGATATTATGGTCGGTTCAAACGTTTCTATCGCTCCGACTGCAAATCCCAAAACAAGCACTCCAAGATACGCTATTGCTATGTTTAAACTGAAAATGTAAAAAATCCCTATCAGCAAAGAGCCCACCCCTGCAAGGGCATAGCCAAGAAGAGAAAGATAGCTTATTATTTTCATTTTACCCGCCCTGCTTCCAAGATAATAACCTGCAAATGCGGATATCAAAAGAAATATTAGATAAGAGAACACGCCGAAAACGTCATTCGAGCTCTGCGCTATAGTAAGTATTGGATAACCCAAACTGTAGTAACTGAAGCCGAATAAGGAGGTTGCAATCAGAACGCCCAGCATCGTTTCCTTGTTTATGGCCATTTTTCTAGCGTTTAACTTCGTTTTTAAAGCAGCCTTTACCCTTTCGTTCACGTTTGATTTTACTATAAAAAGCGTTGATATAACCAAAGGAATGATTGTTACTAGAAACAATATACTGTATCCTACGCCAAAGTAAAGGAGTATTATAAGATATATTATGCCGACTGCGCCGCCCCCCAAATCTAGGGCATGCAATACTCCAAACGCCTTTTTCCTGTGTTTTTCATCTGAAGCTAAAGCAACCAATGATCTTCTTGCCGGGCTCCTAGAATCTCTGGCCCACCATCCTATAAGAAAAAGCAATGGCGATAATAGCAAGCTTGCCGCTATGCCCAGAAATGACAATATCGGAATCAAGGAATTTCCGATTATGGCCACTTTTTTCTTGCTGTATCTGTCTGCAAGCACTCCTCCAAGATATGCGAAAACCGCGCCTATTCCGTACTGCAGAGCGTAGATTACTCCTAGATAATAAACGGGTGCTTTCAAGAAAAGCACTAGAAACACTGGAAAAAGGGCTATTACTGTCTGGTACCCTGCATCAGCAAAAAAAGCCGACAGGGAAAGATAAAGCACGTTCTTGTTTACAAACCATTTTTCCATTTTATTCAACGATATTGCTGACCTCTAACCCCTTATGCGCTTTTAATACGTTATCAAATGTAGAAAAAACTATTCTTGATAATGCTTCTTCCGTATCATATGCTATGTGCGGTGTCAGTATCGCATTTTCAAAGTTTCTAAGTATGCTCCTTTCCAACACATTTTTAAGCACATCATAGTTTTCCTTTTTTCTTATAATTTCCATTTCCCTTCCTGAAAACTCTTCACCTTCAATCACATCGAGTGCAACGCCCCCTATTCTTTTTGAGTCCAACGCATCTATAACTGCGTCTGTTTCTAAAATTGCGCCTCTTGCAGTGTTTATCAGAAAAGCATCTTTTTTCATCAATTTTATGTTGTCTTTGTTTATAAGGTGAAAAGTCCCGTCGTTTAATGGTACATGCACGGTAACTACATCCGAATTCTTCAGTAAATCTTCAAGCTCTACTTTTTTGGCATCGAGGTTTTCAAGGTACTCGCTTCTGCTTCTGTTATAATATATAGTATTCATTTGAAATGACTTTGCCATTCTTCCTACGTTGTTTCCTATCTTGCCCGCCCCTATTATACCTATTGTTTTGCCGTAAAGCTCTCTTCCTCTTGAAAATTTCACTCCGCTGTTATTTGAAAAGTTTATCTTTCTAAAAAGTGACAGCATGAGAAAGAAGGTAAATTCCGCAACGGTCTGGCTTCCATAATCAGGAACGTTGCATACTGTTATCCTCTTTTCCCTGCATGCCTGTAAATCAATGTGATCAAAACCTGTAGAACGGGTAAATATAAACCTTAGTTTAGTAAATCTAGATATTACCTCGCTTGAAACCTTTGAATTTATGAAAACGGAAAGCATCTCTGCATCAAAATCCTTTTCCTGCAATCTGTCTACGCCCTCCTTGTATACTACAACGGCTAAATCCTTGTTTTCCTCCGCGAATTTCGAAATGACGGGGTATTCGAAATCACTTACATCGGTGAATATTATCTTCATAAAATAATTTATGCTGTTTTGATATTAAAAAGCACGCTATACATCAACTTATAAGCGATTCTCTGTGAAAAACTGCAAGGCTTACATAGAAAAGGACAAAATCAAACACAACTAAGAAGAGAATAAGGTAAAGCATAAAGGAAACAGATAAAGACGCCAAACCTAATAGAGAAGCAAACGGCAAAACAAGCAGTGGAAGCACTAAAAGGGATGTAAGCTGCTGTGCTTCTTTCACACCTTTAACATGTGAGGATATCAAAACCACTATTGATATCGGTGCAAGGGCAAGGAAAGGCACTGCCGCCAACATGAGCAGCCACGGCAGAGTCGGAAGGATAAAAAGATGAAACTGCTGGAAAGCCAGATAATTTACAATTGAGCCGTAAAGGACAAATGCGATAACCGCCATTATCACTGCCGGCAGGAAAGAAGCGAAGATCTTGCCAAGCAAAAGCTCTGTCTTGCTCAATGGTGTTGAAAGTAATGACTCGGCAGTTTTCCTTTCTTTTTCTCCAGCAAAGCTGTCTGCTGCTATCACTGCAGAGGTTATTATTGGCATTGTCATGGTTATTGGTCCCAATATGTTTATTGAGAAGTAATCCATGAATGCTATGCTTTTAAAGGCGGGCAAAGCTGCGCTTATATTCGGTAATTTTATCGCAGCCGCAATGCTTGGTGCTTCATGAACAGCTATGTATAAAGATAAAACTGGAAGGATTATTGCAAAGGCCAAAGGTATACCGAACATCGGCCCGAAGATTAGTATGCTGCTAAATGTTTCCTTTATGTCCTTCCACGTAACCTGGTATATTTTGTTTAGTTTCATGTTAACCGCCCTTTGATATCCTTTCCACTAATGGTTCTATGTAGTCTATACCCAGCACAAAGGCCTTGTTCTTTATCAATTTTCCTATCAAAAGATTAACATCCTTATAGCTGTTTATGTAAAATTTTGCGCTGCTCACTTCCTTGCTTTCCATTGAATCAAATTTATAGCCTATCCTTTTAAGCATGGAAACGGCAACCGGCCTTGCAAATCTTATTAATATACTAGAGGACTTCATAATTTCATTATATATATTGTACGTTGTAGTGTCCTCTACGATCCTGCCTTCCCTCATTATAATAAGTCTTGAATTAAATCTTGAAACCTCGTCAAGTTTCTGCGTTACAAAAAGTATTGTTTTTCTCTTTCTTCCGTAATCCAGAATAAAATTTCTTATCCATTCCGAGGAACTTGCATCCAAAAAGGCAGTCGGCTCATCAAGCAGTAGAACGTCAGGATCATTGAGCATTGCCCTGCAAAATGCTATCTTCTGCTTTGTCCCCCTGCTTAATTCTACGACCTTTCTATCGAAAAACTTTATGGCATCCATCTCTTTTAATATCATCTTGCTTTTCTCGTATATCTCGTTGTCATTAAGCTTGTAAAGATTACCGAAGAACCTGAGATTTTGCTTTACCGTCAAAAAGTCATACAGTGCATAATTATCTGAAAGAAGCGCCATTCTATTCCTGATTTCGTCATCAAAATAAGGCCTTTTACCAAATACTAAAACAGAACCACTGCTTGGCTTATATAGACCTATCACGCACCTCAAAAATGTGCTCTTTCCTGCACCATTCGGACCGAGGATTATATTGACGCCTTCTTTTGAAATAAAGGATATGCCGTCCAATGCAACTGTTTTTCCAAACTTCTTGTAAAGATTCTTTACTGAAATGGCATTTTCCATCTTACAAAAGCTTCAAAAGTTCCTCCAAATCAGTTATATTTGCATCAGCTATACTAGATTTATCCCCTTCTCTGGATATAAAGACGGTAAATGCCCCTATCTTTTTGCCCGGGATGATGTCATTTTCACTATCCCCTACCACAATACCGTCTTTTGGATTTACATTAATTCTTCTAAAAGCCTCCAAGAAGATGTCCGGCTCGGGTTTTCCATTTTTAACGTCATCTGAGCTGACAACCGCATCTACTGCTTTAGCTAATCCAGACAATGCTAATACCTTATCAAGAAGGTCTCTAGCCATGCTTGTGGAAATGGCAAATTTTATACCATGTTCCCTTATTTCACTTATGACTTTCAGGGTCTCAGGATAAAGCAGTTGATTACCTTCCTTTACAAGATTGAGAAAATTGGCCTTCCTCTTTTCTTTTATCCTGATTAAATCCTCCGGACCGCTTTCCCTTTTATACCTGCGGATTATGTCTTTAGATGCTATGCCTTTGGTATTATTGTAAAGCTCGTTATAGCCTACTTCAACCCCTTCGGATTTAAAAGCATCTTCCCAAGCCTTTGCGAGCAACTTTGCCGTGTCTATCAAAGTCCCGTCTAAGTCAGAAGCTATGCCTTTTATCATTAATTATTATGAAAATAAAAATATAAATACTATTTAATTTTAGTCCTTAAAATAAACTATACTATAGATATCTTATTACTTACGTTTTCTAATCTTCACAAAAAGATGCTTGCTTCCGTTAGCTATGAATTTAATAAAACTTTTTGCATAATGCAGTAGCGTAACTAATGATTTGCGTAATTTTTTCATATAACGATGAAAAACTGCTTTTTTCAACCTTTTCATATAATACAGTATTATAACAAC
>JAKBRA010000029.1 GCA_021834945.1 Nanobdellota archaeon | reverse complement strand
AGCCCTTAGAAGACCTATTGTATTTGTAAATATCCAGA
Source organism: Nanobdellota archaeon (assembly GCA_021834945.1). The sequence continues at coordinate 7,092 of JAKBRA010000029.1, read as the reverse complement.
GCAAATTTGACCCCAAGAATTCCTATAACGAAAATCGTAAGCGTGAGCACAACCGGAATAAGTGTCATCAATAATTCCATATTACATTCATATTAATACTAATATCTTCGGCAGTTTAAAAAGATTAAGGTTGTTGCATAATTCAGAGAATGAAAAATAAAAGCCTACAGAAAAATATGCAACACAAATTTATAAACTTTTGAAAAACTCGAGGCTGTTGCGTAAATCCAAACGTACCTTGATTTAGCTGTTTATGGTAAGATAGAGACATGTTTTAAAATCAATTAAATCTTCATTGTTTGTGAGCAAAACCCACAGAAATATCAAGAAGACTCAAAACTGCAAAAACTGGGGCTTTTGCGTAAAAATCTACAGATTATTTATGCAACAGCCTCATTTAAAGTTATATACACTTAAAATAGGTAATTTGTACATATTAGCGCTATCTTAATGTGTATTATTGTCTTTAACTTTAAAACGCTATTTTTTGGTTATATTCAATAATCTGCTGGAATATTGACTTATGTTGATTGGCAAGATTTATGAACATCGCAAGTTCTCAAGTATGTTCAACCCACCATCTTCATGTACATCTTTTCCAATGAACCGTATTTTCTTTGCAGTTCGCTTGTACTCCCGCTGTCGATTATTTTCCCATTGTTTATTAGTATGATTGAATCACAAACTTCCTTAATCTCAGGGATAATGTGCGAACTTATCATGATAAGTCTATCTTTTTTTATTTTGTTGATCAGTTGCATGAATCTTATTCTTTCGGCTGGATCAAGCCCCTCTGTCGGTTCATCTAGTATAAGCACATCCGGCTCTGCAATAAGCGCCATCATAAGAGCCACACGCTGCTTTAATCCCTTTGACAGTTCATTTATTCTTAGAGATAAATCAGGCAACTTTAACGATGATTCATACTTTTCTATCTGCGCTACGACCTTCTGCTTATTGAGACCTTTGTAAGCGCCTGCCATCTCTATTGCTTCTCGCACGTTTTGACCTGGCTGTCCTTCAGGAGACTCAACTATCGAACCGACGTTTAAGAGGGCCCTTTTGCGATCCTTTCTTACATCGAATCCATTTATGTACGCTGTCCCAGAAGTTGGCTTTAATAACCCAAGAAGTACCTTGAATGTTGTCGTTTTACCAGCACCATTCGGGCCAAGATAGCCTATTGCTCCATTCTGCGAGGTTTCAAAAGAGACATTGTCAAGAACTAACTTTTTACCAAAACTCTTGCATACTTTAATTAGCTTTACCGATCCCATAGCTTTCACTTAATCTCTCTTCTTCCATATATTAAGAGACCTAAAGACAGGAAGAATATTGTATAGCCTGCGGCAATCTCAGCAGATTCCAATGGATAAGGCTGATATGTATCCCTAATAATATATGTATACGGTGATGCGAGGTCAGAACTGTTTACGTATACGGTTCCATATGCGCTAAACGATTGACTCATACCTGGCTGGCGGTAAGATATGTTGACCCCTATAGGGTAAGTGGCACCGGGGGAGATATTATATTCAAATGGCACTCCAATTGAGAGTGAAGGATTTATGACCTCATTATAGAATGAATAAGAGGCATTAGTGTGATTGGGAAATGTGAAATTTACCCATTCTAATATTACACCGCCCGGGAAATTTTCACCTAAAAACATCATTAACTGCTCATTTCCACCTGTGGTAGATCCAACAGTGACAGATTTACTGGGTGTCACACCGGATACAGAGAATCCATTTAATCCTGAAACCTTCGGAGAAATTGGCGGATGTTGGACGGATTGATTTGAAACAGTAACATGCTGAAATGTACTGGAAAAAACAGTGTAAGCAGATTCAGCTGCATAATTCAGCATGAACCATGGTTCCGTAGTAGGGTAAAACATCGGCAGGAACCCCATTAAGAGATAGAATCCAAAAAGAAGCAAGAACAGCGTAGCCATCGATGCGGCTTGGGGGTTATCTGAGGGAGAGCCGATAAAGACTATGAGAGAAAGGACGGCTAGAATAATTAAGAGAGTCTCCGAAAACGATATTAAGAGTGAAATAATCGAGGCAGTTGAATGAAATAAATAAAGTGAAACTAAAATCGCCGTTATATAATAAACCGCCATAATTATGGCAGAACCAACAAACGCAGCTAGATATCTTCCTATTACTATTGAATATCTGCTGCTTGGCTGTGCAAAAAGAAAATAGCTATATTTAGACCCGATTTCTAATAAGATTGCCCCACCTACTAATGCAGCGACTAATACTGTTATATACCAGATTATCTGGAAGCTGCTGCTAAAAAGTGCGTTGGCATTTCCGAACAAAGATTCTATAGCCGAAGTTATAGACTGAATATTAAGGCTTGCATGTCCAAATAGAACTGCATACGCTCCAATTATAAGTAAAAACAGAATGCTAACTAGGATCGAAAGAGATATAATTGTGCCGAAAAATGATTTAAATTGATACTTAAAAGAAACAAAGATATCTCCTAATGGGTTCATCCTCCTTGCTTTTATATCAGAGGCTTTAGATGCCATGCTAGTGAAAGTAATCTTTCAATATAAGTGCCTCATTTGACCTATAATTTGCCGCAGCAGTTACTTTATCAGAAAGAAGCTGCACAAATTTATTTAGACTTTTCATATCTTGACCTTCGAACTTTATAAAAAGTATAAAGCCTCCAAATGCCATCTTGTCAAGTAGATCTCGTTGAGAACCAGCTAATTTGGTTTCCATCTTCCAGAAAAGGCTTTTCCTTTTACCGTACTCTTCCTTCTTAGCGCTATTCTCCTTAATTTGTTCCATTAACGCTGGGATGAAAGGGAGAACGTGCAAGCCTATTTGCTGCTTTCCAAAAACCCCTTTTTCTACCCAGTTGACACCTGTAACTAACGTTACTGGAACGAAATCTGGTTTTAGTTTTCTTCCATCCGCAGGTCTAGACTCCGATATTCTTTTCTTTATTTCTGCCATGTCAAACCATAACTGAAATCCTTCCTTATTAGGCTCAGTAGCAAGATAAGCAAAGTTCGACGGTTTAGTTACCGTGTCTCCCAGCTCTTCATCGTCGCTACCTCCAAACAGGCCAGACTTCTTAAAGAAGAGTATTCTTTTGTTTGTTATGACAACTTGACCAAAACTAACGCGATTTGTTGTTTTTACAATTCCCACGTTTTCAGATGCTTCTTTCCCTATACTTGTAGAACATTCACCGAACTCATCTAGTATCTTTTCTCCATTTTTTAACCATTTAGGAGTTCCACCTTTGGAACTATCCTGCTTCATGCTTTTATTCCCGCCGAAAAGTGACATGACAACCACCTTAATAAAAAGGAGTAAATCTGAATATATAAACTTTTGTTATATAGGGCGTTTCCAGCGTTAGATCAAATAACTATATAGCCTAATCTCATTATTGAAAGTAGGTGTGAACGATTATCCCTCAGCAGATAGTTAAATTAGTTCAGTAGTCCCGAAAGTGTAAGTCGTCTCCTGACTTTCCCGCTTCTGCGACAATACTTGCCTTGGATTGCTTTTGAACTTAAAAATATTTTCGTGTAACGATGTATAAGCCGTCGTAGGCAGCCTATCTTCGCATCTAACCTTTAAATATATGATTTGTATCCGTTAGATTCTCTGTACCTTATTCCTAAACAGCTCGTACAGTATTTTTTGGCAAAGATGTGCTGCGGAGGATTACTAATTAAATGAAATCTGGTAAGGAAATATTAATTTATACCTAACAATTTTAAAGTGCTTTTAATAGAGCGGTTATCGAATTTAGTATGGCCCTTATAAAGGCTACAAAGAAGGTGTAAAGAATAGTTAATGAATCGGTACTTCCGGATGTAGGTGTTTTATAAGTAGTATTGCCGGATTTGCTTTTATTCGTAGAAGTGTTTAGGCTTTGTAACATTGAAGTATTATAGAGGGTAACGGCATAGAGAGGTGCCAAAGAGTCGTTGAAATACAGAGCTCCCGGAGGTATAGAGCTGTTTTGGAGATTACCACTTATGCCCCATAGCGCGATACCATTGGATATTGGTGCAACCCCATTCCACCAATTTTCTCCTATCGCCATAACACGCAAGGATATCGGCTTAGTCCAGGTTCCATTTATCTTAAATTCCATCATTGATGGTATCAAAATCTCGTTTGTTATATTAACGCTATCTGTAGCTGCAGTTAAGGTCTCTAGACCCAAATCCGCGCCTTCGTTTGCTACAGCACTTGTAGTGTTAAAGTAGCCAGTCAAGTCACCTTCAACTATATTGGTGCCATTGACCAGAAAAGCCCACGTTGTGTTGTTTTTAAGAACCATAGTGAAGTTGTAGGTATCACCTGCAATCAGCGAATAATTGAAATCTGTACCTCCGATGTTACCGAATATGTTTGAGAAGATACCCCAACCCGCGTACGAAGTCATATAATTACCTCTCCAGTTATTGAACCCTATCTGTGCCCACCACTCTTTTTCACCTGAGGAAAATCCTTCCCCTATCCATATCGCTAGTGGGGTAGGTTTTGAGTAGACTGGCGCTCTCAGCAAAAATGACATACCTGCGTTCTGAGGAGTCCGAGATGGACCTATATTTACAGCAAATTGTGGTGGGTACATTATAAGGGATGCTGTAGCATTATTTATGCTGTAATTGTATGCATTATACGCAAACACTGCACCTGATTTGCCTTCCCCTTTTACCTGCATTTCTACGCATCCCACTGAATTAAAATTTACATAGCCAAAGCTTGATCCCCCTTTTGTAATTACATAATTAAATGGACTGCCATTGATAATAGAATTGTACAATGTCTTACCGTTCTGTAAAATCTTTATTAAAGTACTGCCATTATACACACCAAAACTCAGTCCAGAAGGGGAGCTTTCGGTGCTAAAAAATAAATTTTTGGTTCCGTTTGCTGGAATCGTTTCATATGGCGAGTAATGAACTGAAAAAGGATACGAAACCCCACTTTTGTTTTCTGGAAGGGCCGTACTCAGTTTAGATACGTTGACTCTAATCGAACTCGTTGCATAAGGCGTACAACTCCCATTGTTATAAGCACTGACTGTAATGTTGTACGAGCCCGTTTTGGAATAGGTGTGTGTCTGTGGGAAGAAGCCAATGGTGGTTTGATCATTCCCCCAGTTCCATACAAGATAATTTGCCCCGCTCACATATCCGTTTACAACTACAGTAGAATTCTTAATGGACTGCAGATACATACTGAGAGATTGGGAGGAAAAAACCGACGCTGTATGATTGATAACAATGCTTTGCGATGGAACTGAAGCACCTGCTACGAAATATAAAGAAGTAGATAGCAATGTTATTACTGTGATGCTAAAAGCAAGAAAAAAGGTTATTGGCTTAATGTATGCCATATTATTTGTTGCATTCTCTTGTTTTTATACTTTCATCTTATGTTTTTGAATTTTCATGCGACTTAAGCGCTTAGAGTAGTTTTAACTTTTAACTCAGATAGAGTTTTCAACGGTCTTTTCTTTATTTTTTGAATTATTTTGGATTTTTCATAGTTTTAATAAATCTTATCTCCATTTTTCTTAGTTTTTGTTCCAATGCTAACTTATGCTTGAAGCTAAACGCACCTCCTCCATATCTCTTTGCGATTTCTTTTGAGTATCCTGTTGATCTTAGAACAGTGTTGCAGTTCTCACATATTACTCCATAAAATGCAGGTAAGTAACGTCTTACAGCCACTACAACTGCGATAATTGGTATTTTTTCTTTTTGATAAACGTAGGCTAATATCTGATGCGTTTTCCTACCACATACTGGACAATATCCTTCAAATCGATCTAAAACTTGAATCTTTCTCTTCATAGAACTAAATTTGATATTTGTGTTAAGTGTCATATTCTAAATTTATCTGTGATATAATTAAGTAGTTTAGAAAATTTATACTTTGTACTTGGTGGAGGCTGTTGCATAATTCAATTACTAACAGCCTGCAATAAACGATAAATCAAACAAATGCCTCCTATTAGGTATTTATGAATGAAGAAGCAGTGAAAGGATTTAAAGATTTAGTCCAGAAAAAACTACAGTTTGTTATAGACGAACTGAAGAAGATAGTTGGAGACAGTGTGATAGAGCTGCTGCAGATGAACAAAGGAAAGAGGGGGAAACCCTTTGTTTATTCTGAGACTGAAATAGTCAAGCCAGTGCCTTTAGATTCCTTATGAAGTGGCATAAGGATAAGGAAGAACTTCTCAATTAGGCAGGGAGAAAGTTCTGCCAGGTGGAAAGCCGTCATAGAGCAATTCGGTATTAAAACGAATAGACTGAAAGGAAGGATGCGTTTCCTTCCTGCTGATGAATTTGTGTGGATAAAAACAAGATAAAATATCATCAGGATAAATGGAAGGAAAAGAGTGGATACGGCAAAAGAACTCGGTTGAGAGGTTCTATTCTACCTTTAAAGCAATATTTGGAGGACACGCTTCCTCCAGGAAGCGGAATAACCTGAGGAAAGAGATGCTCATCAAATGTTTGATGTACAACAAGCTGCTTAAGATAACTTAGACTTTAAGCTGGCAAAGGCAAAACATGGAAAAGATTTACTTGGATTTATGGTCTAGGAGGATATTTATGCAACAGGCTCGGTTGTTGCATAATTCAGAGAATGAAAAATAAAAGCCTACAGAAAAAATATGCAACACAAATTTATAAACTTTTGAAAAACTCTTTAAAGCAGCGCCATTTCTTTTAGATACCATTACCCATATTATTTATTAGCCCTGACCGGATTTGAACCGGTGTCTAGGGCTCCAAAGGCCCTCGTGCTTGGCCGCTACACTACAGGGCTATAACGTGACATCCTCTCATGAATGAATTCATGGACTTCCAGCTCCTATTAAAAGTTTTAACTTCTTCATAGCGTATAGTTCCTGCTTCTCTGAATCATGGCTCGTAGACCTTGCTTGAATATTCAGCTTAACGAGTTCCGCCGTCAGAGAATTCTCCACAGGCTTATATTCCCCTCTGTCCGAGGGTATTTGATTTAATCCTATTTGATTAAGACCGAAATTTCTTATGTTTATTGCTGCGTTTACATC
>JAKBRA010000028.1 GCA_021834945.1 Nanobdellota archaeon | reverse complement strand
CATACAATCTAGAATTGTATTTGATAAAAAATCAAACGGCAACAATCTTGTAATAAGAAAAGCGGAAGACATATTGAAATTCTACAAAAAAATAGGCTTTGCATCAAAAAGGAAAACTGAAAAACTCAGGGATATTGTGAAATCTTTAAAGAACATAAACGGACACAGAGAAAAAAGATTTGAAAGAGTTGTAGAAATTAGAACACTTGGGAAAGAAGACGTTTATGACATAGAGGTACCAAAAAGCCACAGATTTATAGCAAATGGAATAGTTTCACACAATACTTCGAAGAGTTCTCTTTTGAAATACGTAACCGGGATAGCGCCTAAAGCAAGGTATGTTGTAGGTATGGGATCCAGTGCAGCCGGTTTGACTGCAACTATAATAAAGGATGAAGCTACGAGAAGCTACATACTTGAAGCAGGAGCACTTCCTCTTACCAATAAAGGATTACTGATGATAGATGAGCTTGACAAGATGAACAAGGATGACAGGGTTGCAATGCACGAGGCGCTTGAACAGCAAAGTTATTCATATGATTCAAGAGTTCTTTTATCGGATGGTTCGGAAGTAGAAATTGGAAAATTAGTCGAAAAATATCTAGAAATAAACAGGGATAAAGTAATAGAAGGGAAGAATTGCGAAATTCTCGATGCTAAGGATTTAAATATAAAACTTCTTACAACAGATTTTGATAAGATATTTGAAACTAATGCTTTCCAATTGAGCAGACACAAAGCTGAAAAGACCTTAATAACTATCGAATTTGCCAATGGAAGAAGGTTAACTGTTACGCCAAACCACCCTATATGGATATTTAAGGAGGGGGAATTTAAGACTATTTCTGCTGAAAAACTTGAAAAGGGAATGCAGATACCCATACCTTCATTTTTACCAATCTCTGGTATAGACCAAGGAATGCCAATAGAAGCAGTTGCAGTAAAAAATAATTTAGTGCATAACGACTCTTCGTTTTGCCGTTGGATGGGCTATTTGCTGACAGACGGAAGTTATGAGTTAAACCGCGGCATAAAAAACGGTGTCAACTTTACAAATACTGACATAAACTTGATTAAAGATTTTTTTGATTTAACCTATAAAATATTTAATGTCAAACCTTATGTACAGATGCGGCCACCTAAAATTATGAAAAACAAGTACATCTCAAAAACTTGCTATTTTGTTAGAGCAATTTCCAAATCAATAGTAGAATACTTAAACGCAATAGATAATTCTATTCTACAAAAAAGCGACAAAAAGAAAATTCCAGATTTACTAATGAGAACTTCAAACAAAAATGTATCAGAGCTTCTTAAAGCCATGTTTGAAGGCGATGGATTTGCGACAAAAAACAGAGTTGGATTAGTGTCTTCATGCAGACAAAAACTTGAACAGGTAAGCACGCTTCTTTTAAGATTTGGGATAACATCCACAGTATACGAAGAAAAACTTGATACCGGAAAGCCTTTTTACAAACTAGATATAACGGGTATAAAAAACCTAATTAAATTTAAAGAAAACGTTGGCTTTATTTCAATACGGAAGAATAAAGTTCTATTGGACCAAATAACTGATAAGATGACAAGCACTTCACGTAATGACTCAATAGATGATATAAGTAAAACTTTAAAGCGTATAAGCGACAGATTAAGAATAAAGCAGTCAAGAGTAATATCATCGAATGCAAACCGGAATAACAGACTCTCTTCGAGAAAATTCAGAAAGCTGATATTGTATATGGACAAAAAGTTAGATACAGTAAAAACCGCAAAGGACACAATTTTTTCAGACAGACAAATAGATTTAAATAAATTAATAAAAATACGTATGCAGCTGGGAATTTCGTGTTTAGATTTAGGGAATCATTCTGAAGTTTCATCGTCTTTAATAAATTACTGGGAAAACAAAAAAGTAAAAACCAAATCTAGAAGTCATAAAATTTACCAAAGAGAAAACGTATACAAAAATGCCCTCATTAAAATTATAAACGAAATGGAAGAGACAACCCAAACTATAAAAACACTAAAAGGATTAGCAGTAGGTGATTTGACCCTTACAAAAATTAAAGGAATAAGAAAAATAAAATACGAAAAGGAATTTGTATATGATGTAGGGGTACTTCCTACGCATACTTTAATAGTAAACGGTATAGTATCTCACAATTCAATAAGCATCTCAAAAGCCAACATACATGCAACGCTTACCGCACAGACAAGCGTACTTGCAGCCGCAAATCCAAAGCTTGGAAGATTTAATCCATTCGATGTGATATCCTCACAGATTGAGCTTCCGCCGACATTGATAAACCGTTTCGATTTAATATTCATATTGAAGGACAGGCCGGATAAGGAAACAGATACCTTAATTGCGCAGAGGATACTTGAAGCAAACAGAGACATAAACAAGAACAAGCCTGAGATACCTCCAAACATAATGAAGAAATACATCGCATATGCAAAGCAGAATATCAAACCGAAAATGTCTGTGGATGCAATGAAGGTGATACAGGACTTTTACCTCAAGCTAAGGTCACAGTATTCAACAGAGGGCGAAGAAGTGAAGCCAATACCGATATCTGCAAGGCAGCTTGAGGCTGTTGTAAGGCTTACGGAAGCAAGCGCAAAGGTTAGATTATCGGATTACGCAACCGTAGAGGATGCAAAGCGTGCGATAGATTTGATGATGGCATATCTTGGGGATGTTGGAATAGACAGCAGCACCGGGCAATTTGATATAGACAGGATAACAACAGGAATATCATCATCGCAGAGAAACACTGTCTTAACTGTAAAATCAATGATAAAAAGCGAGATAGACTCGATGCCAATGGGCAGCTCGGTTCCGCTTTCAAAGATTTATGAGGATGCGGAAAAGGCAGGAATAGACCAGGACAAGGTTGATTCTGCGATATCAGTACTGAAAAGGGAGGGAGAGATATTTGAACCGAAACCATCGTTCATAAAACTGCTTTGATATGGACTACACTTATTTTATGCTGCCGTTGACTGTTGTAAAGGAAGGGGAAAAAGGAAATGACAGCAGCGGAAGCTTCATCTCCTTTAAATCTGTAAAGATATACAGGATGCATTTGATTGGATCTATAGCCGCAATCGAAATAAACCAGGAAACTAAAGGAGGCTACTTGATACTTGACGACACGTTTTCCAGCATACTTGTACATTTCCAAAGCAGCATGTTCAGGGACATAGACAAATTCAAGAAGGGTGACCTTGTTGAAGTTCTTGGCGATATAGACACTTACAATGACACAGTAACTCTTTCGCTTAGCAACATAAAACTAATAGACTTAAGCAGGTATTCCTTTAACAAAATAGAAAGCATAAAAAACATGCAGCTCATTAAGTAGACATGGAATACGATGAACTTGTAAACAACATACTGAAAGAGAAAAAGGAAAACAAGGCCGACAGGTTTAACCCCCCCGAGGTTGACGTTCAGCAGGTTGGCCAGAAAACAATTGTCTTTCTTGACAAGCTTTCGAAGTACATAAACCGGCCGGTAAGCCACATCTCTAAGTTTTTAATGCATGAGCTTACTGCCCCCGGACAGATAGATGAAAGCGGAAAGGTAACTCTAGGAGGTAGATTCTCAAGAAAGCTTGTAAACGAAAAAATAGCGCAGTACATAAAGGAATTTGTCATATGCAAGCAGTGCGGCTCACCGGATACGCACATGGAGAAGGTGGAAAAGAACTACTTTGTCAAATGCCTGGGCTGCGGAGCTGAGTACCCTGTAGGGAGAATTAAGTGATGGCATTCACAGCTAAGATACACGGGAAAGACACTTCAAGGGAAATCATAGCGGCGTGCGACAGCGAAATACTGGGAAAAACGCTTGTTGACAAGGAAAGGGAGATAGAATTTACAGTATCGAAGGACTTTTACGGCAGCGAAACATTTGAATGGGAAGAGATTTCTGAGTCAATAGGCAACGGCAGAAACGTAAATCTCATAGGCAATGAAATAGTCGAACTTGCAATAAAAAACAACTTAGTAGATCCAAAAAGCGTGATAGAGATAGACGGCGTAAAGCACGCGCAGATTTATTCCCTGTAAGCAAGCTTTATAACCTTTCCTTACATAATCATATAAATATGACAGAAGTTCCACGGTTTAGATTCCCTAAAAACGATGAAATGCTAGGTTACGTTACGCAGATGCTTGGCTTCGGCAGGATGTACGTAAAATGCGCAGACGATAAGATAAGGCTCTGCCAGGTCAAAGGCAGCATAAGCAGGTATCTCTGGATAAACGAGGGGGATATTGTTCTCATCAAGCCATGGCAGATAGAGCATGACAAGAAGGCAGACATACTTTACAAATACAATAAAAACGACTGGGATTCACTGAAGGCAAAAGGCTTTCTTAAGGACAACCTTCTCAACGGAAATTAAGCCCTTGTGTTTGAAATCAACGAGGAGAAGAAATTGTTTCCTCCATTGAATGACTGAGTAGCATAGGAATAGCTTTCATAGTAAACTTTCACTTGCAAATTCTCATTTTCTGAAAGGCACCTGTAAGGAAAATCCAGGGAATAGTAACCGATTCCTCCTTTTATTTCCATGTTACTGTTCAAAAGGCTGTGTTGAACACTGCTTACAGTCAAAATTACATTTGTAAGGTTGACCGGCTGCCCCACTCCTTTGTAAACATTTACAACGGTTCCTGATGGGCTGCATGAAAAGCTTGTAACTGTTAATGTCTGATTGTGAAATGAGATTATGCCGCTTTCAACTAATACCAGAAAAAGGACTAGGCCAATGAATACCAGAAATAAAGCAAAGAATGAAAGAATGTATGCGTTTTTCTTTGCTGCGGCTTTCATTAAAAAGATATGCCTTTGATAAATAAAAATGTGACAATTCTAAAGAATTATACTTTCTGGGCTATTTCCTTTACTTCATCTTCCAGTGTTGAAACTGCCTCATTGAGTATTTCCTTTATGGTTAATTGTCCCCAGCTTTCAATATCAAATATTATTTTGTTAGTCTCTGAGGTAACGCTTATTACATCTGAACCCGCATAGTCTTCGCATGCCTTACATAAAATGCATTCGCTTAGCTTTCCCTTCTTTACAGACAAAGTATCTTTATCTCCGTCAAGTATGTTTACCGGGCACAGGGAAGCTATCTTTGCGGCTCCCTTTACCTTGCTGTTTGGTATTGTTATCTTTGGATAAAAATGGTAGAAAACATGAGCTGGCGTGAACTTTGAGTGCTCTGCTCCGTTGCCCCACGCTGTTTCGGCCTCTAAATCTATTGCCTCTCCCTCTTTAAGGTTTATTATCAGCATTTCAGGTATTGCCGGCACAACGTCCTTGTCTGAAGGCACTAAATCAGAAGCGTGTACAGCCTTAGGCCCTATCTCCTTGAGCTTAAAACTGAACTTTCCCTTGCCCTTCAGTTCAATCGGCGTTTTTAGCGGTATCAAACCAAGCCTTGAAGCTAGTATCTCATCGTACATGAAACTTGTGTTTTTGTATATGGTAACGTCCTCTATTGCAAGCGTGTTTACTCCGTTTATTATTGAACGACGAAGCGCATTAACAAGCGAGACCTTTGTATCCTCAAGCAAAATCCTTGCCGTGTTTTCCTTGTTTTCAAGTAGCTCTGCTTTCATATTTACATCCTTCTCCCTTTCCTTCCGCCTTTTCTTTTACAGCCGTCATGCGGTACCGGCGTCACATTCTCAATGTTTAAAATATTAACTCCACTTCTTTCCAATGCTTTTATTGCAGGCCTTGCTCCTGGACCTGTTGTCTTTGAGCCTATTCCTCCTACTGCTCTTACCTTAACGTAAACATCCCTTATGCCCTTGGCAGTTATTTCCTCTGCAACTTTCTTTGCGGCATCCATTGCGGCCCTTGGCGATGAACCAAGCCTATCAGCTTTAACCTGCGATCCGCCGCTCTTTATTGAAAACGTGTATGCATTGCTTAGATCAGTAACATGTATTATAGTGTTGTTCATTGTAGCATAAATGTGCGCTATCCCCACTTTTTCTCTTTCCATAGCCTATTATTGTTTTTCCTCCTTTTTAGCTCTTACTGGATGTGTTGGTGACGACAGAGGAGAGGATTCTGCAAATTCTATTTTATCCTCTTCATCTTTTTTTACCATGTAAGAAGGGCTGTCTATTATCTTTCCGTCCACAAGTATGTGCCTGTGCGTTATCACCTGCCTTGCCTCTCTTATGCTTCTTGCCATTTCCTTTTTCAACACAAATGTTTGCAGCCTTCTGTCCATCAGGTTTTCTAGATTCAATTCAAGTACATCATCTACCGTTGCATTGCTGCTCACCAGTCCTCTTTTACTTAATGTGGCTATGAACTCCTTCTCTTCCTCTTGCCCTAAATTCAAAGCCTTCAAACCTACGAGCTCCCTTGCCCTAAGCCTTATGTTCCTAAGCAGTGATTCGACTTTCCACAATTCCTTCTTATTCTTAAAGCCGTATTTGTTCCTCAATACTTTATCTCTTTCTATCCTTGGCTTGTCCCATATCCTCAACGGAGACCTGTATTTCTTTGACGGCCTTTTTGCTGTTCCCATAATCACTTCTTGTTAGCTCCAGCCTGTGGCTGCTCTTTCTTCTTTATGACGCCAAGTGAACTGCCAACCCTTCCGTGGAAGTTTGCTCCCCTTGACCTTACCTTCTGCCCTCTCATCTTATAGTTAAAGGAATGCCTGTAACCTCTGTATGATCTGCTTGTCTTTATCTTCTGTATCTGCAACGTTGTCTTTGACCTCAATTCATTGCTTAAAACATGATAGTCCAAACCGGTTGTTTCGTCCCTTCTCCAGTTGAAAAGCCAGTGTGGTATCTTGTACTTGAATGGATTAGACAAAGCTTCCTTTAATTCATTTAATTGCTTCTCGTCTAAATCCTGCAGCTTCTTTTCCTCCGGTATCTTCAAAACCTTCATCAATGCGTTAGAATATGAAAAGCTTATCCCCGTTATAGACCTTAAAAGATCCCTGACTTTCTTGCTGCCATCTAGATCAGTATCTGCAATCCTCACTATCTTTCTTTCCTGCATATCTACCGCTTTTTTCTGCGGTTCCTTTGCAGGTCTATTGCTATGTTTGTTTGCTTGCATAAACGAATAAGATAACTAATAA
>JAKBRA010000005.1 GCA_021834945.1 Nanobdellota archaeon | reverse complement strand
GTGGTGTGTAATAGCAGTGGATTAGAGGTGTCCTTCTCTGTGAATTCTTTACCTGACGGTGCAAACTCCGCAACAATTATAAGTTCAAGTTATTCTTCTGGAAGCGGAATTACTCCAACATCTGGAACGTTAATTCCTTCTACTTCAATAATATCACAGGGCAGCAGCTTTAATTTAGTTTCATCTACGGCTAGCTGTAAGTCGGGAGCTGCATTTAGTGCATTTGGAGTATTAACTTACGAAATTAGTGCTAACAAGCTTACAGCGACTTATAATGCAACAGGAACAATAGCAGGTATAGGCAGTTAAAATTAGCCAAAATTTTTGTTTTCTAAATTCATTCTATAAAATGGTTCAGTATATCTTTTCTACTCTTATCCCGGAAACTAAAGTTGACACTGAAAGCAATATTAAGGATATCGGCAGGATGTAAACGAAGCGGTTCATTACAAAGAATGATATGTCTACTAAAAGAATTGCAGCTATAGCAAGGTAATTGGCATTCTTGTATTTTGCCAGTGAGCTTATGCTGTCTACCATATAAAGCTCCAAGGCGGAATAAACAGTCCATAGCAATGCAATTAGGAGTAAGTAAAAGTTAAGAGCGTAGTGGCTTAAAGGATAGATAACAATTTGATTGTTTCCAAAGTAGAGGAAGATAAGGAGCAATGCTATACCAATAATCCATATGATCACATATGAATACCTAAAAAGCGTTTTTCTGTCTTTTTTCCATGCCTTTCTCCAGAATCTGTTTCTAAGGTAAAGGCCGGCAAGGTAAAGTACAATTATAAACGAGAAAGGAAAGAAGGAAAGCTTGTAATCTAAAATGAATTCTATGGATAGGACAGCAAGCGAAATTGTAGTAAGCGAAGAAAGGAAAAAACCTGCTTGCCTGGTTAAAACCTCAGCTTCCATTTGGATTCTGATATGTCACGTTGCCGATAAGCTTTAGAACCGCTCCTTGAAAGGAATACGGATCACGTATGCCTCTAAGTACAATGTTGGGCCGGCCCTGCTCTTCTGGCCGTATAACAACCTTCCCTAGTTTAAGTATCCTGTCTAAAATGCTTATGTCAACTGAAACATCGCTTATCTTTGAAGGAAGGATTATGTTTGTGTCCTTTGCTATGACTCCTTTTTGTATTATCACTCTGGAATTGGTTATTATGTATTCTATAAAGTAGACCTGCAGCTCAGAAATAAGTATATATATTATACCTATAATCTCCAAAACTGTTGAAATAATGGGAAGAGCTCCAATAAATGGGATGTTCTTTATACCTACATAGGAAAGAGCGGCAGAAAAGGAAAGGTCATAAGAAGGTTCAAAGATTGACAAAGCGGCAAATATTACAATAGAGATAACAATAAGCCATACCCCTCTCCAAAATTCCTTCTGCCCCAGTATGGAAGGCTTCTCTGACCTTATTACTTTCTCGTTGGCAAGCATGAACTGTTTCATCATATAACTATTAAATTAAATTAGCAATATATATCTTAGTTTAGGTGATTATATGAAAGTTGGAGCGTTGTTTACTGGCGGAAAAGATTCGACTTACTCAGCATTCCTAGCAGGAAAAGAGAATGAAGTGGTATGTTTGATGAACATGTACTCGGAAAACAAGGACTCATACATGTTCCACACTGTGGGTGATAAACTTCTTCAAATGCAGGCAGATGCTCTTTTAATACCTCTGGAAAGGCATAAGACAAAAGGAATAAAAGAAGAGGAGCTTTCTGATTTAAGGAATTTTATAGCTGACATAAAGGAAAGATATAAAATAGAGGGAGTGGTAAGCGGTGCTCTCGCAAGCGAATACCAGTACAGTAGAATTAATGCAATCCTCAGTGACTTAGGACTTGTTTCTATAACACCACTATGGCACGTTAACATTGAGCAGTACCTCAGAAACTTGATAAAAGACGGCTTTCATGCAGTGATAGTGTCAGTTTCTGCTGACGGCTTGGATGAAGGATGGCTTGGCAAGGAAATAGACAACGAAAACCTAGAAAAGCTCATAGATCTAAGCAGAAGATACAGGTTCAACCTTGGCTTTGAAGGCGGAGAAGCAGAGACAGCCGTTTTGGATGGCCCGAATTTCAATTATGCAATAAAAATAAAAAAAAGTAAAGTAGTAAAAGACGAAGGAAAAGCATACTTGAGCATAGAAGAAGCTATAAAAGTTGACAAAGAAAATTGAATTTTTGTAATTTTTTTATAACTATAAATAATTAACAAATCCCCTATTATCTATGTACAGAAAACAAATGATGTCACCAGCTGAACAGGGGTGTATTTTAGTTTAGTGCCTATAGTTAACAAGCTCAGGGGCATAAGCGAAGCGCATATTCCAGCGAGTGTTAACAATTACATACCATTTGAATGCAGGCCAAAAAGCTGGAAAATTCTGTCCAACTCCTTAGCAGATTACATAGAGATGTTGAAAAAGTGAGCGGAAAAAAAGACTTAGTTTTTATAGAATTACATTGTTTTTTCAATTATCCTTTTTATCTTTTCATTTAATTCCGCAGATTCGTTTTCGCTGTTTTCGAGCCTGAAATCCGAAAGCTTTTCGGTTTCCTTTAAATTGAATATCTTTCTTTCGTTTCTGTCGCCGTTTAAAAACTCCTTGTATGATGAAGGAGCGTCAATCCTTTTTCTGTCCATTGTTCTTTTGAACCTTACCATCACAGGGGCATATACGAATATGTTGTAGAATTTTACCCCCTTCTGCCTCTTGAAGAACTTAATGTCGTTTGGAAAGCGTATCCCGGCTATTGCTATCCTGTCTTTTTTCACGCTTTTTATCCTTTTCATGCAGAGCTCCATTACATAGTCTTTTCCATACTTTTTCCTCAGTATGCCTTGGAGTTTTTGCTGCTCTTCTCTTGAAATCTTCCCCTTCTTCATCTTTGAAAGTTTCTCTCTTATTATGTCACCGGGGGAAATCTTGTAAAATCCGTATTTTTCTGTTAGAATGTCTGCTATGTAATCCTTTCCCCCTCCTGGAAGGGAAGACAAGCCAATAATTAAAACGTCTTTTTTCACTGCTTATAATGGAAGTTTTATAATAAAAATGTTTAATTGGCCGGAAAAGTACTTATTTGTTATTAATTCATATAATAATGGATGGAAGACATTCCTAGGGCTGAAAGCAGGCTTGAGATATTTCTTTCACAGAGCCAGTTCAAAAAACAGGTCGATTCTTTGGGCTATAACGTATTCTCTTTTTTGTCTGACATGTATGAGGAGGGCAAGTTCAATGAAAATATACGGAAAATGTTTCCAAATGAGAAGAAGCAGGAATTTGATGAGATAGCAGAAGAGCTATCGGAAAAGAACGGCGCTTATCGCGGAATAATGTACAGGTACTTAGTGGATTCTGGAGATTACAGGCCGAAAGCCGTTTTTGGAAACGAGTATGAAAGAATAATGGGCCTGAAAAACAAAATACTAGAGAAATTCGGAAAAAGCGGATATGGCTCTCTGTACAGTAATTTCATAAACGCGCAGTTCAATGATTCATTGATGGAAGCTGAGGGAGACGAGTTTTTCTACCTTGGAAAAAGAAGGTTCACACCGAAAGATAAAGACGAAGAGCTTATATGGATTTTCGGAAAGGTGGTTGAACTTATTTACAGGATTAACAACGATTAAAATGGAAAAACCTTTGACGATGAAAAAGCTGGAAGCTCTTCTTTCCAATTCACAGATAACTGCACAGTTTTTCAACTTAGGTTACGGCGTTTTCAGGGCCTATTCAAAGGCTTACCAAGAATATGGCAATTTCTATGATCCTACTGATCCGAGTGGTAAAAGATACAACGACTTTAAGGAAGCAGATGAAGATGTAAGGTACATTAACAATAAAAATGGGGGAAAAGCTCTTCTTAGATACTGGTTTGAAACCAACAAGGATTATGTAGACAGGAAACTTTTCGGAAGGTTTTACAACAGGGTTAAGTACCTAGAAAGAATGCTGGTTGACAACAAGCTATTGCAAGAGTTTGTCTACAGCGAATTGGTTGTGGAATTCATTGCAAACTTAGCATCAGATGAAAGCTTCAAGGAATACGGCTTCGATCAGTTTAATGACGGAAGGGAAAAGATCCTGCCGGCATACATAAAGGCTTTAGAATCTGTGTACAAGCTTTACATACAGAAGGCTTTGAACTGATTATTTTAGGCGCAAAGCATCCAGTACATGTGGAGCGTGCGTCTCTACCCTGAACCTCTTCCTTATGTAGCTAGAAAGCTCCAGTATCTTCCCTTCTTCGCCGTGCCCTATTATTATTTTTCTCGGTCTTGGCCTTATGTCATTTACGAATCTTTCCAGTTGCTTTCTATCAGAGTGGCCGGAAAAACCCTCTATGGAGTAAACTAATGCACTTACCGAGAAATGTCTCAGCTTTCCATTAAGTTCTATATCAACCTCTCTTCCTCCGTTTTGTATTGTTCTTCCAAGTGTTCCAACTCCTTGGTAAGAAACGAGAACAATGGCGTTCTTCGGATCTTCACACAAATTTGCAAAGTAGCTAACGGCTGGTCCGCCATTTAACATTCCAGATGTTGCAAGTATGATTGCGGGCCCGCCTGCAAGAACTTGCTGTCTTTCTTCTTCACTGACAGTGTGCTTGAATATTGGCGATAAGAAAGGGTTGTTGTTGTGCGCTATTATCCTGTTTCTTGTTTCGCTGTTCATGAATTCGGGGTAAACAGTGTAGATTGCAGTTACGTCCCAAAGCATTCCGTCAACTATTACAGGTGCTTCAGGCAAAAGGCCATAGCGCTGCCATTCCTCTATGAGAAGCATCAATTCCTGGGCCCTTCCGACACCAAGTACTGGTACAAGCACTTTGCCGTTGTTTGCTATTGTCTTGCTTATTATATCAAGGAAGAACTGTTCCGTTTCTGTTCTAGATGGCTGCGTATCAGACTCTCCACCATAAGTGCTTTCCATTATTAGCGTTTCAACCCTTTCAAACTGCGTTTCTGCCCTGTTTAGCGTCTTTGAATTGTCATACTTGAAATCTCCCGTGTAAAGTACGTTGTAGAAGCCGTTTCCTATGTTTAAATGTATCATTGCTGATCCCAGGATGTGACCGGCATTGTGCAGCGTTATCCTTATGTCAGGCGTTATGTCAGTAACTTCATGGAAAGGCAGTGTTATTGAGTGCTTAAGCATTTCTTTGACGTCGTCAACATCAAATAATAATTTTGAGTTTGTCCTGCTTGCCAGGTTTATGTAATCTAAATGAAGTAAGGTCATAACATCCCTTGTCGGGGCAGTTGAGTATACTGGTCCTTTGTAACCATATTTGTAAAGCGCAGGAAGGAAACCGCAGTGATCTAGATGGCTGTGCGTTATCACTACTGCGGCTAACTTAGAAATGTCAAACTCCGGAGCGTCTACTCTCGGGACAGGTTCCTTTGGGTTGCTTACATCAACACCTACATCCAAAAGCACGGAACTTATCGGCGTTTGTACCAACACTGCAGACCTTCCAACGTGTCTGAATGCGCCTAAGGCGCTTATCCTTACCCAGTACTTGTCGTCAACCTCAAATTTCGAGTTGTATATGCTTTCTCCGATTTCATTAAGCATTTTTCTCCTGAATTTTGAATTGTCATAAAGCATCTCCCTTATAGCCTTTACTATATCGGATTTTATGAGCGGGGAACGCGCAAGTATAACAGACCAGCCTGTTTCTTCTTTTATCCTGTTTATGCCCGCTTTTCTGTCCCCCGATAAAATCTCCGGCCTTTCGGCCTCTATCGTTACAATGCTTCTGGGCTCGTCAAACCAAAAATCAGTTATGTGTGCTTCCCCAAAATCCATCTTTCTTATCTTTTCTTCTGCTTCTTTTTCATTCATTAAAAGAGATGGATCAAGCCTTACTTCTACTCTTTTCTTCTCTTTGCTTACAAGGTTCCTTATAACTTCTGTATTGTCAAGAAAGAAGTTTCTGTTCTTTGTGTATATAACTATGTTTGAAACCTCGAAGTTTATGTCCTCTATAAGGGACTTGTCAGCTATGAATTCCGTTATTTCCTTTTTTATGTCCATAAATTAATATAAAGTCTCTACCATAGGCTAAAATTCCAATAATCAGTTTATCCCATAAGATAAATGAAAAAGATGCATTACTTGCTTACTACTTTCTGTATTTCTTCGTCTGAAAGTTTCTTGTAACCTTTTTTGTTTATTACTGCTATGTCTATTCCTTCTCCAGTGTAAACATCTCTTTTTATCGAAGAAGAGATTGCCTTATATGCCAGTTTTATTGCTTCCTCTTCTGTCATGTTGTCTTTGTAATCACCTTCAAGCACACCTAATGCGAATATTCCGCCGCTGCCAGTTACAGTGAATTTGTCCTTTCCCTGTCCACCGGCTTCATCTATTGAGAAAAGCTTTGGCTCTTTGTCGTATCCGCCTATTATAAACTCACCGTAAATCAAATTCATAGAAAGCCTTTTATTGAAAAGTATTGCACTCAATAAGCTAACCGCTCCGTCGGTATCCAATTTTGAACCTGACCTTATCTCATAAAGAGTAAGCTCTGATCTCATTAATCTAACCATGGCCTGCAAATCAGCAACCATCCCGGCCGTTGTTATGCCTATACTATCGCTTATAGCCATGACTTTTTCTGCATTCTTATTAGCGACTATGTGATCTGCAGTTGCCCTTCTATCTGCTGCAAGGATTACTCCGTCTTTGTACACTAATCCTAATGTCGTTGTTCCTGTTTTTACTATGCTCATATAAGAATCTTAGTATTTTATTTACATTTCCTAATGACTTTATTAGTATTTAAACTTTTCTTAAACCGTTAGTTTTATATATGTGAATTTGGCTAAGTATTAAACTAAGAAGATCTATATAATGATATGAAAGCAAGAACCTCTTTTACAATCGACGCAGATGTTGTCGCAAAACTTGACTCTTTAGTTGACAATATTTACTATAGGTCAAAGAGCGAAGCCGTTGAGGACATACTAAGAAAGTACTTTGAGAAACAGAACACCGCAATAATCCTTTGCGGTGGGGAATTCACAGTCAATGGAACGGATTATTACAGGCCATTGGTAAAGATAGGTGAATCAACTGTAATAGAAAGGATAATTTCAAAGCTCAGGGTAAACAACTTCAGGAGCATAATGATATCCGGGAAGACTGAACTATTGAAGCAGATATTCTCAATATTGAAAAACGGTGAAGGATACGGAGTTGACATAAAGTACATAGATGACAATAACTTAAAGGGAAGTGCGAAGGCTCTCGAAAGGGTAAAGCAGTACGTTGGAACAACAACTTTGTTTGTAACCGGCGATTCGATATTTGACATTGATTTAAGAGACATGCTTAAATTCCACATGGCGCACAATAGCCCTGCTTCTATGGCGATATACATGCCAACTGATGTTTCGTTTCCTACAAAAGACAGGGTTACATTGAAGGGAAGCAAGATACTCACGTATGAAAAGCTGCCTGAGCCCGTGAATTCAAAGCTGATACCTACATCTATTTTCCTGTTAGACCAGGATGTTTTCAAGTACATCCCACCCGGTGATTTGGAGTGGAACATAAAAACGGATCTGCTACCTTTGCTGGCAAAGGATGGCCTGCTTTTTGGCTATATCTACAACGGCGGATGGCTCAGCATAAAGACAAAGGAAGATATTGAAACCGCAAAGAAGCTTCTTGAAAAGTAGTTTCTGTAATTCTTAAACAGTTTAACAGAAATGCTTAAATCTTAATGTCTACTTAGTTTTTCTATGGAATTCAAGGATGTAGCAGAGCCAGTTGAGAAGATAACAAGAGAAGGCTCAAGAAATTTTATAAAGATAGGACTTACAAAGGGAACAGAAGGGGAAAAAGAGATAACATTCATAAGCATAAAGAAAGGTTATACCATGGAAAAAGACGGAAAGGAAGAGGAAAGAATAAAGACTAGTTTGACGGTTAATTTCGATGAACTGCCACTGCTTATAGAAGCATTGCAGAACTTCAAGAACAAGTTAGAATCAAGCAGCTTCTCTTAATTACAGATCAAGGTAACTTATAATTTTTATCTCGGGTCTTTGTTTTATCTTCTTGTTTATTAGATTCACTTTTAATATGTCCTGCTCTCTGTCCTTGTTAAGTGAAGATTTAGATTCGGGGTCAAACATACCGGGATGCACTATTATTTCATAGCTTTTCCCTTCCTGCATATCATCAATATAGGAATAGATTTCTTCTATGCTGTGGTTTGTTGCGAAGAATGCTTTCTCACTTGTGTGTTTTCCTGTTTCATTTAGACCTAGGTTTCTTACGGGCACAGCCTTTTCATCCCCAAACTTTATTATTTCCAAAGCGGCGTTCTCCATTAATCTGTATTTCGGCATGTGTATGTCAAAATGCGAAGGCTGGAAACCGAAAATATTAAAGAATAGTGAATACTGCTCTTCTATCTGTTTTCTTATGTCCTCGTTTTCATCTATTTCAAAATGAATCCCTATGCTTATTCCGTCTTTTCTAAGTATCCCAAGCTCTTCAATCTGGTATTTTTGCGTCGGGTCTACTCTTTTGACCATTACCGTTGTAGATTTTAATTTTCCTTCTCTTAGAAGCTTTATTATCTCAGTATTAAATATTTTAGAATGACCGAAATCGTCGGCATTCAATATAAGTTTTATCATATAATTTATTTAAATTATTTATTTTTATTAAATTTCTCCTATAAATTTATAAATGATCAGGTTATTATTAAATAAATGGATTCAAGACTTTTTATCCTTTCATTATTGCTTGCTGCATTTTTAATGGTAGGCGCTGTGCATGCACAAGGTGTACAGAATGTAGTTGGTTCTACCAGCCTTTACATATTTGGAGTTACAAATTCTTCAAACGGCACATTGGTAGGTGTGCCTGCGCTTCTTAATCTTACAATAACAAATGGAACCGGCCAGGTTTTTTTGGGATCAACCCCCTTGACTCAGACAGACACGCAGGCACAGGCGGTACTGTCAGCAGAATTGGCTTGTCAGCTGCTTAATGTTAACTGTGACAATTACAATTTCTATTATTACATTACTTCTTCTTCTGTTGAAGTTGGAGGGCCAAGCGCAGGATCAGCATTTACAATGGCGGCCATGTCAATATTATCCGGTAAACCTCTAAATAAAAACGTTGCAATGACAGGTACTGCCAATCCGGACGGCAGCGTTGGCATAGTGGGAGACGTTTCACAGAAATCTGAAGCTGCCGCGAATCAGCATATAAAAACGTTTCTTTATCCCTCTACCGACACAATCTCATCAGCTGCACTTTCTTATGATGAAGCACATGGGGAAATTCCAATTCCTGTAAGCTCAGAATATCAGGCATTCCAGTACTTTACGGGATATAATATAACCCCAACCGTTGATTACAATATACAAACAAGTCTTTACCTTTCATTAATGAAGCAGACTTACTTGCAGTTTGATTCATATCAAAATAGCTTATATTCATCTTTGCCTAGTGTTAACGATAGCAACTCTTCCATACAGCTGCTTATAAATGAAGCGATGTCAGACATGTCAGCACAGAAAGCAGAGGCGGCCAATGGTAGTTATTATGTTGCAGCCAGCAGCATGATAACTTCTTCATCTGATCTGTTACAGGCAAAACTTCTTGAGAGCTTGCCTTCTTCAGGTCAAGACTCATTTGTAAATACTTTAATTTCCCAAGAAAATTCTACAATAAAAGGAATAGAGAACAACATATCATCGAATTATGTTTCCAATTCCTCTACTTTAATACTAAAGTTCATAGCTTTTGACAGACTTATGCAGGCCAGGAATTATCTAAATGATTCAATTCAAAGCCTTTCTTCAGGAGACTTGCAAAATGCAATCTATTATTATTCGCTTGCGGCAGTAAAAGCCCAGACCGCGTACTTTTGGGTTTCAATACTTCCAAAGGGAAGTTCTAACTTTTCGCAGTCTCAGTATGAAGCATTGAGTAATTACTACCTTTACAAGGCATCTTCCTACAATGATTACGCAAGTTTACTCGGCGTAGATTTGCCTCCGGAGGTATCTGAAATGCAGTCTTACTTGAGTTCTGCACAGTCAAGATATTACAGCGGTAATTACATTTCATCAATATTTGCATCCATAGAATCAATAAGCTTAGCTCAGATGCTTATAGAAGAAAACAGCCTTATCAACATTTCAGTACTGTCACAAATAGGTAACCAAAGCGCAATTGCAACTCTTAATACAATAAATTCCGCAGAAGCAAGCGGAATAACTCCTTTTTTGGGGATAAGCTATTACTATTTTGGAAACCAGTTCTACAACCCCTCAAATGTAAGCAATTCTGATTTTTCTGAGTACCTGCTTTTCGAAACAGAAGCAAGGGACTTTACGCAGCTTGGTATGCTTGTTTCAAATGCTAGCCTTATACCCCACACTCCTTCACTTCAGCCAATACCTGTTTCAACTCCTGTAGCTCCTTTGTTGGAGGAGATAAGTTTTATAGTTCTAGGAATAGCAATAGGGGTAGTACTTGCAGGCATAGTCTTTGAATATAGGCTGTACTTAAAAACCCGCAAAAACAAGAGCAATGAGAGTGGTAAAAAGAAAGTAATCCACAAGAAAAGAAGCAGAAAGTAATTAATTTAAGCCACTAACTTTATTTCATTAGATGGATACAAAAGAAGAAAGAGACGACGAGCTTTTAAGGATAGCACTTTCTAGAGGGATATTTTTCCATTCTTCGGAAGTGTTCAGCGATAACATAGCCGGATTTTGGGACTATGGCCCGATAGGCGTAAGAATACTCAACAATTTGTTAGAACAGTGGAGACAGACTCTTTATTCAATGAATGGCTTTGAAATTTCAGGCAGCGTTGTTCTTCCAAAGATAGTGTTACAGGCCTCCGGGCATGAAGCCAACTTTTTTGACATGGAGATAAAGTGCAGCAAGTGCGGGACTGTTTATAGAGTTGACAAGCTTTTAGAGGAAAAAGACAGCAGCAAAAACTTTGAGGGTTTAACGGAAGATGAATATCTGAAGTACATAAAGGAATATTCCATAAAGTGCAGCAAGTGTGGCGGAGAATTGGACGGAATAAAAAAATTCGGAACAATGTTTCCTTTGAAGGTGGGCGAAGATATTCCAGCTTATCTTAGGCCCGAAGCTTGTCAGTCAATATTTCTTGATTTTAAAAGAGTCTTTGAGGCTTACGGCAAAAAGCTTCCAATGGCAATAGCACAAGTTGGCAAAGCATTCAGAAATGAGATATCCCCAAGAAACAATCTTTTGAGGCAGAGAGAATTTTATCAGAATGATATAGAAATCTTCTTTGTAGAAGATAATTTCAAGCTTGATAAAGACTTCAAAATAAACGTTTATGACAAAGAGGATAGTGGACTGGGCGAAATAGCAATTAGCGATGCACTTTTAAAGGGAGTAATAAAAAGCAGTGTAACTGCATATGGAATAGCAAAAGTCCATGAATTTTTGCTAAGAGTAGGATTCAGAAACGAAGATATAAGGTACAGAAAACTTTATGAGGACAAGGCATTTTACTCAAAGGAATCTTTTGACGTTGAAATAAGAAAACAAGAGCAATGGATAGAGCTGGTTGCATGCAATAACCGCGGAGAGCATGACCTCTCGGCATACGAAGAGTACGGTGCGAAGGGTTTGAGAATAGAAGGAAAGATACCGCAGATATTTGAGATGTCCATGGGAACTGACAGGCTGTTTTATCTTCTTTTGTTCTCTTCATTTAGGAAAGATGAGCAAAGAGCTTGGCTTTCTATGAATAGTTCTATATCCCCTTTTAAGGCTGCAATATTCCCCTTGGTATCAAAGGATAATCTAGATGTCAAAGCAAATTCTCTTTTCAATAGTTCAAGGTACCGGAATGATATATTGTACAGTGAAAATGGAAGCATAGGAAAAAGGTACAGAAGGGCGGAAGAAGTCGGAATAAAGCTAGCCTTTACAGTTGATTATGATACTATGAAAGACAATACGATAACTGTAAGGGAAAGCGATTCGATGAAACAGTTCAGGATAAATGCAGATAATCTAGATCTTGTTATTTTGGATTCAGCTTCAACTGATTTTGAGGAACTTAGGAAAAAGTATGAATATCATTGATATCTCCATTTATTAATAGTTTCACCTATGTTGTCTATTAAGTGCATTACCGAAAATGATTCTCTTTCTTTTTTCGCAACCGTTCTTCCAGTATAACCATTTATAAAAGCTGCAGCTGCAGCTGCCTCTACTAAATTGTTATTCTGGCACATCATTGCTGCAGTTATCCCTGCTAATGAATCCCCTGTCCCGCCTTTTGTCATATACACCGAATTGTTCTTGTTAATGAATGTGTTTTCACCGTTTGATATTACGTCTACATGACCCTTCAATATTATAGTCGTGTTGAATTCTCTTGCTTTCTCGTAAACTTGCTTTATTCTCTTTTCCAAGTCTTTGGAAGGGTCTTCCTTGAAAAGTATTTTGAATTCGTTTGAATTCGGCGTTATAACTATATTCTTTGCAAGCTGGTTAGCATCAGCCACCTTTATCGCATCCGCATCTAATACTATTTTCATGCTTATCTCTTTTAGAATCTTGTTTACAAGAATAGTTTGCTCATACCCTGTTTTTATCCCATTTCCCAAGACCATTACATTGTATTTCTCTGACTCTTCCTTTATAATATGAAAAGCGCTTGAATTTAGTTCCACTCCATTAATCGCTTCAGTTATTATCTCTGGAGAGAATCCCGCACATGTGTCTGCTGCTCTTCTTGGCGCAATTATCTTTGTTAGGTCAGCTCCAGCCCTTAATGCAGAAAGGGCGACTATTGCGGGTGAGCCAGTATATTCCTCAGATCCACCAACTACTAAAACTTTGCCAAAGTTGCCCTTATGTGACCAGTTATCCCTCTTTTTATATACTGTTTTTATGATTTTTTGATTTAATGTTGTGTAAATCATAAGTTAAGAGAGGAGCTGTGCCCTCCAAAAAGGGATGCATTTGGAGAAATGTACTTTTTTATGTTGTTTATTGCTATGTATGCTTCCGCACCGCCGACTGCTATAAGGGCAAACTTAGGTTCATCAGTTACGTTTGCTATATCACCAGCAGCATAAACGCCGTCAATGCTGGTTTTGTAGTTGTGGTCCACCTTTATGTATCTGTTAGTTGTCTCTATTGGAAGGGATTTGAAGACAGAGGGATTAACTTTGTAGCCTATTGCAACCACTACAGCATCAACCTCAAGTGTTTTGCTTGTTTTATTTGTGTTATCAAAAAGTTCTATGCTTTTCACAGTGTTTCCATCGCCGTTGATACTTTTAACATCAGTATTCATTATTATCTCGGCTTTACTGTCTCTTTTTACTGCATCAACGCTAGATTCGGCTGCTTTAAAAGTGTTGTTGTGCTGTATTATGTAGCTCTTCTTGCAAACTGGAGAAATCTGCATCTGGTAATCAAAAGCCGAATCCCCACCGCCGATAACCGCAACTGTTTTGTCCTTGAAGTCCTTTACGGACTTTACTGCGTAGTACAGGCCTTTTCCTTCATATTGCTCTTCTCCATTTATACCTAACTTATTTGGGTGGAAATCTCCTACTCCCCCGCATATAAGGACTGCTTTGCTGGTGTATTTTTTCTGACCGTTAACTTCTATTGTGAATCTATCATTTTCAGGTATTATATCTGTTACCTTTGAATTGAATTCAATCCTTCTTTTGAAAAGCATGCTCTGCTCGTACATTTTATCTGACAGTTCTATGGCCTTCATCTTCGGAACAGCTTGCACGTCGTACACCATCTTTTCAGGATAAAGTTCCAGCATCTGCCCACCATGTGTGTCCAAGCTTTCAAGGGTTATGCTGTTTATCTCTCTAAGGCCTGCACAAAAAGTTGCAAACATTCCTGTCGGTCCTGCTCCTATTATTATAAGGTCAGTATCTTCCATGGGCTTATTAACTGTACTCTCTCCAAGTATAACCGCAGTTTACGCACTTATAGAACCTAGTTGGCGGTTCATCTGAGCTTCTTGTCTGCTCGGTCCAAGATATTATCTTTTTCTGGCCGCATTTAGGGCATTCTGTGTTTGTTTCAAACTCCATCTGGGACATGTTCTCTTCTTCCGATGGGGCCTCTTCCACAGTCTTTTTCTTGAGCTTTTTCGTCTTTCCTTTTAGTTCCATGTCTTCTTCTTTCATTTTATAGTATAGTAATTTGCAATTCTTAAATCTTGCTTTTCATTTAAAAACCTTTCTAAAAACTAAATTTATAACTCATAAAAGTTATATTAAAATATGAAAATAAGTCATCTGGCAGTTATTTTGCTCTTATTATCCATGCTTTCAATATCATTGGCTCATGCACAGCCGGGGATACCTCCCCCATCTACATCTACTTCAAGCGCATCATTTCTTTCGGGGCTATCTTCTGGAAATTCCTACATTTATGCAGGATTCTTTGCAATAGTGATGTTTATAATATTCGCGATAGCGTTGGATAGGACACAGCTTTCTAGCGGGAGAATTGCAATTTCCTTCATCTTTGCACTTGTAACCTTCTTTCTTCTTTATAGTGATAATACTTTGCTGCATTTCTTCCTAAACACCTTTATAGTTCTGGCATTTATAGCATTGATATTGGGGATGCTTGCCGCAGTTAAGTCTCCTAGGTCTATAAGGTTGATTGGCCTGGTTGTTGCGCTTTTTCTTATTATAATCTTATTTGAAAATGACACAGGTCTTACCAATTCTGTAAACTCCATACTGCATATTAACATACTTAGTATACTCCCGCTTGTATTTGGAATAATTACAGTAGCCGTCTTCATAATTCTGCTCCTAAGAGGAGTAAAAACTCACAGCAATATGGTTTTAAGGGCCATCCTGCTTTTCATAGTCTTTCTCTTGATTGCATTGCTAATACCTGGGTTTGCAGGCTTCCTTTTCAGTCCAATAGTTTTGCTTCCATTGTTTGTTGCCATACTGCTAGTGATATTTTTGGTTAGAAGGGCAAGCATACATGGCCCGAAGCGCTCAAAAGAGGATAAACAAGCAGAAAAAGAGGCAAAGGTGCAGCAGAAAGCGCTTTCTTCAATAGGAAAAAGAAAGCAGGCAAATTCTTCTACTCTTCAAGAGTATAGGGATCTGTTGAAAAAGGGAAACCTTACTCCACAAGAGCAGTTGAGGATGGCCGAGCTAAAAAACAAACTGGCAAATGAAGCCTGGAAGAACGTTGCAGATAGGACAAAGCTTACGCAGGTTCAATACTCTAAGAAACAACTTTCAAATAATAGGGATTTGCAGAAACTAACCGGCTTTTTCTCAAGAGATCAGGCTTTAAAGAATTTAAAATCAAATGCCCAAAGTAATTACAAGCTGTCCTGGTCGCAAAAAAGAGCATTGAAGAAAGAGCAGAAAGACCTTAACAAGAAAAATACCTTTATAAGCAACACTGGAAATAACCAGGCCGGAGATCTTTTTGATTTAGCAAACGCAGCAAACCAAGGTGCGCTAGGTAAAGTGCCTTCAAAAAGAGAAGCAAAGAAAATGTATGAGCGTAGGCTTAAAAACGAGGGCACTATTAAAAGGTCATTTTTTGAGAGAAGAAAGGAAGCAAAAGAGCTGCAAAAATCCAGGGAAGAAGCAGCAAAGAACAATGAACTTTTCCAGATGGCAAACGCAGTAAACAAAGGTGGTTTGGGTATACCTCCCACCCAAGGTTTAGCAAAGAGGATGTTCAGAAGAAGAACATCAAAAGAAAGCAGACAACAGGAAGTTTTGGATTTGCTTAAGCAGCGTAATTCTTACTTAGATCCCAATCTTAATTTATCGGATTCTACGAGATCAAAGCGCGTCAAGGAAATAGATAAAAAACTTAAGAAGATATCAGATAAAATAGATCCAAATTCTATAGTTCCAAAATCCCCTGAGCAGATAAGGCAGGAAAATCTTAGAAATCAACAGGCACAGGAAAGAAGACAAGAAATGAGCCAGGATCAAATGCTTGGAGAAGCACAATTGGAAGCCGCAAGGAGACATGCAGAACAAGAAAGACAAGAGAAGGAAAAAGAAGCTGCTTTAAAACAAGCCAGAAACCCTACAGATGAGATTGGAGAGCAGATTGATGACTTTAATGAATTCCTTAAAAAGCAATATCCTAAAGCTCCTCCTGAAAAGGAAGTTAGGAATCCTACAGATGAGATTGGAGAGCAGATTGATGACTTTAATGAATTCCTTAAAAAGCAATATCCTAAAGCTCCTCCTGAAAAGGAAGTTAAGAATCTTACACAAGAGAATGACCTCCTTAAAAAACAGTCTCCAGAAAACACCCCTACTACTTCTGTTGGGCCCAACAGTGCATTTGACAAGAGATTGAAACCTCCTTTATGGTTCTCCCATAAATCTCCAGTGGATGAAAACGGAAAATTGGATGTGCAAATGCAGAACCAAATAGAAGTAAATGGTTTAATGGACAGGCGTGAAAATTTGGTTGGCTTAATAAACTCTGGCAAACTATCTGGAAGACAGCTTAAGGACGCACAAAATGAATTAAATAGGATTGATTACCGGCTGAAAAAATACGGCAGGGACATACATAGATAAAATAGCAATATTTATTTATCCTATGTTTTTATTCTTAGATTGTATTTATGCTTTGTTAAGGGCTCGTGGCGCAATTGGCAACGCGCTCCCATGGCATGGGAGAGACTACGGGTTCAAATCCCGTCGAGTCCACTGACTTTTTAAATCGGCCGATAAATTAAATTTTAAGCTTCCGCTTCTGATCTATTATCCTTTCGTGTTCTTCCAAAGTAATTTTTTAGCATCATGAAGAAAATGGGAACTTGGTAGAAATAGAATATTGAGTTCCATATTCCACCGTAATAATTTCCAAGGGGGTGTGTACCAACCGTGGTGTAATAAAGTACTGCATTTATTGCGCTCCCAATTTCATACATAAATGCATATTTTGCCGTTTTTACTCTGTTCTTAGCAGTTGCGGTAAGCCCTGCAATTGTTAATCCTTCTTGGACAAGTGCTATATTGTACCATTCGTGCCCACCAACTATGAAATAAGTATACAGAAAAGGAAGGATTACCTTCGTATTGTAAGCAAAATCCTTGCTCCAGTTTGCAACGCCAATAGACAATGCACCAAGAGAAGCGATATAAGGTCTAAAATAGCTAATCTTTTCATGATAAAGTTCCTTGAATTTAGTTAAAAGCCCTGTTTTTTTGGGTGTTGGGTTATACCCCAGCAACTTTTCCAAGTCTTCAGTCATTGTTAATTTAGGCAAATATCCTTTTTATATCTTAGTAAATTTCTATAACCTTCGAATGTTTTTGTATTCTAGTTCAAGTATTAAATCACTTCTTACTGCCTTTTATAATGCAAAATGAAATCAATTGCCCGTACTTTCTATCATCCTTATCTCAGTTGCTCTTGTGGGGTATATCTTGCTTAATTTCTTATGAAGTTGGTTCTGTACCTTTCCAGCAAGAACGTCCAAAATTAATTCCTTTAAGTTCTTCTTTTCGGCTAAATTGTCTATGAATTCATTAGCTTCTGCTCTTACAAATTTTTTGTATTTGTTCTCTGCCTTGTTTATTATTATCAATGCCTTTATTGCATATTCCTTTTCGTCTATTTTTACCTTTCTCACTACTTCTATTTTTGAAGAATTATGCCTTACCATCCTGCCGATTTGTTCTCTTGAAAGCACAAGTGATTCAAGCTGCGCGTTTGCCGTGTTTTCGGTTGAAGAGATCAATCTAAAGCCAAGTTTAAAGCCAGGCTTTGTCTTTATCTCGGGCAGATTGTTTGCATTTACAAGTAACACTCTTTTTGGTATATTAGCTTCATTTCCGTAGACGCTGCCTATCTCTGCGTTGTCAAAATCAACAGCTTTTACCTTGTACCAAGAATTGGGCTGATTCATATCTTTACTACCAACCTTGCAGATTCAAGTGAATATTCATAATCTTTAGGCAATACTTTGGTCTGTTTATAGTATTTAATGAGCTTTTTTATCCGGTTCTCAAGAACAACCAGGCTTCTTATGGAATGTTTGTCTTTCTTCATCTTATCAACATGCATGTGCAGCTTTACTGCCTTTTTATAGAGAGCTATTAAGTCTTCTGGCAATTGCTCTTGTATCCCTCTGCTTTTGAGTATAGAGCTTATGCTTTTCTTTGTAATGTCCTTTACAGACGGTATTCCATACTGATCTTTCAACACAGTGCCTATTTCTGATTTTGTAAGGCCCTTCTGTGATTTGTTTATTATGAGCTGTTCTACTTCCTCCTGCTTGTAATTAAGCCAGTGAGGCACGAACCTGTTCTTAACATTAATAACTTTCATTATATCTCCTCCTTTCTTCTATATCTTTAAGATGAGTATCTATTCCTTTAAATTCTTTTCTAATTTTGGATTTATAACCCTGTAGGAAATATGAGTATGCTTCTTTGTATAATTCGTTGTGCTTTGATTTCAGCGCATTTTTAAACAGGAATATGTCGCTTGCAAAATCCTCGTCTTTTGATGAATGATAACTTAGTCCGAAATCGATAATATACAGTTTTTTATCTCTTCTTATAATGTTTGCGGTAGTAAGGTCCCCATGTATCACACCTAGGTTATGCATTTCTGCAACTGCAATGCCTACCTCCTTTGCATCGTTGGCTGAAAATTTCTCTGCCAGTCGTATTCCTTCTATTTTTTCCATCCAGATCTCCTTCTTGTCTTCTTTGTATTTTAAAGGCTTTGGAACGTTTAATCCACCTTTGTATAGAAACTGCATTATATTGAATTCTGCCTTGCTTCGGCTTTTTCTGAGTTTCTCATCTATCTCCTTTATCCTGTATCTCTTTTTTATCCTTTTTTTTATTATTGTGCCTTTTTCCTCATATACAACAGCTTCAGATCCAACAGCAAGCGTTTTCATGTTTTTATGAAGACTCTGTCTTCGTCCTCCAATATGTGCGAAAGAGCAACCCTCTGTCCTTGAAATTTCGCGCTTTTGCCGAATACTACTGCATAAGCGTTTTTTTCGGTCTTAAGGTGCAGTTTTTTAACCAAGTCTTTGACGGTTTCACCCCTTTGCATTGCAACGGCATCCTTTGAGTTTTCAGTGTAAACCCCTATGACTCCAAAGTCTCTAAGTGCTTTTTCCACGTCTATCTTTTCACTTATTATTTGGAAGCTACAGTATCTGTCTATTTTTTCCTTTGATATTATTATTTCACTTTGTATTAGCAGATCCTTGTTTTTTTCCGGGTCTTTAATTGACAGCATCTGAACCTGCACATTGTTTATCTTTACTATGCCGTAAAGCAGGTTGTCTATTCTTGTTAGATTAAACAGCTTTAGTACGTTTTCATCGCTGAACCCCACTAAAGAAACTCTCGGCCATCTCTTTCTTATTGCGGTTGCCTTGTGAATTAACGGCTTTCTGCTTGCCTCCTTTTTTAGAAGGGAAAGCCTTCTTTTTAATGATCCGAACTCTCTGTCTGTTCCCTTGTGCTTTGGCAGAATAACCATCATCCTTTTTAGTATTCTTTCCTTCTCTTCAAGGTCCTTTTCCTTGCTGTACCTTTCCTCTAGTTCATAATACTCCTGTGGTGCATTCATTGGCATATCTACCTGTATTTTATCTCCACCGTATCGGTCCTAAATCTTGGTTTTATTGCAAGGTCTTTTTGCACGTAATCTCTCATAAGGTAACCTGTGTAAGCA
Organism: Nanobdellota archaeon; assembly: GCA_021834945.1. The sequence goes on along the minus strand of JAKBRA010000005.1, from coordinate 13,800 downwards.
ATCATTGCGCCGTTGTCACCGGCAAATTCCATAGGTATTGCCTTAAATGAAGCATTTCTGTCCTTGCACATCTTATATCCCATTTCATTTAGCCTTTTGTTTGCTGCAACCCCTCCAGTTATTACTAAACTGTCTTTTAAGCAGTATGACATTGCTCTCTCGCTGGCTTCTATAAGCATTGAAAAGATAGTTTCCTGCAGAGAGAACGATATATCTTCAATCTTTTCCTTGCCTATCAATCTAGATACAAACGTTTCTATTCCGGAAAAACTCACATCCATGCCTTTTATGCTGTATGGCATTTCGATGTAGTGTCTGCTTTTCCTTGCTAGTTCCTCTATCTTGGGGCCTGCAGGAAACGGTATATTTAATCTTCTCCCCACTTTGTCTATTAGGTTTCCCACTCCTATATCCTGCGTTTCACCGAATACTATGTATGTGCCATTGTAATAAGTTATTATTTGCGTGTTGCCGCCACTTACGTACAGCATAACCGGGTCGTTTAATTTGGTGTAAAGCCTTGCTATTTCAAGATGGGCTATGCAGTGGTTTACCCCTATCAGTTTTTTATTGTATTTCTTTGATAAAAAAGTTGAAAGCTGCGCTCCCACTTTAAGAGAGGGTATTATTCCTGGGCCTTGGGAAAATGCGAATAAGTCTATATCCCTTAATTTCAGCCCGCTTTTATCAAGTGCTCTTTTAAGTATCTCAGGGGCAAATTTGAAGTGATGCTGTGCCGCTTCCCTAGGTATTATTCCTCCCGAGGCAGGCTTAAGAGTGTCTCTTTCATTTGCTATTATCTTTTCATCTTCAGAAATGCCAACACCAAACGTGTGCGCAGTGCTTTCTATACCCAGAGTATACATTTATAGAATAAGGATCAGCGCTTATTTAATTTTTATCCTTTCTTTTAAATTCAGTGTAACCGCATCTTCCGCACGTGTATCTATTATCGTGTTCAGCAAGGAAGGTACCCTCACCGCACTTAGGACATGTACGGTTGACTCTAGTTATAGACTCTCCTTCTATCTTGTACATTTTCCAGATTTCACTTTTTTTCTGCTTCTTCTTTTCCATTCTTTATACCATTCTTTTCAAGTATGTATTTCGGCAGTATCTTTTTTGCCATCTCCTCATTTTTGTAAACGTGTGCTATCCCCTTTGCTTCATTTTTTCCGTATGTGCTTTTTATAGTGTAAATAACAAGAAAACCATTTTTTCCTTCTTCTTCCAAGGCTTTTCTAGTTTCATCTATCTTTGCAGGCTCCCCGTTCTTTAATTTTGCAGTGAAGTTTATTATTTCCCTGTCAAGGTACTTATCATCTATCTTAGAGTTTATTTTAACTTCCATATTTACTCAACAGAAATGGCGTACTTGCCGTTCTTTGTAATGTTCATTGCATTTGCTATAGCAGATTTTTCGCTGTCAGAGATTATAACAACGCCTTTCCATTTAAGTGAAAGGTCCTCGCTACCACACATAGGGCATTTTCTTTCTTCAGTCAGAAAATTGCAGACCCTGCATGCTTTTAATGCCATGATTATTTCTTAGCAGCCTCCTTTTTCTTTGAGCCCATTTTTCCAAGGCCAGGTGAACGCATTGTTAATCCCACTTTCATTATCCCTTTAGTGCTCACTGCTATTATGCTTGCTATTACAGTGTCACCTGTTTTTATCGTCATTTTTGTCCTTCTGCCAGTAAGCGCGTTTTTGGAGAAATCAACAAAGTCATCCATAGTTTGTGAAATATGGACCAATCCGTCTATCGGGCCTATGTTTACGATTGCCCCTATCTCGCTTACTTCCACAACTTGCCCCTTAACAGTTTCGTGTAAAGTAGGCAGGTAAGCCAGCATCCTGAATATCGTATCGTAGTATATTGAAGCGTCATTTGGTATTATTATCCCCTCTTCTATGCTGTCAATGCCTATTAATCCAATGAGTAAAGCCTTGTCCTCTATTATCTTTCCTATGTAGTTTTTTCTTATTATTTCCGTAGTAGCTTCTTTCCTGTCTTCTTCCAGCTTGCTCGGCTCAACTCTTACCTTATCCCTTAACGTTATAATTTCGTACATACACTTTAATAAAATTTTATATCCTATAAATATATTTATTTATCTCATTAAGAGATACTATGTATTTAAATAAGTTTATTTTTCGGCTATTGTGGATTAAATAAAATGGAAAGCAAATCTATTCTTGTTATAGGGGCGGGGGCAGTAGGTTCAGCTTTTCTTGAAAGTTCCCAGGGAATCTTTAAAAAAGTTGGAATTTTTGATGGAGATATAATATCAAAAAGTAATTTAATAACACAGCCTTTTTATCAGGGCTGTGACTTCTCCTCCCCTGTTTCAAAGGTGGCCTTTTCAGTAAACAAACTCAATTCTTTGAACAGCGGCACAGAATACAAAGGATATGAAAGGTATTTCACTGAAAAAGACTTCGAAACGATGAAAGAATACGATTTGATAGCGGATTTTACCGACAATGTTAACAGTAGGAAAATAATAAACGCAGGTTGCGTAAAATACGGGAAGGCAGCAGTTTTTGTATCATTGAATGAAAAGGAAGCATCGCTGTTTTTTTACAAGGGAAGCGCATGTTTCAACTGCCTGTTTAGGAATTCAATCGGTCATGTAAAAGAAGGCTGTGAATCAATCGTTTCAGCGCCTGAAAATGAGTTTATTTCGTTTTTGAAGGAAAACATAATCGAATTTGCTTCAAATAAAATAGAGGGCGGCAGGATAGTGCTATTTAACCTTTCAAACAAGAGGGTTTTAAGCAGCATGCTTAAGAAGGACATGGAATGCGAGGTATGCGTTAGACACACAATGAAAAAGTTTGAAGACGGATTCTTGCAAGTATGCTCATCAGGCATAAAATTTTCATATGGGAAGAAGCTGAACTTAAAAGAATTAAGCAGCATGCTTTCCGGCGGCCGTTTGTACGGAGAGTATCTTATTTTCAACGAGAATAATAGATCAATACTTGTTTCTTCGGATGGCGATTTTCTGTTTACTGGCTACACAAGAGAGGAAGCTGGAAAGCTAATAACTGTGCTTGTTTCTCAAGACCCTGAAAAGAAGGAATAAGCTGGAAATAACTAACAGAGAAGCTATTGCTATCAGGTATATGTCGTTGTCTATCTCATGAGAAAGCGCACTTCCCCCTATTTTTACGTTTCCATAATAGAAGCCATTCCCGTAAAAACTTGAATAGTTTAATGCAACAATAATTATTATTGCAATGCCTACAGCAGAGCCAACAACTGCCAGGGAGAGCAAGGTTTTCCTTCCAACCTTGTATTGTTTGCGTTTTTTCATATTTCGGTATAAGTACAATTATTTAAATACTTCCCAGTCATAATATTAATATGTTAGAAAATATCGTTGCGTTAGCTTTCAATTCGACGTCGAACAAGACAAACGTCACTACGACGTTGACTGCACCTGCTCCTGGCGTTTCGTTGCTGTTTTCAGGCGTAGAGTCATTTCTTTTTCCATTTCTTCTGGTTTTTGCAATAGTCTACGGAGTTCTACAGAGAAGCGAGATCTTCAAGGGCAAAAGCGACATAGACGCAATAATCGCATTTGTTCTTGGAATAATATTCGCCACTACAAATTATACGCTTAAGCTAACCTACCTTATACTCCCTATTGTTGGTATAGTTGCAATAGTCATATTCATGCTTCTAGTTATAGGGTCTATGCTTTATGGCAGCAGCTCTGAACTTTTAAAGAGCAAGTCGGGAAGGAAGATAGTAGTAATCGTAGCCGTTCTGATTTCAATAGGATTGATAATATGGGTTCTTATAACTGCCAATTTAGGATTCGTTGGCCTTTCCTCAAAATCTGTATCTCAAGATCTGTATACGTACGCTCCTTACATAGTGGTATTCCTTGCGCTAATAATAGGCGCGTATTTTCTATTCAAATAATTGAATACTTATAAGTGAATATATTTAAAGAAAAGTTTAAATACTAAAAGTATCCATAATTATTCATGGTAATCGCGGCAGCAGGGTCTTTGTATTCGCAGATTGATAAGGCACTGAGTCTTATAACTCCTCCAAACGTTACAAACCCAATAGAGTTCTGGCTGGCTTTTCTTCTTATCCTTGCAATTCTAAGCACAGTTCTTAAGAACGTAAGCTACTTTGCTGACAATAAAAACAAAGGGGCCAGGGGATTAGTAGCACTTATAATATCCTATTTCGCTGTAACAGTTGCATGGGTAAGCCCGATACTTATTTACATGTCCTCTACTCTTGCAGTTACTGCCCTTATACTAGTGGCGATGCTTATAGTCGCAAGCCTGCTTAAGTTTGACATAACAGGAAATAACGCAAAATGGCTTTTCGTCGTAGCGATAGGAATACTCTTTTTAGGTGGAGGTGTGTTTTCAAATGCGCTTGTACCTTCCAGTTCAGGAGTTGGCAGCGAACTTTCTAACATTGGTTCCTCACTAATAGGACCCAATCTTGCATATCTTATTTTAGGAATAATAATAATTTTTGTTATTGCCTTTACTTTCGGTGGCGGCAGCGGTTCAAGCAAGAACCCATAGGAGGATAAAATGATAAATTTACCGGCTTTTGGTTTGTATGATTTAGCAGTATTTGTCTTAGTCTTTGCTCTAGTATACGGATTGCTTGCTCGTTCAAAGTTCTTTTCAAGTTCTGATATTCCAGCGCTTATAGCCGTTGCAGTCGGTTTAATCACTTTGATGTCTTCTTTCTTTGTAAGCTTTTTGATAACATTTTTACCATATGTTTTAACCATAATGTTCTTTATTTTCCTTGTAATATTCCTACTTTCCACTGCTTTAGTCCCCCAGAATTCAATAGTTGATTACTTAAAGAAAAGTTCACTGGTTCCTGCATTAGTAATTTTCGTAATGTTTATCTTCGGATTGATAGCATTCGGAACAGTTTCAAGCTATTATCCTGGCGTTTTAGGAGCCGTAAATTCTACTACTAACAATACGACTGCAATCTCAACCTCTTCTTTCCCAGGAGATCTTAATTCAACATATATTATGTCAATATTGACTAGTCCATCGTTTCTAACTACAATACTTACTTTGATGGCAATGACAATAGCCGTTTTTGCATTGACAAGACAGGCTCCCGGCAAAAAATAATCTATAGGATTTTATAATAGTTTGCAAAGTCGCTGTTGAAAAGATGAAGGGAGTTGGCAGTGAATCTGAATTCTCTTGCTTCAAATTCCTTTTCGTCTACTCTTCCAATTATTTTCTTTGATCTGCACAAAGTAACGTGGGGAGTGAAGTCTTTTTCGCTTTCGATTTTTAAGAAGGAACACAGTTCTTCAAATTGGGCTTTAATGTTTCCATACACTTTTGCGTATATAGTTTTCGGATTTTGAATCGATGGAAAGGCCCCCAAACCATTAATTTTCAGTTCTTCTGAGAACTTGAGTCCTTTTAAAAAATTCAAAAGTTCCGGTTTAATTTCAACGTTTCCGAGGAAGAGAACGGTGATATGCAGCTTATCTACAGAAACAAATTTTCCTGTAACTTTTTGTGCAAGCAATGGATAAAAGAATGAAGCTATTTCCTTTTTTGTTTCTTCCGGTATTTCTATAGCTACAAAGTAACGGTTCATTTTACAGTTTCTATAGAGTCTATCTGTCCGTCCCCGTCTATGTCGTATCCCCTTACCATAAGGCTCCAAGGCACTTCTCCGTTGTACCCTTTAAAGGTTATACCTGAAAATCTCGTTGCGGCAAGCATTGCCGATAATGTCCCAACGTTTCTTATTCCTCCTATAAGTATTATGTCCTTGTCCTTGTCAAATGGATTCTTTATTTTCTCTATCGTTCCTTCGTAATCCCTTATGTGTATTCCGTTTCTGTCCTTCAATCCCCATCCTTCTTCCTTTATGAATTTTATGGGAAGGAAATTGTTTATGTCTCTTGTTACTAGGTTTGTAACTGGGCCACCAATTACTATAAGGTTCTTCTTGAAAAGGTTCTTGGATATAACATCTGTGTCAAGTATTATAGGCATTGACTGCGGCAAATCTATGAACTGACCAAAGAACATACCCAAATATGCAGTGTAGTGCGAATCTCTTGCTACTGCCTTGTATTCTCCATGAGGATCAGATGCTCCTACGCATATGTATCCATCAAACTTTCCGTTGTTTATGAATTTGCTGAAAAAGTTAAGCGCATACTGGTTTTCCTTTGTTTTCATCTTAGGATCAAATTTTATCTTGTTATCGTTTATTTCATATGAAAATGAGTTATATGCAGCTTTTATTATCTCTCCGGTCTTCTGCGGCTCTACGCTTATCAACCCCGCTTTTTCAAGTTTTCCAATGTAGAATGCCGTTGTTTTCTTGTCAAACTTTAATTCCTTTGCTAATGCTGCTGAACTATAAGGTTTTTTTGATACTTTCTTCATTATTGAAATTGCCTTTTCATCAGCTATCGGCTTAACGTCATTTATGTTTTCAATTATCTTGGTATCATTTACAAAGTATCCTTCTCCGTCGTTTTTAAGAATATAGCTTTTCATAGTAAAACCTCATTTACCTTACTTTTTATAACTAGGTTGATTTAAGTATTTAACTCTTTTTAGTTTGAATATTCGAGTCATGCCATTGGTATAAAAGCTTTAAATATAAGTTTCCTTCTTACAAAAGCTTAGACTACTTTTATGTGCGGTATCATAGGTTATAACGGAAACGAGAATTCTATCCCCCTTGTTTTGGAGGGTATAAAGAACTTAGAGTATAGAGGGTATGACAGTTTCGGATGCGCCTTTGAAGGCAAAAACAACAATATAGAAGTAAGAAAGGACACTGGCAGAATAAATAAGATTATAGAAACCTATGGAATAAGCAGTGAAAGTTCAAATAAAAGCATAGCGCATACTAGGTGGGCCACGAATGGCGGCGTTACAAAGGCAAATTCGCATCCACTACTGGATTGCAGCGGAAAAATAGCGGTTGTTCACAATGGAATAATAGAGAATTTTCAGGAGCTTAAAGACAGTTTGAAAAATCACACCTTTTCTTCAGATACAGATACAGAGGTTCTTCCGCATTTGATAGAAGAAGAAATGAAAAACGGAAAAAGCTTTGAGGATGCAGTTATTTCAACATCAGAAAAGATAAAGGGCTTTTCTTCATTTGTTGTTATGAACTCTTTAACGGATAATATCATTGCTGTGAAAGAAGGTTCTCCGCTTGTTTTGGGTGTTAAGGAAAATGGCATATTTGTTGCAAGTGATGTGCCGTCTTTTCTGAAGCACACAAATAAAGTAGTGTACCTTTTTGATGGGGATGTAATATCTATAGGGAAAACAGGTTTCAAGGTTCTCAAGTCTAATAACTTTGGCAAACACAAGGTAAGAGAAGTGAATTTTTCGATTTCAGATGTAGACAAGGGCAAATACAGACATTTCATGTTTAAGGAGATAATGGAGCAGCAAACACTGGTTTCAAAGCTTGTCAACTCAGATCTTTCATACCTCAAAAGCGCAGCATCAGCGGTTTCATTGTCTAAGAAGGTATTTCTTGTCGGATCGGGGTCCTCATTTCACGTTGCGCTCCTTGCTGCCAGCCTTTTCAGGGATCTTGGAAGGGAAGCAATCGCCGTCCAGCCGCAGGACCTGTTAAACTATTCGAAAACAATTGGGAAAGAGGACATTTTTATAATAATATCGCAGAGCGGAGAAACAATGGACATAATAGAATCCCTTCCGATAATAAAAGAAAATAAGAAAATAGGCATAATAAATACAGAAGGTTCTTCGCTTGCAAATTCAGTTGATTATTTCATAAACATAAATGCTGGACATGAAAAGGGAGTTGCAGCTACAAAAACATTCACGATGTCGGCGATACTTTCCTGCTTGATAGCAATGTTTTCAGAGGGAGAAGAAAAGGAAGGATTGAATGATCTTAACCTTTTGAACATAAACCTCTATAATCTTTTTGTACCCTCGGTTTATAATGCAATAAAGGAAGCAGCATCTGCAATAAAAGGAGAAAAGAACCTGTTTTTCCTAGGCAGGGGAACTGATTATATATCCGCTATGGAGGCTGCACTAAAGATGAAAGAGATAACATACATACACGCAGAAGCTATAGATTCAGCAACATTTAAACACGGCCCGCTTGCACTGATATCAAAGGGAACATACTCCATAGCATTGGTGTCCGACAGGTTCAAAGACCGGGAAATAAACAACTTAAAAGAGATAAAGGCAAGGAACGGAAAAATAATCGGAATAGCAAATGAGAAGCTTGACGTATTTGACTTTCTTATAAGATCGCAGCCGGCAGGAATATTCAGCTTTGTTCCACAAGTAATAATATCACAGCTTCTTTCATACTATGTTTCTCTATCAAAGCATATAGATCCAGATCACCCAAGAAACCTTGCAAAGGCCGTAACTACTAAATAAGTTAACCTTTTTTACACACATCTGCTATAATTTATATGGTAGAGACATATTTTCTTGTAGATGCAGATTATACAGTGATAGACAACTTACCAGTGATAAGGCTTTTCTGTGTGGATGAAAAACTGGAAAGGAGAATATTCTATGATAGAAATTTCAAGCCTTATTGCTATGTAGACGCTGGGGAGGAAGAATTCAAAAAAACAATTGGAGGATTGTCTTTCATAGATTCTTTCAATGAAGTTGAAAAATACAGGCTTGGAGAAAAGAAAAAATTGCTGCAGGTCTTTACCAAATTGCCGGAAGATGTGCCGAAGATAAAGCAGCTTAGTTTCCCTACATATGAAGCAGACATACCATTTTACAAAAGATATCTTATTGACAAAGGAATAGGAACCTTTAATCGTTTGAGCATAGATTCAGAGGGAGATTACTTGATTAATATAAAAGACGAAGGCATCGGAAATTTTCCAATGAAAGCGGCCGCTTTGGACATAGAGACTTTTTCAAAACGCTCTTTTCCGAATGCAAAATCAGATCCAATAATTGCAGTCTCCGTGGTAAGTGTAGGACTGAAAAAGTGCATCACATGGCTTAATGCGGAAGGAAATGACATTATAAAGGTAAAGGATGAAAAAGAGCTTATTTTGAAGCTTTCTGAGTTGCTGTCATTGAACAATTTTAATGTTATAGTGGGATATAACTCCGATTCTTTTGACATGCCTTATATTTCTGAGAGGTCAAAGATACTCGGGATAAAATTCATGATAAACGGATTTGAACTCAAGATCAAAGGGGAAAAGAGAAAAATAGCAGAGGTAACTGGAATTTCGCATGTTGACATACTTAATTTTATAAGAAACATATACTCAATATACAACCTTAAAACAGAGGTTCTTACCCTAAGAGAAGTAGCCGCTGAAATGACTGGGGAAAGGAAGGGAGAGTTTGACTGGGATAAAATAAATGAGGTTTTTACTGACGGTGAGCTCGCAACGGAATTGTGCAATTACTGCATACAGGATTCAAACGTTACGCTCCTTATTTTTGACACACTTTTGCCGTTGATATCCGAGCTCAATAAGCTAGTTGGACAGACATTCGCAGATGTTTCAAGGATGACGACAGGCTCTGTGGTTGAGAATCTAATAATGAAGAAGGCCATACTTAAAAACGAGCTGATACCAAACAAGCCTTCTGATTTTCAGGTTAATGATAGGATAAAGAAAATAAATGTAGGTGCGTTTGTTTTCCAGCCAACTGCAGGGCTTTATGAAAATATCGCGGTAGTTGACTTCCGCAGTCTTTATCCCAGCATAATAGTATCTCACAATATCTGTCCGTCTACTATACAGTATAATAACGGAGAAAGAACATTTTTGCCAAAAGAGAAAAAAGTAGGTTTGATACCATCTGTTTTAGATGAAGTAATAAGGCTTAGATTTGAGGCAAAAGACAGACTTAAAATCGACAGGGATAATAAGCAGTTGAATGCAAGGGTATTGGTTTTAAAGTTGATAGCAAATGGGTTTTATGGCTACCTGGGTTATTACAATTCAAGGTGGTACTGTTTTGATTGCGCTGGCGCAACAACATCACTGGGAAGGAAGTACGTACAAGAAGTAATCTCAACGGCCTCTTCATATAAATTTAAAGTATTGTATGCAGACACAGATTCCGCTTTTCTTCAGTTTGGAGAGAAAAAACAGGCAGTAAATGATTTTATAATTGATATAAACAGCAAACTTCCAAAACCGATGGAATTGGAGCTGCAGGGATTCTACGCGCGTGCAATATTTGTAAGCTCAAAAGGGGGGATAGGCGCAAAGAAAAAATATGCAATGTCTGATTTCGATGGCAATTTAACAATAAAGGGTTTTCAGTCTGTTAGAAGAGACTGGGCGGTAATAGCAAAGAATTTACAAAAGGAAGTACTTAAAAAAATTCTCTTAGAAAACGACAAGCAATCTGCGCTTTCAACCGTAAAAAACACAATAGAGAGAATAAGACTTGGAAAAGCAGATTTGGAGGAACTTGTCATTCTTACAAGGCTGAGAAAAGATCCTTCTTCTTACCAGCAGACAAACAGACACATCTCTGCAGTTGAGAAAAGCGGAATGAAATTCGTAAGCGGAGACACTATAAAGTACATAATAGCTAAAGGTAAAAGCAATGAAACCGTGTCTGAAAAAGCAGTGCTTTATGACATTGCAAGAAAGAACGGGATAAAATATGATCCTGATTACTATATATATAAACAAGTTTTGCCTTCAGTTCTGCAGATACTGGAAGTTATAGGTTATTCCGAAGAAGATGTTCTTGGCAAGAAAAATAATTCACTTGAAGGGTTTTTATAAAGAATAATACTATTAATATTATGGTTTGTTATTTTATACCTGCAGGAAACTAAATGGAAAACAAGTTTAATAATGATTTTATAGAGAAAATTACAGACGATGGAGTAGGCATGCTTTTCGTAAAAGAGAGGTACAAACTAGATGAAGCGGCCATAGAACTTCTTTCAAGGATAAAAAACAAGGGCTTTAAGCTAATTTATGTTACTTCAGGCCTTCCATTCAAGTCCATAGAAGAAAAGCTCGAGTTGGCAAAGGTAAACGATTACTTTATTATAGATTCAGTGACGGCCCCAATAATTCAGGACAGCGTTTCTGATAATAAATGCATATTTATAAAATCACCCGGAGATCTAACAGAGATAAGCATAACTCTGGAAGGATTGCTTAAAAGAGAGGGAGAAACGTTTGTAGTTATAGATTCAATAACCTCATTTCTTATATACAATTCAGAGAACGAGATACTTAGGTTTATACATTTCACTTCATCAGTAGCAAGAGAAAGAAAAAGCAAACTGGTTTTCATAGTAATAGAAAACAATGGAATAAACAAAAACTTCTTGGACAAGATAAGAAGCTTCATAGACGAAGAAGCGGTATTGGATTAGATTTTAATGGAAAGCGAAGAAAGGGAAAAATGGCTGTTAGCCGGCAAGATAGGTAAGGAGATTAGAGAACTTGGAATTTCTTTGTGCGTACCCGGAGCAAAGCTTCTTGACATAGCAGAAGCCATAGAAAAGAGAACAATGGAAAGGGGAGCAAAACCATCCTTCCCTCCAAATATATCGATAAACCAGATTGCAGCGCATTACACTCCGAAGTATGATGATAAAACGGAGCTTAAAAAAGGAGATATAGTTAAGGTTGATGTGGGGGCAAGCGTCGATGGCTATCTTTCAGATACAGCAGCTTCTGTTGCTGTGGGAGAAGAGGGAAACAAACTTGTCAGTGCCACCAAAGAAGCATTGGATGCAGTAATTAAGATAATTAAACCGGGGATAGCTGTAAGTGAAATAAGCACAGTAATAGACGATAAAATAAGCAGTTTGGGTTTTTCCCCAATAGTTAATCTTGGAGGGCACGGGATAGGAAGGTACAGTCTGCATGAAGGAGAATTTATCTCCAATTCAAAGAATTATTCTGGGTCTTTTTTAAGAAAGGAAGGAGTTGTTGCAGTGGAGCCCTTTGCTACAAATGGCGGGGGCTATGTCATAGATAGCGCGGAGGTTCAGATTTACCAGTTGGTTGCCAATAAAAATGTAAGAAGCACGCTTGGCAGGGAGATTTTAAAATACATTGCAGAGGAATACAATGAATTGCCGTTCGCAAAAAGGTGGATAATAAATAAATTTGGGAGATTGGCGGAGATAGAAATAAGGAATCTTGTTGCAGCAGGATCATTGCATGAATTTAATGTGTTGAAGGAAAGAGACAATGGTTTAGTATCTCAGTTTGAGCATTCATTTCTTTTTGATGACGGTAAAGTTATAGTAACAACTTTATAATAAAGCAAAAAAGCATTAATGATTACAAATCCTAGTAGAATAATGGGCGTTAAGTTAAATGGTTTATTCGAATCAAAAAAAATAAAGATGGCGGAGCTTTCCGGCAAGGCAATCGCAATAGATGCCTTTAATTGGATATTCCAGTTTCTAACCACTATACGGTTGGCAGATGGCTCCTATCTTACTGATTCAAAGGGGAGAGTGACAACGCATTTAAATGGCTTATTTTACCGTTCAGTTTCACTTATAGAAAATAGGATAAAGCCCGTTTTTGTATTTGATGGAAAAGCACCTAAGTTCAAGAAAGAAACACTGCAGGAACGGGAGAAAACAAAAGAAGAGGCAATGGAAAAGATGGAGCACGCTTCTACACAAGAGGAAAAGGCAATGTATATGCGCAGGCTTGCAAGGATAGATGATTATATAATAGACTCTTCAAAGGAGCTTCTTAGTTATCTTGGTATACCTTATGTGCAGGCACCGGCAGAAGGAGAAGCACAAGCTGCAGTTCTAAGTCAGCAGGGAAAAGTTTTTGCGGCCGCTTCTCAGGACTATGACACCCTGCTTTTCGGAGCAAAGAAGGTGGTTAGAAACCTAAATATAACAAACAAGCGAAAAGTAAGCGGGAAGGGCATAATGACCGGGGTTTCCCCCGAAATAATAGACGCAAGTTATAATTTAAGCAAACTTGGTATAAGTAGGGAACAGCTCATAATTCTTTCTCTTTTTGTAGGCACAGATTACAACAAAGGTGTTGATGGTATCGGTCCCAAGAAAGCTCTTAAATTAGTTAAAGAAAAGAGCAGGGAAGACCTTTTTAATTCCTATGATTTCAGGTCAGATTATGATATAAACGAAATCTATGAATACTTTATTTCTCCGAATATAATTGATGTCAGTGATGATTTAAATATGGGTAAAATAGAAAGAGAGAAACTGATAAAATTTCTGTGCGATGAGCATAGTTTTTCAAAGGAGAGGGTAAATCAATACCTAGAAAAGGTAAAAACAGAAGACAATTCACTTTCTTTTTATGGATGATGTTTTAAGGGAAAGAACAGAGAAAGAGATAAGCATGATGGAGAAGGTTTTTCATTCTTTGTCATTAAAGGACAGTGAAAACAAGCTTTCTTCCGAGTTTTTTGACATGTCGTCAAATTATTTTAGCGATAGCAAGTTTTTTATTGAGAAGAAAGATTATGTGCGGGCATTTGAAGCGGTAGTTATAAGTTGGGCTTATATTGATGCCGGACTCAAAGCAGGTTTCTTCGAAGTACCTGCTTCTCTAAAGGAGTATTTCACTTTTTGACCAATAAAAGCCACTTTTGTCAGACTAGAAATATTTATATATTATAACGTAGTAAAGATTTCATGGCAGTGGAAAGGGAAAGGATTCCCGCCGTTGTAGTGTTGATGCTTATACTTATAGGTTCGATAGTAATTTATCTACTCCTTGTACCTGCGCCTGTAGCATATAAGCTTCTTGGAATAAACAACACGAGTGT
>JAKBRA010000027.1 GCA_021834945.1 Nanobdellota archaeon | reverse complement strand
CTCATTGGACAAAGAGCTAGATCTTAGGTTTTTAAGTTTAAGAAAGCCGAAAACTGCGGCTATCTTTAAGATACAAAGCACTGTAAGCAATGCAATAACAAAGTTTTTTGAAGACAATGGCTTTTATCAGATACACTCTTCAAAGATAGTGTCACAGGCTACAGAGGGAGGGGCAAACGTTTTCCAGGTTATTTACTTTGATAAGACTGCTTATCTTGCCCAATCACCTCAATTTTATAAGCAGATGATGATGGCTGCAGGTTTTGAGAAAGTCTTTGAGATAGGGCCGGTTTTCAGGGCGGAACCTCACCATACAAGCAGACATTTAACAGAGTATACAAGTGTAGACCTGGAAATGAGTTTTATAAATTCATATGAAGATATAATGGCGGTAATGGAAAATCTTATGTTAAGGATTTTCAAAGAAGTGAAGGAAAGAAACAAGAAAGATTTAGAGAGTTATGGCATAGAATTAGAGGATCTCAAAATCCCATTCCCAAGAGTAACGATAAAGGAAGCAGGAGAGATACTGAAGAAATACGGAAACAAGCTAAAAGACGACGGGGATATTGACCCAGAGGGAGAAAGGATAATGGGCCAGTATGTAAAAGAGAAATACGGCAGCGACTTTTTCTTTTTGACAGAATTTCCTTGGTCGATAGCGCAATTCTATCACATGAAAAAAGAAGGGAACGAAGAGGTTACAAACCGGGCAGATCTAATATACAAAGGGCTGGAGATAACAACACTGGCACAGAGAGAGCATAGATATGACATCCTTGTAAAACAATTAAAGGAGAAAAATTTAGATCCTGAAAAATTCAAGTTTTATACCGATTTCTTTAGGTATGGCGTACCACCGCATGGCGGTTCCGGCACAGGCTTAGAAAGAATAGTAAAGCAGATGCTTAATTTGGAGAATGTAGCCGAGGCAACGCTTTTACCAAGAACACCAGATAGATTAGTACCTTAAGACAGGGCGTTTTATCTTCTTTTTTGTGCTTATGAATACATGTCCGACGGGGGGTTAGTGCTTGGTTTGTAAGTTTCTTCATCCTCGTCTATAAATAATACCTTTTGAGTAGGGTTCTCTTTTGCCCTTTTTGCAATGGAATACATAAGCTTGAAATCGGTTTCTTTTTTATCATGCACTGACATCTTTACTATTTCATTTCCTTCTTTATCTTTGAAACTTTCCATCGCGTACAGCACCTTGTTATTTGTATCTATTATTGAAAAAAGGCTGGAAATAGACATAAAGTAGCTTGTATCTTCGTTTTTAAGACCGCTAAGATAGTCTATTATTTTTTTGCCATCTCTGCCAAGTTCAGATAATTCAGTTAAATAGAACTCCAGCGTATTTTCATCGGATGTCAACACTACCTTTACTCCTTTGTCCTTTATTCTGGATGAAACATCGTACATTTCAGCGTATTTTAAATCGTCCTTGGTTTCAACTTCTTTGGCCTTTAAATAAAGATCAGAAAGCCTCTCCATCTCTTTTTCATTTATCTTCGTTGTTATTATATCATATTTTACGTCCAGTCCTTCAAAATTCTGGTTTAAGTATTCTAGTTCCTTTTTGGCAACATCGGCAAACATAACAGGATGTTTAAGGGCGGCGTAAAGCACACTTATCTCATCTAAATTCATTCTTCCGATTTTTTCAAGATATTTTTTATTGTTTGGAGAAATGCTAAGGTAGTAAAGCTCTAATCCATTCGGATCCTTTACCAATTTAAGGTCCTTCTTCATGTTTGCAGAAAACCTGAAAATACTAGCGGTAATTTCGTCTCGTTTTGCTTCATCATCGCTTATAATGTTGTCAAGACTGTTTTCACCTTCCATGATATAACCCCCTATGCTTGAAAAAAGCACTTTTAAATCGAAATATGCATTTTTCCTTATTGACTAAGAAGAAGGCAGCTAATATTTAAGCTTTAAATTAAGCGGTTTTTTGCGCCTTTAAATCGTCTATAATGTCTCTTAATTCCTTTATGCTGTCGCTTATTGTAGGTATTAACCTGTCTATTACCTTTTCAAATGCCTGCAATTCAATGTTAACGTCTGAAATGGTCTTATTATACTCTTCAGTCTTGCCTACCATCGTATTTTGTATGCTGTCTATCCTCTGATTCAGTTTTTCTAAATTATCTTTTATGTTTTCTATAGAGTTAGCGTTTATGTTTACGCTGGATCGTAGGGAATTAAGCTCCGAAGCAGAGCTTTTCCATTTTTCATTTATTATCTGTTCAAGTATCTGTTGAATGTTTTCAAGGTTTTGATTGCTCATTGTATTGCTGCTTTCATAAGGCTGCCTGTTTTCCTGGAAGCTTGGCTGCTGTATGCTTTGGATTTTCTGAACAGGTTCATTCTGCATTTGTTGTGCAGGCGGCTGTCCAACCTGCTTTCCCGCGTTGCTTTTAAACGCGTTTAAAAGTGCGTTTTTAATTGCAGTACTATCATATCCTTGCTGTCTTAAATTATCTATTATATCTTGCTGGCTCATTCCGTTGTTAAGCATAGAGCTTACGTCAGGCACATCGTTTTCATCTTTTTTCTTAAATGCATTTATTAAGTTCATATTTAGCTCCACTTCTTACTATTCATATAGTCATTTACAATTTTAATAACGTCTTCTTTATTTAAAAACCTTGAAGGATCTACGAAGCTTAGGTATTTTTCTATGACTTTTATGTCCTGTGCCTTCGCATATGTTTCGGACTGCCTTTCAAGCCTATTCAAGGCATCATCAAGCTCAAAGATCTTTGTCTTGCTGCTAGACAGTTCATTGTTTATCTCCTGCAATGCAATCTTTATCTCTTTGTATTTTTCAAGGTTGTTCTGGTCAACCATTTTAATGGTGTCTTTAAGCTGAGAAATCCTCTGTTCAAATATCTTCAAAGACTCTCTAAGTTCTACGACATTTCTTGTCAAATCCGTCTGCTCCATTTAATTATATTACTGCAGTTGTTTTTATGTCTTTTTGTGCTAGATTTCATAATAGATGAGATAAGTAATTTTCCTTTTTAAGCTAAAAGAAATACTTAAATATAACAAAATCAATAAAAATTCATGCAAAAGAAGCAGAAGGCTGCAAAGACCGTTTCTTATTCTGTTTTAGATAATGCAAAAACAAATTCAAATCATTACAGAATAACCTTGCTTTCAGTTGCAGGTACTTTTCTTGACGGATACGATATATCTATAATAGGTGTTGCTTTGACTATAATAACAGCAATAAGTGCTTTCAGCTATGCAAGTACGCCTTTAGGAAAAGGTTTGATGGCGGCTTCCACAACCATAGGAATGCTTTTCGGTGCATTGTCAATAGGCTATATAACTGACATTAAGGGCAGGAAGTTCATGTACCTTTGGGACATGGTCATCTTTATAGTTTTCACTGCCGCAATTACATTATCATTTAATTTCTGGTCTCTTTTCATCTTTAGATTAATACTAGGTTTGGCAATAGGTGCTGATTACGCAATAGGCGCTACAATTATCTCAGAAATTACTCCAAAGAAATCTAGAGGAAAGTTCCTTGCCAGCGATGGCCTTGCGTGGTGGGTTGGCGCAGCATTTGCATTTGTAGTGGGTTATCTTCTTCTTCCATTAGGCGTTAATTCCTGGAGGGTGATGTTTGCCATAGGGATCATACCTGCGATAATCGTTCTTATACTAAGAAGAAAGGTGCCTGAGTCGGCAAGATGGCTTGCAAACAACGGCCAGGTTGAAAAAGCCAAGCAGTCTGAAAAGTCAATAACCGGCAATTCCGACGCTCTTAAGGCTACTCACAATAAAGTTTCATTTTTCACATTGTTTGAAAAGAAGTACATAAAGAACACAATCTACTTCGGTTTGGCATGGTTTTTCTATGACGTTGCATTTTATGGTATAGGGCTGTTTACGCCTACTATACTTATACTTCTTGGACTAAGTCATAGTCTATCTATTTTAGGGTCAGCAATCTTTTCGTCAGTGGCTATAATCGGTTCTATACTGTGCATACTTACTGTAGATAAATGGGGAAGGAAGACAGTTACAATAATTGGTTTCGCAGGCATGTTCATTTCTCTTCTTGTTTTGGCAATAATAGCTATGCACACTCCAAAAGATGCATTCGCAGTAGGAATAACAGGAACGGTGATCGCAACAATGTACATATTATTTGAGCTTACTCAGTCATGGGGAATGGGAAGCACAGATTTTGTATATGGGCAGGAGCTTTTCCCTACAACAATACGTGCTACTGGTCAGGGCTGGGGGACATCAATAAGCAGGATAGGCGCAATATTGGGTTTAACAACCTTCCCTACAATAGTAGCTTTATACGGCTTAGGTTATGGTTTACTATTCTTTGCAGTAGCGGGATTGATAGGGCTGTTGCTCACAGTGTTTTTAGCGCCCGAAACAAAGGATAAGAGCCTGGAAGAACTGACAGAGCAATGAACATAAGATTTCTTGGAAAGTGGAGTTCTAATCTTGTAAGAGGGGAAAGAAATATATCCTTTGCATTAGACAATAAAATCGTTTTCGATTTCGGCCCGCATACTATAGAGTCTTTGCTTGACTTTGGGATAGATCCGAGGGGTATAGAAATTGTTCTTATAACGCACATGCATCTTGATCATTTCAGTGGTCTGCCCGAATTATTTTGGTACAGATCAATATACAAAGCACAAAATAAGCTCATAGTTCTTGGCCCAAATGGAATAAAAAACAACGTGGAACGGCTTTTAAGAACGCTGCAAACACCAAAGGCATTTAGGATAAATGCAGAATTTATCGAAGATAAAAAATATGACTTTATACAGCCTTTCAGGGCAAAGCACTTAGTAACGGATAATGGGTACAGGGTTGATTACAAGGGAAAAACAGTCTTTTATAGCGGAGATACTGCTTACAGTGAAAATGTAGTAAAAGGGGCAGAAGATGCCGATATTTTACTCCATGAAATGACCTATCTGGATAATAAGAAAGAGGAGGCTGATTTTTGGAAGCATTCCACTTACAGCTCTACAATGCGTGTATTCGAAGAAAGCCGTGCAAAAAAGCTGGCACCTGTTCATCTATCTGTTGATTCAAATAATTTAGCAATAAAGCTTGCAAAGTCAGACAAAAGAATAATTTATCCTACCGGCATTATCCACCTTTAATTTTATCTTTAAGGCATAAAAACCATAAATAAGCCTAAAACTTATTAGTATAATGGTTAATCTAGTGCTGTTCGATGCAGGACTGATGGGCTACTCGTTGGCAGTACATATCCTTTTGGTTACTGTCGGAATGACTCTGCCGATATTAATGAGCATAGCAGAATTCGTTTCAATAAAATACAAGGTAAAACTCTATGATGTGCTAGCTAAAAGGCTGGCAAATGCTCTTATAATATTCTTTGCAGTAGGAACTGCAAGCGGGGTTGTAGTTGCCATAGAGCTTTTTGTTCTCTGGCCAAAGTTTATCTCGGTATTGGGCCAGGTTGGCATACTGCCTCTTTACATGGAAATCTTTGCCTTTTTCACCGAGGCTATATTTTTAGGGATATATATCTATTTCTGGAATAAATTCAGGAGCAGGATGAGGCACTGGTTGCTTTCAGTTTTCATTGCAATTGGTGCAGTGATGTCAGGCGTTTTCATAACAATGATAAACGCGTTTATGAATACACCAAAAGGTTTCAATATCCCTTATTATTTAAGTACAGGCAAAATAATAGATGTAAATCCATTTGCAGTTTTGAACACGCCTACAACCTGGATAGAAATAGGGCATGTAATAGGCTCTACTATCTTTGCAGGTGCAGCCTTCTTTCTGGCATACTTTGCGTATAAGCTGCTAAAGACGAAGGGAATTGAAAGAGAGTACTATAAAAAAGCTGCAAAAATTGCAGCGGCAATAGTTATCATTTCCATAATATTAACGGTTATAATAGGTATAGAATCGATTACCAATTTAATGGTCTATCAGCCTGAAAAATTCGCTGCATTAGAGATGAACTTTAATTCAGGGCCAAATGTAGCGGAAGTGATAGGTGGTTTCCTTGTAAACAACAAGACTATAGACTCAATAAACATTCCAGGTTTGATGAGCTTTCTTGCTACTGGAAGTTTTAATGGGGCTATAGCAAGCAATGACTCTTTAGCGGCTTATCCAAAAAACACGTGGCCGCCCGTTGCAGTCGTACACAATACATTTGACATAATGGTGGGCATTGGAGTTTTAATAGGCGTAGTTATGATAATCTTTCTATTAATCTGGCTGTTGAATATAAAAAAGATAAGAGACAAATTTGAGTCAAACAATTTCTTTAATAAGATACTTTCAAATAAAATATTTTCAGACCCTTTTGATAATCCGCTAGTACTAAAGGGCTTAATCGTTATAGGCGTTTTGGCAGGTTTTCTTCTGGAAGATGGGTGGGTAACCGATGAAGTTGGAAGACAGCCATGGATAATATACAATGTCATGACGGTTTCTGCAGCAGCTAACACCTCTCCTTCCGTTCTTCCTGTTGGAATAGCGATGATAGCCTTTTATATTGTAGTTTTGCCTGCTACCATTTTATTTGTAAGAGGCGTAATGAAGAAAAGAGATCTTAATAAGGAACTGGGAGCAAAACCATGAATACATATATAACGATAAATTACGTTCTGCTGGCAATAGTATTTACCTTTCTTTTCGTTGAGGGCATGTCGGCTATTTCATTTATATATGATAGAAAGAGCTTGCCAAATGTAAAGAAATACCTTGATCCCATATGGGGCATAGTCGGAACTTTCGTAGTCTTCTTCGTTGTAAATACAGAGGTTCTTTATCCTTCAATAATGCCGGCAATCGACTACATGTATGTTTTTCCCATACTTTTAGCAACACTGCTATTCATAGGAAGAAATGTTTTCCTTGTTTTTTCAGAGTACATTTGGAAAGACTCCAAATTCAGCCAGCTAATTCTCGCAAGAATCTACTCCTTGATAACATTCGTAATAATAATTATACTGCTTTCTATATTCATATCAATAATATCCGGCATAGGTGCAAATGCAACATTAACCGGATTTTCGGCTGCGATCTTTCTATCTAATCCGTATGTCCTTGGTTTTATAGCCGGAACTCTCCTTATAGCATTTGGTTTGTCGTTTGTTTTCTACAAGATAGAAAAGATAAAGGTGTTGTCACCTATATCAACGGTCTTAGGCCTTTTATTGTTTGTATTTTCTATAAGCAGATTAGGCCTAAGCATAAATTATGTAACTTATGCACTTGCAGCGGCTATAGCATTAATTTCAATTCTTTATTATGTCACAGGAAAGGCAAGAAGAGAAGCTATTTTTATCACGGTATTCCTTTCGGTTATATCAATTAACTTTCTAAATTATGGGAAGGTTTTTGGAACAGAATCTTTGACTGCATACTTAAATAATTCTGCCGTTTCTTACGCTTCCATCTTGGTAACTATTGTAGGAG
>JAKBRA010000004.1 GCA_021834945.1 Nanobdellota archaeon | reverse complement strand
TTGGATAAAACGCTTTTGAGATATTGGTAAGAGTCCAGCTTGTGATTCCGACGGATAACCGGTTTGCAGTACTTGCAGTCAATGCATAGTAAATCAGAAGCAGCGCAAATAGGATTATAGTAAACATAACTACATACGTTCCCGCTTTTTTACTTTTATGGAATTTATCCATACTTTATTAAGGTTCATAGAGTTAAATATTTTGAAATCTAAAAAATAAGATTTATATATGATAAAATTTTCATATAATCAATGATTCAGGACATAAAAAAAGTTATATCAATAAAGAAATATGCAGTGGCGTTTGCGGTTCTTTTTACTGCAGTATTTGTCCTTTATTTTTACCTCTTAGAAAATTCGGCAACCGGCATAATAGACTTTGGGTTTTACTACATTTACTTTGATTTACTGTCAGCCTTTGTAATCTCGTTTTTAGTCAGCCTTGTCATAATGCTTAACGTTTATTCCTATAGGTTAAAGGCAAAGACAAGCAAAAAGTTTGCTTTAAGCTCGGTAATAGGAGCAATACTTCCAAGCAGCCTTTGCTGCACGAGTGTTATACCCTCATTGATGGCGGTGCTAGGGTTTTCAACTTCATTCATAGTAGGAAACACCGGAAAACTGCAGTCAATATTTTCCATTTATGGGCCCGGGTTTATTGCGGTTGGAGCAGTAATAGCATTTTTGGGATTGATGCAGATAACAAAAAACATCAATGCAAGCTGCAGCATAAAACCAGATTTAAATGAAGATTGCTGCGAGGCCAAGAAATGAAAATAAATATAAAACAATTGTTGTATGCTGTTGTCGTAGTAATAGCTTTGGTAATTGTATTGAATTTCTTTGTGCTAAACCACGCAAAATCCACAAAATATCTTTCAACTGGAGAAACCGCTCCGAATTACACATTTCAGCTTGCCAATGGCAGTACAGAAAGCCTTAACAACTATGGCGGGAAACCGCTGCTTTTATGGTTTGTAGCAACTTGGTGCAGCAGTTGCGCCCAGGGCAACGCTGCGGTAGCAAATAACCTTGCCTTCTTTAAAGACCATAACGTAAAGATTATAGAGCTGGAGCAGTATGATGACCTTGGGAGTCCTGGAATGCCGATTTCCCAGTTCATTTCAGAATACGGAAACAACAATACCTATGTGCAGGGAGGAATTGCAGGCTATAACATGACATTGGCTTATAACACTCCTCCTACATTGCAGCTTGACATTTATTACTTGATAAGCCCAAACGGAAAGATACTATACATCGGAGAGGGGATTGCAAACGGTATAGTCAACTTGGAAAGCATTATATCTAAGGAGGGTTTATGAAAAACGCAACTGACCTTTTCTTTGAAGCATTTGCAAACAAAAACAGATTCGATATACTCATGCGGCTTAGAGACAAAGAACTATGTGCAGGAGAGCTTCAAAGAAATTTGGGGATAGAGCAGACGAACCTTTCGCATGATTTAAAATGTCTGCTTAACTGCAAATTTATAAACGTAAGGAAGGACGGAAGAAGAAGGGTTTACAGCATAAATCATGAAACCAAAGAACTTGTTGATGAAGTTACGGGACACATTAAAAGATATGAAATGTACTTGAAGAAGTGTGGTATACTGAAGGAGGAAGAAAATGGAAGAATATGAATATGCAATAATCGGACACGGAGCTGCCGCATTTGCTGCGGCCTTGAAAGCGGATGAATTAGGAATCAAAACGGTGATGATAGGGAAAAACGAAACAAAAGGAACGCTTCTGGGCGGAACGTGCGTAAACGTAGGCTGTGTCCCAAGTAAAAGGCTTATAACAATAGGAAATTTTTTGGATAAAATAAACACAAAGAGATTTGACGGTTTATCTTATTCCACAAGAATAGAAAACTTCGGCAAAATAATAGAGGATAAGGAATTTCTTGTCGGAAGCATGCGTTTCTCAAAATACCAGAAAGTGCTTGGCAAACTGAAAAACGTAAAATACGTAAATGGGTTTGCAAGCTTCAAGGATAAAAACACTTTAACGGTTGACGGAAGAGAAATAAAAGCAAAGAAGATATTGATAGCAACGGGCGCAAGGGCCAAAATACCCGGGATAATGGGGATAGACAAAGTAAACTACCTGACAAACGAAGAAGCGCTTTCCATGAAAAAACTGCCTAAATCGATTATTATTGTGGGTGGAAGGGCCTTAGGGCTTGAATTTGCGGAGATGTTTGCGCATTTCGGAGTAAACGTGACATTGCTGCAGAGAAGTGATAGGATACTGCCTAATTGGGAACCTGAAGTTAGCTACTATCTTGAACAGTACTTGAAAGAGGAGGGAGTAAACATAATAACCGGAGTTAAAATAGACAAAGTTTCAGGATCTAAAGAAGCTGTTAAGGTTTACTTTTCCGTAAAGGGAAGTAAACAGGAAGTAAGAGCACAGGAGATACTTCTGGCTACTGGAAGAACGCCAAACATAGAAAAATTAAATTTAAACGGGATAGGAGTAAAGCTAGATAAAAATGGATTTATAAAAATAAACAAATACGTGGAAACTTCTGTCAGAGGAATCTATGCCGCTGGTGATGTGACGGGAGAACCTATGCTGGAAGCATTGGCAGCCGCAGAAGGAAACAAAGCAACTGCAAATGCATTCAGTGATAAAAAATTATCAATAGACATAAATTCCGTCCCATCTGCCGTCTTTACATTTCCAGAAGCGGCTAGGGTAGGATTAACTGACAAAGAAGCAAACAGCAACGGAATAAAATGCGCCTGCCAACCCGTAATGTTCAAAGACTTGGCTAAGGCAGGCATAATAAAGGATACCCGGGGACTGATAAAAATGGTCATAAACGCCAATACGAAACGCATATTGGGTGTAGAAATAGTCGGAGAAAATGCCGCAGACTTAATACATGAAGCAGTATTGGCAGTAAAATTCAAGCTTACAATAGATGACATAATCGACACGGTGCACATGTTCCCCACGTTAAGCGAGATAATGAAACTTGGGGCATTGTCATTTTATCACAACGTAGAGGATTTAAGCTGCTGCAGCGAATAGATGCCTATAATTAGGGGCTCTAGTTTACTACTTCCTCTAATAATTCCAGATAAGGCTCATCACTTGAAATCCTCATCTTGGCATTCAGAGGGATTAGCATCTGGTCATCGCCATGGCCGAAAGGCAGGCCATAGAGGGAAGGCTTTTTAAGCTCAAGCATGTAATCCTCTATGATCTCTTCCATTGACGGCAGAATCTCTTCAGATTTAGGTATGTCCGTAAAGTCGCCGAACACGAAACCATTAAATTTATCTAATGCTTTCGCTAACTTCAATCTGAAAAGGTACCTGTCCACGTCACCGGAAGTAGTGGCGATGTCTTCAAAGAAGGCTATTTTGCCCTTCGTATCCGGCATGTAATCCGTCCCTATCAATGAAGCGAAAAGGGAGATGTTCGTTCCTTCGCTTGTCCCCTCCATTTTCCCCGGCACTATGTATTTGACCACCCTGTTTATGTTAGTTGCTATATCCTTGGACTCTCCTTTTAGGACTGAAAGGACGTTTTGGAAAGAAGGTTTCTTCATCTCATCGGCATCCACGCCGGGCATCGGCCCGTGAAAAGTAATCAAGCCTGTGAATTTATGTATCGCGAGGTGCAAAGCTGTTATATCGCTGTACCCTATGAATATCTTTGGATGCAATCTTATAGAATCGTAGTCTACTCCAGACAATATCCTCATAGAACCGTATCCTCCTCTTGCACAAAAAATAGCATCGACCGAATCGTCCTTGAACGCGTTGTTAAGCTCCTCTGCCCTGTCCTTATCCGGCGCGGCTAAATCCGCCCTTTGCACCAGCCTACGAAGGTTTTCTCCCAAGGAAACGTTAAAACCGAATTTCTTAAGCAGAGATATGCTTGTTGAAAGTATCTTAAGATCCGGGGGACTTGCGGGGGCTATTATCTTTATGTTCGCCTTTTCCTTGAGTTTCGGTGCTTTTATGGCCATGTTATCAATAGGATGTTGTAAAATTAAAGCTTTTTATAATAGATATTTTCTTAGAAGACTTTGAGACATATGCAGATACTTATACTGGCGGCAGGCGAATCCTCGAGGTTTTGGCCATTTTCGGAGATTTGC
Source organism: Nanobdellota archaeon (assembly GCA_021834945.1). The sequence continues at coordinate 31,098 of JAKBRA010000004.1, read as the reverse complement.
CATAAGTCGCTGCTGAAAATAGGGGATAAAACGCTGCTCGAAAGGACGATAGATGGCGTAAAAGACAACGAGATAATGCTTGTAATAAACCAAAAAACCCAGATAAGCCAGGACCTTCTGAAAAACAAGGATATAACGATAATAAAACAGGAAGAGCCGAAAGGCATGGCCGACGCGATAATCAAGTCAAAAAACGCAATAAAGGGCGATTTTATCGTCATAATGCCGTATTACGTAAACATAAAGGATTATCTAACAGAGATGATGAAAATAAAGGCTCCTGCAGTGGCGGTCAAAAGATACGAAGAAGGGGATGAAAAAACCCATGGCATGGCAAAAATAGACAAAAACAAAATAGTAGAAATAAGGGAAAAGGAGAAATTTTACGGTGCGGAGCATTCCATAGTCGGGATGTACAAACTCAACAAAGATGTTATAGACAAACTGGAAAAAATGCAGAATTCCGAATACAAATTCGAAGATTTACTGAACGAAATGGCAAAAACATCCGGCGTTAATTACTTTGCAGCGGAGGGACTGCCATCGCTGAAGTATGTAAGTGATTTGCTGTCAATTAAAAATTTAATTTATGCGAGCATAAAAAAGGAAAGGAAAATGAAAGGGCATTTGAAGAAAAACAATGCGTTCATTGAAAGCTCCGTTATACTGGGCAAAAACGTAAAGCTTGGCAACAACGTATCGATAAAGGGAGAGACTTATATCGGAGATGGTTCTTTCATAGGAGACAACTCACTTGTAAGAGACAGCATAATCGGAGAAAACACGGAGATCGGCTTCGGTACCGAGATAGCAAGATCAATAATAATGGATAATACGCACATTCACAGCGGATTTGTGGGAGATAGCGTGATAGGCCAAAATTGCAGGCTGGGAGCGAATTTTATAACCGGCAACAGAAGAATTGACAGAAAGACAATAAAAATAGAGATTAAAGAAGGCTACGACACGGGCTTGACGCGCTTGGGCGTAGTAATGGGCTACAACGTCAAAACCGGGATAAATACGTCCGTTATGCCGGGTACATTGATAGGAAATAATTCTATAATAGGATCGAATACCGAAGTTAAAGGCAAGATAGAATCCAACAAACTGGTTTACAGTAAAAGCGAAAACGTAGAAAAAAGCATATGAAAACGGTGACTATAATAGGGGGAAGTGGCGCAAGGAACACGTTAAAAGCGCTGAGAAAGATAAAAAACGTGAAGATAAACAATATAGTAACCATGTTTGATTCGGGTGGCTCGACCGGTTACCTTAGGAAAAAATTCGGCATTTATGCTCTTGGAGACTTAAGGGACAGGATACTTGCAGTTTCAGAAAATGAAAGTCTTAGGGACATAAGCTCGCAAAGAATAGAGATGGATGGCATAAATCACAACATAGGCAATCTTCTGCTGTATGGATTAGTTAAAAAATACGACAAAGGATACTTAGAAATCGCAAAAGGCATGTTTAAAACTCCGAAGAACATAGATTTCATACCTATTGTTGATAACATAAACTGCTCTGCAAATCTAGTAATAAAAACCGATAAAGGGGAGTTTATAGGGGAAGATAGCCTTGACTCAAACTCAGACCGGGAGCTGAAAATACAGGATGTAAGACTCGATAAGAAAGCGAAGATAAGCAGGACTGCTGCCGATGCGATAATAAAATCAGATTTTCTAATATTCGGGCCCGGAGACGTATACTCGTCGATACTGCCAAACACTCTGGTAGACGGCTTCGACGATACCATTGCGAAATCGAAGGCCAAGAAAATACTCATTGTAAATATAATGAACAAGAAATCAGAAACAAACGGATTTAAGACGTCGGATTTCGTAAGGCTTTTCGAGAAGAAAAAGATAAAGATAGATTATATAATAATAAACGAAAAAACCCTGCCAGTACAGAAGATAAAGGGGAAATATGGAAGTTTCTCGGGATGGGTTGAAAACGATCTTTCTGACAAAAGGGTGATAAAAGGAGATTTCATAAATGAAAATCTTCCATATGAGCACGATCCGAATAAGATACTTCTGCCATTAAAACGCATCATAAAGTAAATGAATTATACCATAAACGAAGCTTAGTATCTTATTTATATAAATGGCATAAGTGATTTGGAGGTTTAGATTAAACCTTGCCCGCTATTTCCTTTCCCACTTCAGAGCATTTTGCAGTTCCGCCCAAATCGTATGTTAAGACCTTACCTTCTTCAAGCACTTTATAGACGGCAGACTCTATGGCTTTGCCGGCTTCCACATAACCCATCCAATCAAGCATCATCTTAACCGACATTATAGTTCCTATTGGATTTACCTTATCCATGCCCGTGTACTTAGGAACGGAACCGTGTATTGGTTCGAACATCGCATATTTTTCTCCAACATTTGCAGATGCGCCTGTACCTATCCCGCCAACAACCATTGCAGCTTCATCAGATATTATATCCCCAAACAAGTTTTCAGTAACCAGCACGTCGTAAAATTCCGGCTGCTTTATGAACCACTGGGTTATAGCGTCAACATGTGCATCGTCTGCTTTTACGTCAGGATGATTCTTTGCCTCTTCGTAAAATATGTCCTTGAACATACCATCCGAAACCTTTAATACATTGCCTTTATGAACCAGAGTGACGTGCTTCTTCCTTCCCTCGGCTAATTTAAATGCATATTCAACTATCCTTTCGCATGCTTTTCTTGTTATTACCCTTATGCCTATAGTAGTTTCCTGATTTACTCTAAAGTCCAGGCCAGAGTACATCCCCTCAGTGTTCTCTCTTACTATGACCATGTCAACGTTTGGCTTTATACTTGGAACATTCGGGAGGGTCTTATTCGGCCTAACGTCTGCATAAAGGTCAAAATATTTCCTTATTCCCACGTTTGCACTCGGCAGCGAATTCGCGCCTTCTGGTGTGGTAGTCGGGCCTTTCAATACACAATCTGTAGTTTTAAGTATATCAAGCGTTTCCTTTGGCAGATTAGTGCCATACTTCTCCACGCTGTTCAGGCCTGCTTGTGCAGGCACATACTCTATATCAAGGCTAAACTTCTTCTTCGCAGCATCCAGGACTAGAAGCGCTGCATTTACTACATCCGGACCGACTCCATCGCCTTTTATTACAGCGACCTTCCATTTTTTATTCTCCATCGTTAAGCATCCTCCTTATCACGTAATTCAGTACTCCTTTATCCCTGTAATAATCCAATTCTATGTCTGAATCAATCCTTGCAATAACTTCGGTTTCTCTTTTGATTCCGTCTTGCATATAATAAACCATCTTCAGTTTATCTCTAGGCTTGAAGGTATTTGGTATTTCTATGCTTACAGGTTTTGAAAAGTCTATTTTAAGGGAGAACCCATCCTCGCCCTCTTTAAATTGTAAGGGTAGAACGCCCATTCCAACTAGATTGCTGCGGTGTATTCTTTCAAAGCTTTTTGCAACTACTGCCTTTACGCCCAATAGCATCGGACCTTTTGCGGCCCAGTCCCTTGAACTGCCGCTCCCGTATTCTATGCCTGCAAAGACTATCAAGGGAGTATTGCTTTCTTTGTATTTCATAGCAGCGTCATAAATGAACATCCTTTCCTTTGAAGGCACATAAATCGTATAGCCTCCTTCGGTTCCTTCAACAAGCAGGTTTTTGATCCTTGTATTTGCGAACGTGCCTCTCATCATAACTTCATGGTTTCCGCGCCTAGAGCCGTAAGTATTAAAGTCTTCAAGCTTTACTCCCTCTTTCAGCAAGTACTCTCCAGCCGGGCTGTTTTTTGATATGCTGCCTGCCGGTGAGATATGGTCCGTTGAAATCGAATCTCCGAAAACCGCCAGAATGGTGGCATTCTCTATAGATTTTATTCCACCCTCCTTTTGATTCTCAAGGTCGTCAAAGAAGGGCGGCAGGCGAATATATGTACTATCCTCTTCCCATTTGTACACTAAACCAGTTGCCGATGGCAATTCATTCCAGTATGGGTTTACATCTTTTAGATTATCCCGGTATTTTTCCTTGAACTCTTCCGGAGATAATACAGAACTGACTATCTTGTTTATTTCATCATTTGAAGGCCATATTTCTTTTAAGTAAACATCCTTTCCATCGCTGCCTTTTCCCAAAGGCTCCTTGCTTAGGTCTTTTAATATCGACCCGGCTATTCCGAATGCTACCACAAGCGGAGGAGACATAAGATAATTTCCTTTAACCTCATTGTGTATCCTTGCTTCATAGTTTCTATTACCTGACAGTACACTGGCGGTCATTATCCCGCTTTCTTTTATTGCATTAGAAACCTCCGGAACCAAGGGACCACTGTTTCCTATGCACGTTGTGCAGCCGTAGCCTACAAGAGAATAACCCAATTGATCCAAATACTTGTCCAAGCCCGCTTTTTCTAAGTATTCCGTTACAACCCTTGAACCGGGCGCAAGGCTTGTTTTAACTTTGTGGTTTATTTTTAATCCCTTCTGAACGGCATTTCTTGCAAACAATCCTGCTGCAATCATGGCAACGGGATTACTGGTATTTGTACAGCTTGTTATGGCAGATATTACTATATCGCCGTCTGAAAACTCCTCTTCTTTCCCATCGCTGAATCTTATATTTACTTTTTTAATTTCCTTTTTACCATTATTGAAATCTATTTTTTCCGGCTCAACAACGTTGCTTTCCGTTCCTAACCTGATTTCTTCTTTACCCAACTTCTGTGTCTTTCCATCGTTTATGAAGGCATTTATGAAAGTAGAAGGAACATTCGAAAGGGAAACTGCCTGCTTTGGATTGCTGGGCCCTGAAACAGATGGTTCAACGGTATTTAAATTCAATTCAAGAACGTCTGAAAACTTTACCTTCGAATAATCTAAGTTGAACATTTTCTGGTTTTCATAGTAATTTTTAACAAGCTGTATCTGGCTTTCAGGCCTGCCAGTGGCTTTAAGGTAATTCAACGTTTCGTTGTCCACTGGGAAGAACGAGATGGTTGCACCGTATTCCGGACACATGTTGGATATGGTAGCTCTGTCAGGCAGCGAAAGGGCATTTACTCCTTCCCCATAAAATTCTATAAACCAGCCTACCACTTCTTTCTCTCTAAATTTACGTGTAAGTGTAAGCGCCAGATCCATTGCCGTTACTCCTTCATTTAACCTGCCAGTTAAATGAACCCCCAAGACCTTTGGAGTGGTGAAAGAAACCGGTTGGTTAAGCAATGCCGCCTCTGCTTCTATTCCGCCTACGCCAAAACCCACAATGCCTAAACCGTCTATCATCGTGGTGTGCGAGTCCGTTCCTACCAGTGTATCGGGGTATGCAACGTTTGATTTGCCGTCGAGGTGAACGACTTCACCAAGATATTCCAGATTAACCTGATGGCATATGCCTGCGGAAGGAGGAAAGACATTGAACGACTTGAAGGCCTGGCTTGCCCATTTCAACAGCTTATACCTTTCCTTGTTCCTTTCTACTTCCTTTTCCTGGTTTATCTTAAATGAATCTTCCGTGCCAAATGAATCTATCTGTACGGAATGGTCAATTATCAGGTCTACTTTCATCAGCGGTTCAACTGTCGCTGGATCCTTTCCTTTTTTGGCTACGTAATCGCGAATAGCCGCTATGTCCACGACTGCCGGCACGCCGGTAAAATCCTGCATCAACACCCTTGAAACCTTAAATGGAACGTCATTGTCATTTGGATTCGAAGGATCCCAATTCGCAATGTTCATCACATCTTTGTCCTTAACGCTTTTTCCATCCAAATTCCTAAGAAGAGACTCTAAGACAACTCTTACAGAAAAAGGTAGCCTTGAGATATTATAGCCCTGCTTTTCTAATTTTGGTAACGAATAATAGTTTATTGTTTTCCCGTTTAAATCAAATTTGGATAGTGTTTTCTGCCACTCTGTTTCCACCTTAATTAAAAGTAATTGTTAAATTTAAAGGTTAATATCAATAAACTTGTTTGCAGATTACAAAATAAAGGTTCATTTTTAGCATAGAAATTATTTGATTTTCTGTGCAGTATTATCCGTGTTATCTATTTTATCGTTTTTTGATTCCTTTTCAGCTAAGCTGCTTGAATTTGAATCAGAAGGTTTTATAGGAGTGGCTGCAGCATTATTCTCACTAACTTTATTATTTTGGGTTTCGGTTTGTACAGTTGCATTTGTTTCGGTTTTTTGAGGCTGGCCAGCCTTCTGGAATTTTATTATATCGTATTCATCTTCATAAGGTTTTACAAGCTTTTCGTACACCTCTCTTAATTGAAAAGGGCTGTAAACCAATTCTTTCCTTTTGTCCGTAGAAATGTCATACTTGTGGGTGTGGTGCAGTACTTTAGGTGGGCAGATTTCGCTGCATAGACCGCAGAATATGCACTTATTAAAGTCTATTGCAGGAGCTTCGCTCCTTGCATTTGTATGAAAACCGGCTTCTTTGAAATCAACTTTCTGCATCCTTATCGCATCAGAAGGGCAAATTTTAAAACAGAGTTCGCAGCCTATGCAGTTTTCTAAATCTAGACTGAGCATTCCTCTGCTTCTTTTTTGTATTGGCAAGGGCTTGTCAGGATAGGGATAGGTGGCCCTGTTCGAAACTGCTTCCTTTATTCCATAACCAAATACGCTGAAAGTCTCTTTTATTCCCATATTACAACACCAAAAGCTCAACTAATATTAAGTTAAGTACTGCCAACGGCAAAAGCCAATTCCATCCGAACTTTATAAGCTGGTCTATTCTCGGCCTTCCAAGGACCCATCTTGGCGTCAGTATAATCATTAAAACAATCGCCGTTTTTATGATAAACCATAATATCCCTGAAATAAACGGCCCGTTCCACCCTCCCAAGAAAAGATAGGTAACTAGCATTGCGATTACTGTGACCCTGACATAATCTCCGATTAAAAAGAAACCGTACCTGATTCCACTGTATTCTACCTTCCATCCTGCCTGCAATTCCTGCGAAGCTTCCGGCACGTCAAAAGGCTCTCTTTCTATTATTGCCAAACCTGCAATTATGAATACAACCATGGTGACCGGCAGATAGGCGGCATACCAGATGGCAGACTGGCTGCTTACTATCGAAGTAATGCTGTAACTGCCGGAGAGCAATGCAACGCTAGAGAGAACGACTATCAACGCCAATTCGTAGCTTATTATCTGCGCCGCTCCCCTAAAACCTCCTATAAGCGCGTACTTGTTGTTTTCCCCCCATCCGGCTATTAACAGCAGCAACGGAGAGATGGCAAGCAAGGTGTAAATAAAAAGCAGAGAGTAGGGTATTGATATAAACTCTAAACCCGGCCCGCCTAACGGTACTATAAGCAGCATAGCAAACGAAGCAGTCGCTAAAGCTATGGGAGTGAAATTGAATGAGAGCCAATCGATATTTGTGGCTATGAAGCGTTTTCCAAGCAGCTTTGTCAAATCCGCAAAATTCTGCAGGAGCCCGAATGGGCCAACGTAAACTGGCCCATACCTAGACTCTATTCTTGCAGCGTATTTCCTGTCCACCCAGCCTATGAATATGGGAATTAAAGCTGTGACTATCACTGCTAAGATTGCAATGATTATAAAACTGATTATGTATGACAGGGGAGAGAGAATAAACGCAGAAATGATTGAATAGACGTAATTGAATATCATCTGTCAACCTCCCCCATAACAGGATCAATGCTTGCTACTATCACAAATGCATCTGCTACCCTTATGTTAACAAGCAACTCTTCCAATGCGCGTATTGCAAAAAACGTGGGGCTTCTAAGCTTTAACCTGTAGGGCTTATCACCGCCGTCAGTCACAAGGAATATGCCCATCTCACCTCTTGAACTTTCCTGTTTTACGAAAGTATCTTTCTTTGGTATCCTGATTATCCAAGGAACTGCGGTTTTTGACGAGCCTGCTGGTAAATCCTTAATGCACTGCCGTATTATCTTTATTGACTCCAGTATCTCCATAACCCTTACAACGAATCTAGAGTACGTATCTCCATCATTTTCAACGGGTATGTTAAAGTCCACCTTATCATAAGCCAGGTAAGGCGAAACCTTTCTTAAATCCCTCCTTATTCCGGAAGCCCTTGCTATTGGGCCGGTTATCCCGTATTTCTTTACCATATCTTTAGTCAGCACTCCGATGCCTTTTGTCCTTGAAAGAAATATCTGGTTTTTAGTAAACATTGCATTGTATTCATGCTTTACTTTGTCCTCTATGATTGACAATGCTTCTAATATCTCATTCTCTATTCCCTGTGGAAAATCGTAGAACATCCCTCCATTACAGATGTACATCGGAGCAAGCCGCCCCCCGCTTATCTTTTCCACTACGTTCATTAAAAGCTCCCTCTCCCTCAATGCCCAGATAAAACCAGTCATATTGCCCAAATCCTCGCCGAAACTACCTATGAATACGAGGTGGCTCATTATCCTCTGTATCTCTGCCATTATGGTTCTTATGTAGACTGCTCTTGGTGGTATCTCTATACCGGCAGCCTTTTCTACAACAGAAGCATACAATATTTCCATGTTAAGCGCGGAAACATAGTCAAGTTTATCCATTATGGGGTAATAATTCGAAAAGTAGCGCATCTCGGCTATTTTCTCGCTGGCCCTGTGAAGGAAACCTATTTCCGTCTGCGCCTTTGTTATGGTGTCTCCTTCCACATCCAGTATAAGTTTTAGAACTCCGTGCATGGCCGGGTGCACAGGCCCTATATTCAGCCTGATACTGTTTTCTTTTACCATATCAAAACTTAAGGTCTAAGCCGGTCCAATTCCTGATCTCGTCGTCAACCTTGAAGTCTTTTCTAAGCGGGTGGCCAGGCCAGTCTTCCGGTAAGAGTATTCTTCTTAGATCAGGATGGCCGTTGAATTTTATGCCAAATAAATCGTACGCTTCCCTCTCTTCCCAATTCGCAGAGTTGAATGTGTCCGTTATGGAATCGATGGAAAAATCTTTCTCGTCTATGTTGACTTTAAGAACAAGCAAATCGGCATTTTTATAATTTGAGAAGATATAATTTAACTCAAACACGGGAGTGTAATCCACCACTGAAAGAGCGTAGAGAATGTCAAACTCTTCTTTAATCTGCCACGCTACTTTTTTTATCAGTTTCTTGTTTTTTATCCTTATTATAGAAAGCTTCGGCTCTTCCGTCAATACCTCTAACTCCCCTTTAAATCCGCTCTTAAGCTTGTCTAATGTTACCATTTTTCTGCGCTTTTGATTTATTTTCTTTTATAAGTTTCTGCAGGACTCTAACTGCATCTAAAAATTCCTCGGGCCTTGGTGGGCACCCTGGGATAAAGGCATCGACCGGCATTATACGGTCTATCCCTTCTATCGTATTATAGCTGTCGTGGTATAATCCGCCGCTTACGTTGCATGCCCCGACGGCTATGACATACTTAGGATCTGGCATCTGTTCGTACACGTTTAAAAGTCTTCTTGCCATTTTTTTGGTTATCGTGCCGCTTACAAGTATAAGGTCCGACTGCCTCGGAGAATCTCCGGTGAAAAGAACCCCTAGCCTGTCTGAATCGACTTTTGTGGCGCCGAACGTCATCATCTCTATCGCGCAGCAGGATGTCCCGAATGTCAGCGGCCAGAGGGAATTGCTTCTTCCCCAGTTCAATACTGTGTTTATGAACTTTTCTGCTTTCATGAATACTATCTCGTACAGACCTGGATAAGAAAAACCATTTGATTCTTCCATTAATTCTCCTCCGAAAGCTTATCTTCCAGTTTCAATAGGTACCTTACTAAAATGACCATGTAAAAAAGCGCTAAAAGGACGGACGCAGAGATTGAAATGCTTAGCAGCTTAGCGCTTTCTGCCCACAGGAAAACAAGCACCATAATTGCTTCGAGAACAACAAATATAAGCGCGTAAAAGAAATATTGAAAACCGACGTTTCTCATGCCGGAAATCGACCGCTCGCCGCTTTCTATCGGGGCACTCCCTTTACCGACAGGCTTGGTCTTGGGACTCAGAAAACTTGACAGCTTTATGAAAGAGATCCACACCAGTATTGCCACTACAATGAGTAAACCAAACAATGCAAATTCTATTCCCATACTCAATTAAACAACTCAGAATTAAAAAGACTTTCTAACAAAGAAAAAGCACGTTAACGACATTCGCAATAATATTAAGCATATATATTTAAGCCATGATTTAAAATTTAATGAGACCCGAAACGGTGCTTTTAGCGGCACTTATCCTGTTTTTGGCTGTAGGAAGCGTAAATGCTTCTTCAGTATCGGCATCATTCAATGCGCTTAACAGCAGTGTATCCATAAATCAGGGTGAATATTTCAACCTGTCGGCCTATTTTCCGGTTCCGACAAACTATACAGTATTATTAAACGGTACTGCGGTATTGAATGGAAATTTCCCTGCGAATTACAGCGGATATAAATTGCTGTATTACAATGTAAGCAACACTCCTTACGGAAAATATTATCCTTCTGTTCATTTTTCAGCCTTTAATTTTCATTTAAACTCGACCGCCAACGTCTACATAAAACCTAGCCCGGATTTCACATTTGTGGGTTATTACAAGAACACGGAGATAACCAAGAACTATTCTTGGGTGAACATAACCATTAAAAACAATGGAAACACTCCCTTGCAGATGAACTGGTCTTTACCCTTCTTCAAAAATATATCAATATCGCTTCCGTCATTTAATCAGACCTTTAAATTGGATCCAAGTTCAACAATAACGATTCCAATAAAGTTATCACTGCAAAAAGGTTACCAGAATAACATATCGATTCCGTTTACCGGGACATACCAAAACTATTCCTCCACAAAGTACTACGAAACCATGCTCATAAACCCTGTTATAAACATGTCATTTTACAACATAAATGTCACGCAGATAAACTCAACCAGAGAACTTTGGATTGCGTATATAAAAAACTACAATAATGTGCCATTAAATATAACAATGCTGTTTTCGCTTGAAGTAAACGGGAGTATACTCCATTACAGTACTTCTTATGAACTTGGTGTAAATGCAACAAAAATAGAGATGTATCTGCCAAAGAGCACAGTGGAAAGCGTGCAAATCTCCTATCAGTCAGAGAACATGTCCAAAGTGAACCAGAATATCTTTACACTGCCAAAGCAGCCCTTCAGTCCAGATTTACTATCGATAATAAACACGCTTAGCTACGTGATACTTACCGTTATATCCATATTTATATTGATTTTGATACACTTAAGATTTAATAAAAGAAGGAACAAAAAATAAGATGGAATTTATAAATAAAAATAACGCAAGGTTTTTTGCATACATAATCATAGACATAACTGCGCTGTTTGTGGTAAATTTCTATTATTTGGGCCTTTCGCAGATATTCTCCTATGCCTTGCTGATACTACTTACGGCTTTTCTTATATTTTTAACGAAAAATTTCATAGCAGGCTTCTTTCACATAAAAGTGAGCGGCACATTCTGGCTTACGGGACTTATATTTTCGGTAATAGCAACGTTGGTAGCGTCTAGTTTTGGCGTGCCGATACCTATCCCTGTCATAAGCTATAACAACTACAGCAGAATGAATACAATAAAAGGGATAAAAAAGGGCGCGGTAAAGATACATGAGAAATGGCATATAACCTTTTTGTCTTCTTCTGTGCTGCTGTTTGCGGCATTCATATTCATAACTTTATGGCATGTCCTGAACCAGAACGGATTTCTTATGTCAGGGATAGCGCTTGCAATGTTTGTTTTGATCGACTTTCTACCTGACAAAAGATTCAACGGCGCCAACTTAATATATCATAACTATGTGATTTATTCAATAACTTTTCTTTTCCTTCTTGTTATAGGAGTATTAAGCATAATAAATTATGTGGCTTCTTTGATTCTCTTCATAGTATTTATCCTGTTTATATTTGTAACGTACATTATGAAACTCTGGTGAGTTCCACAGTATCTATTTTATTTTTTGATTTATTTATAAACCCGTATAACGCCGTTATATTTATAAAGAATTAAGTTCTATGAAGTGTATGTCAGAACTATTCTGCTCGAAAGTCATGTCCGAGATAATACCATCGTTTAGGGCGATAATAGCGAATAAACTCCTGGAGAAAGGCATGACGCAGAAGGACGTTTCAAAGCTTCTTGGAATAACGCAGCCGGCAATTTCACAGTATAAAAGCGGCTTAAGGGGACTTATTACAGAAAAGATGACCAAAAATGAGAAGTTCATGGAATATCTAAATGAAATCACTTACAAAGTTTACAGCAAAAACCTTGACATAAATCTTAAGACCTGCGAGATATGCAAAGCTACGAGAGATTTTGGCGTCATAAAAGAAAAGGAAATTAAGGAGTTTCTTTGCTTACTGCAGATCGCCGGTTCCCGCTAATGGAACAGATGGATGTAAGGGCACTTGAAGCTTCGGTAAACGGCAAAAAGGTGCTGAATGGAGTTGACATTTCAATACAAAGAGGAAAAATACACGTGCTTATGGGGCCGAATGGCAGCGGAAAAAGCACGCTGGCAAATGTTATAATGGGCAATCCAAAATATACTGTAACCGCTGGATTAATAAATTTCAACGGCGAAGACCTACTAAAACTAAAGGTAAATGAGCGCGCTAAAAAAGGGATATTCCTAGCATTCCAGGAGCCTGTTGAGATATCTGGGGTTAACACGATGAACTTCTTGGTTACAGCACATACTAATTTAAGAGGGAAGGACCCGGAGCTAAGAAAAGAAATCACGAAAAAGATGAATGAATTGAATCTTCCGGACTCCTTTCTGAAAAGATCGCTAAATGAGGGATTTTCGGGTGGAGAAAAGAAACGGTTTGAACTTTTGCAGGTTATGCTTTTGAAGCCAAAGATTGCAATACTTGATGAGATTGATTCAGGTATGGACGTAGACAGTGTAAGAATGCTTGGCGAGATAACTAAAAACCTGTCTAAAGACACTGGATTTCTGATGATAACTCACAATGACCATATATTGGATTATATAAAACCGGACATGGTAAGCATAATGAAAGACGGTAAAATAATAAAAAGCGGGGATTATCAGCTGATTGAACAGATAAGAAAGGAAGGATACAAGCAGCTAATTTGACATGGAAAAAATAGAGTTTGATTACAGTAAATACGATTTTAAAAACTCTACTGCGAAATACAAAATTTTATTCAATGAGGGCCTGTCAGAGGAGGTTGTAAAAAGAATTTCAAAGCTTAAGAACGAACCAGAATGGATGACGGAGTTTAGGGTAAATGCGTACAAGTTCTTTGTAAAAAGGCCCGTGCCGGAATGGGGCGCAGACCTGTCAAAAATAAACTTTGAAAACATAACTTACTTTGCAAGAGCTACGGACAAAAAGACAAACAACTGGGATGATCTTCCAGAGGACATAAGAGACACTTACAATAAATTAGGGATACCCGAAGCCGAAAAGAAATCGCTGTCCGGAGTGGAAGTAATGTATGAAAGCGAAGTAGTCTACAATAGCGTAAAAAAGGAACTTGAAGAAATTGGCGTCATATTCTGCGATACTGACACTGCAATCAAACAGTACCCAGAACTCGTCAAAAAATACTTCGGAAAAGTCATCTCGCCCAATGACAACAAATTCGCGGCATTGAACTCTGCGGTATGGTCTGGTGGCAGTTTCATATACATTCCAAAAGGCGTAAAAGTGCCAATGCCGCTGCAGGCTTATTTCAGAATAAACGCAGCAAACATGGGACAATTTGAAAGAACACTTATAATAGCAGATGAAGGTGCTGATGTTACATATGTGGAAGGTTGCACGGCGCCCGTTTATTCCAAGGACTCTTTGCATGCCGCGGTTGTTGAAGTAATAGCCCACAAGAACGCACATGTTAAGTATATCACCGTACAGAATTGGTCCAGTGATGTGTACAACTTGGTAACTAAAAGAGCATTCGCATATGAAAATGCATTTGTGGAGTGGATAGACGCAAACATGGGGTCAAAAGTTACTGAAAAATATCCTTCAGTGTATTTGATGGAACCGGGCGCAAAGTCAAACGTATTGTCAGTTGCGTTGGCCAATAAAGGCCAGCACCAGGACACGGGAACAAAAGCAGTGCATTTGGCTCCAAACACCAGTTCGGTCATACGCTCAAAGTCGATCTGTTTGAATGGCGGAAGAACGACTTACAGAGGTTTGGTAAAAGTAAAGAAAGGAGCGACGGACGTAAAATCAAGCACGAGATGCGATGCATTAATATTTGATGATTTTTCAAGAACCGACACTTACCCTTACATGGAGATAGACGAGGAAGAAAGCACGATATCGCATGAAGCATCGGTCGGCAAAATAGGAGATGAGCAGCTTTTCTACCTTGAATCCAGGGGTTTATCAGAATTGGAAGCCATAAACATGATAGTTCTCGGGTTCATAGCGGAATTCGTAGAGGAGCTGCCGATAGAGTTCGCAGTCGAATTCAACAGATTGATAAAAATAAATATGGAAGGAGCAGTTGGCTGATCCTTTTATGAAAAGTGAAAGTGAGCCGAATTGGCTTTTGGAATATCGAAAAGAAGAAAGGGAAGCAGCAGATAAATCGAATCTGGAAGATAGAAACATATTCTTAAAATACGTAGAAAAAGAAAATGAGATGTACTTCTATGATCTAAAGGAAACAGAAGACAAATCAAATGATTTGCTGCGCTATGACAATGAAACATTTAAGGATAAACTTGAAATTAAAGCTCTAAAAGATTTGGAAAAGCTGCCAGAGCAGATATATGGATTTAAAGACAAAGACAGGGTCGAAGCGCAGATAAACTCTGATTTTTCCGAAGGAGTTATAATAACATTTAAGGATAACATAAACATAAGTAAACCCCTTACAATAAAGCAGGATGTAGACTCTGGCAGAAAAATAACGAAAATAATCCTGTCAATAGGAAAAAACAGCAAACTTTACGTTAACGACGAGGTGGATTCCTCAAAAAATGCTTATTCCGGTCAAAACGTGTACGTCATTTTAGAAGAAGATTCGGAACTAAATTTTATGCTTTTGGATAAATCAAAGGGGAGAAGCATTACAAATTTAAGCCTGATAACTAAGGGAAAGGTCAATTTCCTTTCTTTGCTGACAAATGAAAAGATAAGCAGGAACAGGCTGTGGATAAAAATGCTTGAGCATTCTGAAGTAAACATACAACAAGGATTAATCGGAAACAATGAAAGCTATTTTGACGTTGAAAGCGAGATAATACATTCAGAAAAAAACACCAAAAGCAATCTTAACTACAGAGCAGTGCTGGATGATAGTTCAAAGGCCGTGTATAAAGGAGTTATAAGACAAGAAAAACCTGCCGTAAATTCATATGCTTATCTGTCGGAGCATTCGCTTGTCCTTGATAAAAACGCAAAGAGCATTTCGGTACCGAGCTTGGAAATTGAAACAAACGAATTAAAGGCATACCACTCTGCATCGTCCCAGCCACTAGACAAAAGCATGCTTTTTTACGCAATGTCTAGGGGTCTTGACAAAAACACTGCGGTCAAAATGATAGCACAGGGATTTGTAGAAGTGGTATTCAATAAAACGGAAAACCCGGAATTATTGGATGCTTTGAAAAATCTTATAGAAGACAAAATGGGTTATCTGGACAGTAAACCATAAAAAGTTAAGTATTTTTACTAGAAGACTTAAAATATTGAATGGCGATAATATTTGATTTGGATGGAACTTTGATAAACAGTTTCAAGGTACATTCAGAACTGATAAAAAAGGCCACCGACCGCATTCTTGGAAAGGATACTCTGCCACTGAAATTCATATACAACAATATAAGGTTCCCATCCAAAAAAATGCTTGGGATAGCATCGGATAAATATAACCTTAAATTAAGCAATAAACAGATGGAGGACATAATAAAACTTAAAGATGCAATGTTTACTAAGAATTACGTAAAGCAAATAAAATTTTATCCTGGCTCATTGCAGCTTATAAGATTCATAAAAAATAAAAAAATCGCTTTTTGCATAGCAACTTCAATGAACTCCGAGGAACTGTCAAAAGTGAAACCTTACCTCCAGCTGGGTTCCCTGGCAAAGATAGTAAATTCTCCGGCATTAAAATATGAAAAGCCTAACCCGTACATTATAAACATGGCGCTAAAACTGCTTAATGCCGACAAAAAAAGAACGTTTTACGTGGGTGATGCCGAAACTGATTACGCCGCAAGCGTAAACGCAGGAGTAACCTTTATAGGCGTAAATAATCCAAAACTAAAGAAATTGGGCTATAAGTATTTCAGCGACATAAAATCATTGTCTTCGTTTATTAAGAGAAACTATCTGGTTTTCTTGTGATTTTTAGCGTTTACTCTTATGTAGTAAGACAGCGGATTCTTTATAAATTTACACGTTTGATCAGGAAAACAGACGTTAAAAAATTTGTAATATCCCTTTGAATCACAGTTTGGAGGCGGATAGGATTTTCCTGAAAAGGCGTATTCAACCTGCTGTAAAATAAGGTTCTGTTTCAAAGGGGGCTTGTTTTTGTTATTCCATTCTATGAGGAAGCTCGTTATCTCTTCCTTTGTTCTGCCTATGCTCCTTAAAAAGTTCACGAGTATGAATACGCTGCGTTTCCTTCCATCAGAAAGACCGTTTAATATTATTTTTATGCATGGAGGAAGTTTTGTAACGTCTAATGGGAGAGAAACCGGCATGAATGACTTTGTTTCGGCCGGTTCCGCTGCTTTCCTATCTTCCGATTGAAAGGCATCATATGCACGTATAAAGAGCGAAGAAGCCTCGTTTCTCTGCGGTGAGAGATCGAAAAAGTCCAGCTTTGTATCGACGTTTTCAGGCTTTGCCTGTTCAATATTAAACTCCTCCACTTTGTTCTTATCTATCGGGATTGAAACGAACCACTTTTTCTCATTAAGGGAGTACTGCATCCTGAACATGTGTCTCTCCGATATGAGCACGGTGTCTATGTCTATTATTGAGTAAGGATCGAATTTGCCATCCTGGTAAAATTTCTCTTTTTCAATGTTTAGTTCCTTCGCTATCCTGTCTACGCCATAATTCTTTACCTCGCGTTCCAGCCTGTCTTTAAGTTCGTTCTTAAGAAAAATTGATACGACCATGGGAGCGTCCGGAAAAAGCCTTTTCGTGCTAATGCCGTTTATAGAATCCGGAAAAGTTTCATAAGGAACCAGCACATGGAAACCGCTGCCGCCGCTGAACTTGACTGACGTGCTTTTTACGCCTTCACTCCCTATTTTATCTACTATCATTTTAGTGAAAATCTTTGAAATGTCCAGTATCTTGCAGTCCACGTCGATAAGAAGGTCCCAGCCTTTCCTCATGTCATCCAACTGGTCCTTTGGAAGCTCTTTGTCAAGCAATAATGGATTAATCCAGCGCTCTTCGCTTACGTGGAAACTGGTGGCTCCGCTTTTGATTAGCGTCTCCACATCGCTGGGATATTGAAAAAGCATCGGCCTTTTACCGAACTTGTCGTAGTATCTTGCAGCGCATTCCCTGTCTTTAACGTTCAACAGCCTGTTTATTACGTTGTCATTCAGGTAGTATTTCAGGATATCGGAAGGTTTCATATAATAAGATATACTCCAGCGTCATTATTATAATTATACTCGAATAACGGATGCCTGCAAAACGGAAAACTTAAAAAGCTTTAAAAACATTAGGTTTCTTTATATTTCAATCGTATGGAGAAAGAAAACGTCGAAAAGGCATTGTCAGAAGTGTTAAAGGAAATAGACGAAAACAAGAGGGAATTCAAGCAGTCTATAGACTTTATAACAATACTTAGACCTAGGAAGAACAAATCAGAGACTCCGTTGGACACGGTATTCACGCTTCCGAATACGGTAAAAGAAATTAAAACTTGCGGCTTCGTAGATAAAGATTTAATAACAAAGGCAAACGAGGTTTTTTCAAAAACTATTCTAAAGGATGACTTTCAAACATTTGACAAAAAGTCCATAAGAAAACTCATAAAAGGATATGACTATTTTTTCGCAGAAGCCTCAATAATGGCGCAGATGGCCGCAAAATTCGGTAAACAGCTTACTGCCGCAAACAAAATGCCAAATCCAAAAACAAACACTATAATCACTCCCGCATCGGACCTTAAAACGCAGGCTAAAAAGGTTGAAAACCTGGTAAAAATAAACACTAAGAAAACCAATGCTGTAAGTGTTAAGGTGGGAAATCAGGACTCGCAGAAAGAGAGGATTATTGAAAATGTAATGTCAATATATTCATTTATAAAATCTAATCTTCTAAATGGAGATGCTAGCATAAAGCACATGTATTTGAAGCCTACAATGGGCAAAAAGGTTACTATATGAAAAAATCCAGGGGATCGACGCAAAAAGAGAAGATGGCTACAGAGCTAAACAAAAAAATAAAGGGGTACAAGACCATAGGTATAATAGAAATTGCAGGATATCCTTCTGAAAGCTTTGAAAGACTGAAAAAGGTTTTTAGGGGGAAAGTCGAGTTTATCTACGCAAATAAGGTGGTTATATACAATGCAATAAATCAGGCAGGATTCAAGCTTTCAGAGAAGGTATCTGATGTAAAGATGCCTGTTCTTCTTCTTTCCAATGAGGATCCATTTGACATCGCAAGAGAAGCGATGGACAACAGTACCTTTACAAAACTGAAATCTGGAGAAACATCTGATAAAGACATAATACTGCCGAGCGGACCAACGCCGTTTCCTCCGGGGCCTATGCTTTCACAGTTCTCATCCATAGGCGTTAAGACAAAAAACGAGGGCGGGAAGATAAGCATACTATCCGACAGTACTGTTGTCAAAAGGGGGGAAAAAGTAAGCGACAAAATAGCAGGTATACTTTCAAGCATGGACATAAGGCCGAAAGAGTTAGTGCTGTCTATAGTTTATGCTTATGACGGGAAGAATCTATTCAGTAAGGACCTGCTGTATACCAAGAAAGAAACCTACATAAGCGAAGTTTCTAAAATATTCAGAGCTGCGCTTGACATATCGATAAAAACGGACATTCCTAACAAATATTCAATAAAATATGCAATTAAAAAGATTTATATAGGAGTAAGATTTTTATCTGTAAATAGAAATATAGTCTCAAGTTCGAATGCAAGAGACATATTGGCAAAGGCGCTGTATCAGGCCGATGCAATAAACAAGGTGATAGGAGGCAAATAAATATGGAGTATGTATACGCTGCAATGTTATTGAATAGCTTAGGAAAAGAGATTACAGAAGATTCGCTTAAGAATGTAATTTCATCTACAGGAGCACAACCTGACGATGCGCAGATAAAAGTAGTTGTCTCTGCATTAAAAGGAGTGGACATTAACAAGATAATAGAAGAGGCTCAAACTGCACAAGTTGCACAGGCTCCTGCCGCGCAGCCAAGCAAAGAGACTAAGAAAGAGGAACCTCACAAAGAAGAGGCTAAAAGCGCAGAGGAAGCTGCTGCTGGTTTAAGTAGTCTTTTTGGTTAAAAGCAACAATAACTGAAAGATAAATAGATCAAGATGTAAATAAAGATATGGTAGTACTTGTGACCAATGATGACGGTTATAAAACAGAGGGACTGCACATTTTATACAAAGCCGCTAAAAAGGTCTTCGGTTCTGAAGTTATGGTGGTTTCACCGGATAAACTGCAAAGTTCTAGCGGAATGAGCTTTACTTTCCATAAACCACTGCGCGTAGATAAAATCAATTATAGAGACATGCCTTGTTATACCGTATCCGGGACGCCTGCAGACTGCGTGTTCATGTCAATCTACCACCTATTTAAAAACAAGGTATCGATGGTGCTATCAGGAGTAAACGAAGGGATGAATGCCGGTTTAGAAACTGTATACTCATCAGGCACAATATCTGCGGCTATGTTCGCTGCAATATCGGAGATACCCAGCATAGCATTTTCAAAGAACTTATCACCTGATATGACTCAGGCTGAAATCGATAAAAACATGAGAGATTCGTATGAGAGCATAGTCAAGATACTTAAAAACCTTAAAATAAAGGGCTTCCCAAAAAATATTGACATGATCAACGTAAACCTGCCGCTTAAAATAAACACAAAAACCAAGATAAAGCTGGTAAAAACGGACAAAAGGGTATTTGACGATTTGGTGATAAAGAAGAAAGACCCGAACGGCAAAGATTATTACTGGCTTTATGGAACGCTTAGAAAAGATCTGGATAAAAACGCAGACCTCTATAACCTGTTCGACGGAAAAATAACCGTTACTCCGATTAAACTTTCAACGACAGAAGAAACGCACCTCAAAGATCTAAGCAGGATATTTGAGTAAACGTTACTTTATTATTCTATAACAAGCTAAGTACATTGTTTTATATGGACGGGAAAAGAAGTATATTCTTGCTGATAGGCCTTGTAGTATTGGTAGTTTTGGTGTACTTCCTTTTCTTCTACAATGGATTGAAAACCGCTGCTGCAAACAATCAGCAAAGTTCAATAGAGATTTTCTACAACGGCTGCAGTACCTGCAGCAACAGCGCCCTGAACGTTATTTATAATCTCTTCGGTTCGAATAAACTGCAATTACGGCTCGGCAACGTATCGTTTAACAGCTCGGAAGGCCGTACATTGGTATCAAATTATTCCATTACGGCCCTGCCTACAATAACAATAAATGAAACGAACAGTTCTGAAAACATACTTGACAGCTTGGTCTATTTAAACATGTTTAACATAGAGGGTAGCACTTTCGTATTGAACACTCCCTTTTTGTCAGGGCTCACAAAAGGAATGACTTATTTTGATTTGATACAGGAAAGGCTAATAACCGCATTTGATATATTCAACCAGTCACGGGTATACCAAAACACCAGTGAAAGTGTGATTAACCCTTCCCAGATACTATATTTATTCAATGGGACTGAATACAGATCGGGAAACAAAACAATAATAAGCTTTATTTACAGTAATTCCAGTTTTAGCGCCGTTCAGAGCATGATATTATACGAAGCATTGAAGGCATTCGGAAACTTTAGCGATCTAAGCACAATGACTTCGCCATCGATTTCATTTTCAGCAGGAGAGACCTTGGGCAATACCCAGTTTTATGTCATAAACGGAAGCAGATACGAAAGCCCATACTTTGCCGTAGAATCTTCAAATATAGAGAACTTAAGCTCAAGCAGATACGTAAATATACTTGAAAAAGAGTTGTTTGAATTTGACCAGAATTCTGTCTATCCCTTTTTCAACAATATCGGGAATTTTATGCCATTTATTGATATCGGTGGAAAATACATAGAGGTATCATCAATGATAAACCCTAAAATATTCGAAAACAAAGATATAAGCCAGATTAACCAGCTAATAAAAACAAACCAGACTATTGGCAGGGCGTTCAATGACAGCGTTTACTTCATGCAGACTATTCTGTGTAGCTACGTTGGTTATAATAAAAGCCTGTGTAATTCAACGCAGATTAAGGCTGATTTGAAACAGATAAACTCACTTATTTAGCCCATCAACAAGGTCGTTTATAACGGATTTATAGTCCTTCGATTTTAGTATGCCGGATGCAACCAGAAGACCGTCGCTTCCGAGCTCAACGCTTTTCTCTGCGTCTTCCTTTCCCTTTATACCTGCGCCTATCAATGCAAGAGACTTGGAATTTTCCTTTACCAAACTGCAGAATTCCTTTACTACTTCTGGCTTGGAATTTGAAACGGATATGTTCCCGCCTATTAACTCGGGAGGTTCATATGCTATCCCTGTTGGCTTCATCTTTAATACCTCTTTTGCTTCATCCAAATTCTGTACACATACATAGGTTTCCATGCCTGCATTAGCGCATTTGTCAACAGCCATCTTTAGAGCGGCATAATCGATTGGCCCATTTTTTGAATGTGCATATCTCTCTTCGGAATGATTTAAAAGTGTTCCTGCAACGGCTGCTTGTTTTAATTCAAACCAGGTTACGTGAGCAGTAAAAGCACCTGGGTCTACTTCATCCACTCCCTGTGCTATCGTCTTCGCCACTTTTGCAGTATCCCTCAAAATCGTAAATGGTGGAGAAACTATTATGCTTACACCGGAAGTTTTTGATAACTTCTTAGAATATCTTGCTATGTCCAGGCCGTTTGTAAAGGCTTCTTCGTATGCCTTATAATTTATTATTAGAGTTTTCATATTCATCAATAAAATAACAACCTTTTATTACATAAAACTTTCCCCGGGCTATCCTTACCGTTATTCTTTTTCTTATGCGTCTGTCTCTCAGCACTTCATAAACGCTATTTTTCATAAATTTCCAGGAATTGACAAAACTTCCTCCAAGTATTATGATCTCAGGATCCAATATGAATATCATAGAAGAAAGATAAAAACCGAATATCCTGCCTATTTTCTCAAATGCTTTCAGAGCTTTTTTATCTCCTTTCTCGGCAAGTTTATGCAAGTTAAAACCATCCACCCCATAGACCCGCTTTATGCTCTTGCCGCCTATAATGCTTTCTACGTCTTCTCCGCTGTTATAATCATAAATCATGTGCCCAGACTCGGTGGCAAATCCTCCTCCTTTGTAAATCCTTCCAGAATATATTATCGAACTCCCTATACCTGTTCCCCACACTACAACCAAGCCACTTTTGTATTTCTTAAGCCCGCTTTCATATAATTGGCCTATACCAAAACAGTTTCCATCATTTTCTATAGATACTTTTTTTGAGAAAGTTTTCATAAAATCCCTTAAATTAAAACCGAATATTGGGAGATTTGGCGCAAATACTACCTTGCCATTTTCATCAAGCCTTCCCGCTATCGAAACGTTTATAATGCCATTTGAGAACTTGAGATAATCGTTTATATTAGCGCTTAACATCTTTAAAAATAAGTTTTTTGATTTTGGGGTACTTACCCTTCTACTTTTAAGTATATGCCCTGGCTTGTCCAATATTGCAAATATGATCTTTGTGCCGCCAATATCTATACATAATTTACCCTTTGCCATCAATCTTTTATTATGCTTTTAAGTTCTTTTATTCTTTCTACTGGATTGTCGCTCTGCCATATATTCCTGCCTATTGCCATGCCACTAAATCCAGAGCCGATTGCTTTCTTGACGTGTTGCTCAATATTCTCAGTGTCTAATTTCTTGCCACCGGCAAGGAATACCTTAGTCTTGTCTGCTGATTTTACTATCCAATCCAATTTTGAGTCGTCATCCGGGTATTTTAGCTTGACTATGTCGGCGCCCATCTCAAAGGCCGCTCTCGCAGCGTATGCGACTATCTCCGGGGACTCATCATCTGGTATGGTTTTACCCCTTGGATATGACCACATTATTACTGGCAAGCCTAAGGAATGGGCTTCTTCTTCTATTTTGCCAAATTCTCTAACCATATATTTTTCGTATTTACTTCCCCAATAAACTGTATAACCTACTGCGGCTGCTCCTATCTTTATGGCCTCGGAAACGCTGGTATTCTGCGTTGAAAACGGTTCACCGCCGTATAATCTTGTCTTGCCGTTCAGTTTCAATATTAATGGGATGCCTATTTCTTTTTTATTGTAATAGTGCATAGCGCTGCCTTTCAAAAATATTAGCGCATCGACTTCTGCTTTTTTTGCCAAGTCTATTATGTATTTTGGTGATACATTTAGCTCGTTAAAATCAGTCGGTCCATGTTCCAACCCATGATCATATGCTAGAAATACCCCTCTCAATGGCAATTTTCCCATGTTATTTGTAAGCATTCGGTCATTATATATTTATCTTGCTTTTTGTTATTCTTAATTTGATATTTTCCGGAGGATATGAGCCGGTTATCCCCTCTTTCGCGCCGTATTTCTGTATAACGTTACTGGCATTAAAACTTCCGGCCGTGAGTGCATCTTCTATGTCCTTTCCATCATCAATTGCAGTAACGAAAGCGGATAAGAAAGCATCACCGGCCCCGACAAAGTTTATCTGTTTTGTTTTAAAAGTGCTAGCAATATAAAGATTATTTTTGGATAAAACGAGTGAGCCCTTATCCCCTTTGGTTATTATCGCCATATCATTAACATGTTCTGACAACTTTGAGATATTATTCATGTCATTTGCATATCCCACAAAGGATTTTGCTTCATCGTCGTTCATGCTTATTATGTCTACGTATTTCAACACTGGGCTCATTTTCTTTAGCTTGAGGTTTAGCTCCACGGAACCCGGATTAAGCACGGTTTTCATGCCATTGGCTTTGGCGAATTTCAGTACATCTGTAAGAAGATCTATGTTTTTGCATGGCAATGGCCCGACATACAACCATCTGGACTTGAAATCCAGCTGTATGTCTGATAGAGACATAGTACTTTCTATGCCGCGGTGTATTAACAGGATCATGTCGCCACCGGATGAGACTATTATGTTCGAAAAAGGAGTTTCTCCACTGGACACTTTTATAAGCTCGGTGCTTATCTTGCGCCGGTTTAAGTCGTTTATCACAAACTGACCGTACTCGTCGCTCCCTATCTTTGAGATTACTGCACACTTCTTGCCAAAAGCAGAAAACGTGGCTGCGGCATTCGTTGCGCTCCCGCCGCTGAATTCAAGCACGTTTTTTACGTCTATTTTCTTATCTGTAGGTATCTCGAGAAAGTGCTTATTGACCCCCGGTTTAAGAAATGCCTTGTCT
Source organism: Nanobdellota archaeon (assembly GCA_021834945.1). The sequence continues at coordinate 6,435 of JAKBRA010000004.1, read as the reverse complement.
AGAAACAGGAACGTATCCTTCGTTGCAGACCCCAAGGTAACAAAATCAAACATGTATTTATTATTGTTTTTAACGAATAAAAATTTATCAGATAAGTTTTACTGCGTTTTTTTGCCAGTATCTTGCATGCTTTGCAACTTATTTGTCAATTCGTCTATAGACTTGGAAGAGGCCTTCAGCCTAAAATCTATTATCTCGGACTTTTCCTTGAGGTCTTTGAGTATTTCGTTTTTATCCTTCTTGATGAGTATCTGGCCTGACAGCTGGAACAAATCTGAGTTTTCTTGTGTTTTTTCAATCTCTTCCATTGTCCTTTTTAGCTCATTGTACTGCAATTGAAGGGTCTGTTTCTGTGTAGTTTCTACCTGCAAACGCTGCCTTAATTCTTCAAATTCGTCTTCATTCATACGTATTTATGGTCTCAAGCATTTTTATCGACTGCATTATGCTGTTGTTGACGGCCAATAGCATATTAAAATCATTTGCATTTATACTTATGCTTATTCTATCTGATGCCAGCTTTATGCGCGTTTTTACCCTGTCATCCGAGGTTAAATTGTAGGACAAAGAATGGAATAGATTATGCATCAAAGATTCATCCAATTTTAAGTTTATGCTAGCACTGTATGAATTACCTTGCTTTGACATGGTGCCCACCTTCAGGTTTCTTTTTTACTAAAATCCTGCCGCCACAATAAGGACATCTTACTATATCCCCTATTTCAGAAGAATCAACTGTTGCACCGCAGTTAAAACATTTGTATTTAGACATATTTTATATCACCTTCGAACTCAAACTATAAGCGTTGTCGGCCATTACAAGACCGCAATGCTTGCATTTCCATATCCCAGCAGACTGCCGTCTAATAGCAAGCTTCTTACACCTTGGGCAGGCATACTTTTCGGATCTTAATTGTCTTATGGCATCAACCCTTTTCCTTACTCCTACCCCATATTTTGCCGTTCTCATACCTCATCATTTACTATTTTTTTATATTTAAAGCTTAATTTATTATATTATAATGTAAAATGTAATTAAATCACGGTTATGGAAAGAAATAAATTCAGATATGTCATTTTGTTGTTCGCAATAGTTATAATTTTCATGATGGTCGGAAAAGCAAATGCCGTGCCTTATTCTCAAGTTAGCATTTTTGATAACATCACCCAAACATCATATCTTTATTCGTACTCAACGGTGCATTATACTATAACGATATATAATGCCTCCGACTCTAAGTTCAATATCAGTTTACCGTCCAACGCGGAAAATTTAACGGTTTTAAACGGCGTAACATTTAATATCTACCCTTCTTCAGACTGCCATACCGTTTCTGTACCGAGCGGATGTATATTGGTGGGATTAAATAACATTAAAAGTGGAGTACCAATAAACCTGCAGTATAATTATTACCAAAACTACACCGGTCTAAATAATTCTTTTAATTCAACGATATATTTTCTTCCTTCAAGTTCTACCCGCTCGTTATCAATAGATATGCTTTTGCCCAAAGGCGCATATATACCTAGTGGAGCATACAATATACCAACTTCAACAATAATTCCAGTTGCAAGTCGTTTTGAAGTATCTTGGAATTTAATAAACCAGACCTATCTAAATGTTACCGGGTATTATATAAATTTACCATTTATAATCCAGTATAATGATGTAATCCCAACAAGCAAAGCTCCGCCAAATAACAATTATTATTTGTATTACATTATCATTCCAATTATTTTGATTGCCGCATTTGTATTGTATTTTTATTTCGTAAAAAACAGACAGGCAGATCCGAGAAAACCCGTGAAAAATGACAATAAAAAGTTATTGTTTAGCCTGTTAAACCACGATGAAAAGATAATTTTATCGACATTAAATAAAAAAGACTTCATTTATCAAGCAGATATAATAAAAAAGACGGGATTCTCGAAAATAAAGGTAAGCAAGATTTTATCAAAGTTATCAAGGTATAGGCTATTGAAAATAAAGCAGGATGGCAGAACAAACAAAGTAAAAAGACTGTAAATATGTTTAACAAAATGAAGGGTTACCGTGCTGAAAGAAACGTGAAGTTAAATTTTATAAAAATGGGCTGGAAAGTAGTAAGAGCCGGCGGAAGCCTTGGAGAGTATGATATAATAGCATTTAAGAACGGAATCTGCATTTTTTTGCAGATAAAATCCACCAACAAGCGTAAATTTTATTATTATGGATATATGGAAGACAAATATGCCGGCTTCCCATTCAGATTAGTAGTACATTTCAACAGAGGAAAAACGGTGGTTCTTCCGCCTAAAAAAATAATATCTGAGAATGACGGCGAGGATATAGATACTTTTATAGAAAATCTCGGTAGTTAACTGTTTCCAATAGTTTCTAACAAATACTTTAATATAATTAAAATGAAAGAAAAGTATGAGTTTTTTTATTGAAAGGCAGTTTTTGCATACTCGGACTCAAAAACTGCTTTTATTTTTTTAACCATTGAATGCTATTTTTATGCCGACGACGACTATGACAAGTACTATTCCAAATATTATCACAGTTCTCGGTTTAATCGTTATTTTGCTTTTGTAATCTGAGTAATACTGTACCAAACCACCAAATGAAGAAGGCATCCTTGTCTGCGCTTTTTTATTTAACATATCCTTATATTTTAATCCGTACTGTTATTAAACTTTTCTATGTGCACTATCCTGTTCATATCAACTTTTGGTGCATTTATCTTAATAGTAGCTTCGTCTTTTGCATAACCCAGAGGTATAATCCCCCTTACCTTATACTTTTCAGGTATGGACAATAATTTTTTTATGTCTCCCTGCTGCAATGTCGCTATCCAAGCGCTTCCCAAACCATAGCTGCTGGCCATAAGCAGCATATTTTCTATTGCTAAAGCCGCATTTTCAACGCAGAATGTTTCACTGTCTTCTTCATCAAAGACTGCGTCCATCTTAGATTTGTCGCATATAACGACTACCATAAACGGTGCGGAATCTATGTACGGAGTAAGTGAGATTTTGCTTATTTCTCGTTTTGTATTTTGATTCGTTACTATAATAAATTCGTATTCCCTTATGCCGCCTGCAGTAGGTGATTTTACTGCTGAATCTATTAGCTTTAGTATTATTTCCTCGTTTACTTCTTTGTCCAAAAAAGAATATACCGTTCTTCTTTTTGTTATTGCATCGTATACGTCCATAGAATTTTAAATGACCCTGGGATATATAAATATTATAATGAATTTCTCAAACTTATAAATTCTATTACAAGTATGGCCAACGCAATTATCCCCAATCCAAGCGTATCAAAATTGGTTAAAACGGTTGCTTGGTTCAAGGTCAAAATAAAAATGAGCCCTACGATCGCTATAACCCCTAGGTCTATAGCAAATATCTTAAACCAGAATATTCTATTGTGCTTTAGTGCAGTCATCGACTTTGCTTTTGTTGATTTTGCACCGTCCATAAACCCTACTTCATAAGAGTTCAAAAGGATTATAAACCCCAAAAACCCATCGCTTATTCCAAGAATGAACGCAACTGGTTCATAAGGGGTCTGCAAACCTAAGTAACCAAGCGGTAAAAATCCAAGTGAAGCTAGTATGATGTATTTCCACTTTTTGATTAAGTTATTCATAATCACGAATAATTTTCTATTACTTCTGCCAATATCTCAGCCTTTCCACCGGTTGGTTTGGCAAGGACTTCATTACACACCAAACACCTTACCTCGGTAGAAGCTCTTGTAAAAATAACTTGTTCATTTTTGCATTTTGTGCATCTTACTTTCGAAAATTTGCCTTCTGAAGGCCTGAATATGATTTCTTCCATTTTATTTTATCTCCAGTTTCTTTGCTTTTTTACCCCTTTTCTGGGTAGTCATCTTACCACATTTTGTACATTTATATCTTAAATCTATTCTCTTTGACTGCTTTATACCAAGTCTCTTTGCATGCTCAAACATCGGATAAGGAGTAGAACCATAACCATGCTCAAGATTCCAGCCCTTCCTTCGGCTACCTGCTGTCAATGTTCCCCTCTGACCCCCTTTCACCTGCACTACTTTTTGCAGAGTGTGCTCTTTACAGAATCTACAGTATCTTCTGACCTGACTTGGTAATTTCATTTAGTTTCAATAAATACCTTAGTATTTAACTTTTTCTATGTTTAAAATTACAATAATTTTAAATTTACTTGCTGTTTTATTAGCGTATGCACAAAATAACTCTGCTGATCGTTTTAATGGCCTTTTTATTTTCTATTTCGATTACGCACGCATCCCAGGGGATAAACCTGAATTTCCAGGAAATGCCCCTTCAAACGCAGGCTTGTAATTACCTGTCTCCCCTGGATTTGAGCACTGCTTACAATTTTTTACCGCTGTACAATGAAAATATAACAGGTAGCGGGCAAGCAATTGCAATAGTGGTAGCGCATGGCGATCCAAACCTGCAGCAGGATATAAACGCTTTTGACTCATACTACGGCCTGAATGCGCTTACAAACGGATCGAACCTTGTAATAGAAAAACCTTTTGGAAGCTCAAGTTCTTATCCAGTTAACTGGACATATGAAACTGCTTTGGACGTAGAATTGGCCCACTCTCTTGCACCGGATGCAAAGATATATTTGATAATAGCTCCAAACGACTCCTGGCTTTTCCAAACGGTAAATTATACAATAAACAAGGTGTCTGCAGATACAATTTCGCTCAGCTGGGGCTCGTCAGAGCTTGATTACAGCCAGCAAAACATAAACTACGTAAACCAGATGCTTGAATATGCGCAGTCAAAGGGGATAAATATATTCGTAGCAAGTGGAGACAGTGGAGCATATAATTCTTACAATACTCCAAATGTAAACTTTCCTGCCTCAAGCCCTGATGTTATAGCCGTAGGTGGAACTACTCTGTCCGTATACTCAAATGGAAGTTATAAATCCGAAATCGGCTGGAATGGCAGCGGAGGCGGTCAAAGTCAGTTTTTTACCAGGCCAGTGTTTCAACCAGCAATAAGTTCTTATCGGCTAGTGCCTGATGTAGCATTTAATGCAGGTACTCCCATTTGTGTATATGCTAATTCCGGTTGGCTTGGACTTTATGGTACGAGCTTGGCTGCGCCGTCATGGGCCGCAATAGCTTCGTTACTAAATCAAAATATACACGGAGAGGAAGGATATCTTAACAGCCATTTATATAGTATATTCAACAGCATTGGAAATCTTGTTTTCAACAGCATAACCAGTGGCTGCAATGGATTATACTGCGCAGACGGAGGGTATAATGAAGTTACTGGATTGGGCTCCCCGAAAGTATATCAACTCGTAGAAGCGCTTTCAAATACGACTTATGCGGTATATTTCAATGACCCTGTTAATGGAGTTTTCAGCGTGAACGGCAAAAACTATACGAAACCGACGGCTTTAAAATTCGCGTTTGGCCAAAAGATAACTCTTACGGCTTATTCTGAGAACGGCAGTTTAAACGAGAAAGTCCTTTTTACGTCATTCTCAGGGCTTGAAAACTCCAATAATAAAACAATTTCGTTTTTTGTAAACCAGTCTGGAACCATAAACATCGGATTTTCTGTCTACTTCCTTATAAATGAATATTATTACAACGGAATAAACAACAAAAGCGAGTACATTAAGAACGGGAGCATTTTTAGCATATCCGCACAAAAACTAGAAAATTATTCTGGGTACCAGGAAGTACTGCTCGGCTTCAGAGTAGACGATGGAACCTTATTGCAGATTTACAATTATCCTATACAAGTGCTGTCCCCTTTAAATGTAAGCTTTTCGTGGAACGAGAACCTTAAAGCAAATTTTAATTTTGTAAACGGAACGGAGGGTTTATTCACTAACGTATCCTATTACTCAAATATACCCTTATCGAACAAAATCAAAAAAGTTTCTTCAATAATAACCAACGGCAGCTATGTATATTCCACAAACGATTCCAAGTTTTACATACAGGAACTGCCTCAGATAATAAACGGAAACAGGTATGTCACGTCAAACTTGACTGAAAGGTTTAACAGTAATATCCACATCTATTTCGTAAAGGAATATAATTATACAATAAACTTTTTATCAAAGCAAGGTGCAGTGGTTAAGCCTTCTTATTTTTACATATCTTTCGAAAATCTTACTGAAAAATACCAGAATTATTACATCTGGGCGCCTAAAAACGCCAAAATTACAATTAAAAATGCTAGCTATGATGGAGTAAATTTAAACGTAAGCGAATCTTTGCAGACAAATCAGCAAAATAACTTAAATATCACTTTGCCTGTATCCAACATCAACATAAAAATTGTAACAATATTGGGTATACCTGTGGTAGGTGCGAGCGTAACTATAGCCGTTAACAACGAATCATTTAGCAATTATACTGACTTGTTAGGCGGGGTTGTCTTTACAAATCTTCCACAA
>JAKBRA010000003.1 GCA_021834945.1 Nanobdellota archaeon | reverse complement strand
CCAGCCACAAGAGGGCAGACCAGTTTACTGCAGAGACTGCTATAACAAGAGAAAAGGAACACAGTAATTCCTATTTTTAGTTAAATAGCAAAACATTAATTATTTTTTTATATTTTTTATTTATTGGTCTTCAAAGGTTCTAAGCTGCGGAAATGGTATAACTTCCTTTATGCTTTTTGAATCTGTCCCTATCATCTGCAGTCTATCTATTCCTATGCCTACACCACCTGCAGGAGGCATTCCATAACCCATTGCTTCTATGAAATCCATATCAAACTCTTGCGTTTCATCAATTCCCCTGTTCTTTCTTTTAGCTTCTTCCTCAAACCTGCTTATCTGGTCTAGAGGGTCGTTTAATTCTGAAAAGGCATTCGCTATCTCCATGCCTGCTATGTAAAGTTCAAATCTATATACAAACCTTGGATCATCGGAAGTTTTCTTTGCGAGAGGCGATACCTCAATCGGGAACCTTGTGACAAATATTGGATCCATTATATTGTCTGATACCTTTGCCTCAAATATGGCATTCACTGCTTCACCATATGAACTTACCTTGCTGTCAAGCTGCTTTCCTCTCTTTATAATCTCTTCTTCGCTGTTTATTCCAGTGTTTTCCTTTACCATTTCTTCCATTGTTTTTATCTGGAATTTTGATAGGTCAATCATCTTTTCTCCAAATTTGACTTTGTAAGTTTTATTTGCTGCATAAACCGATTCTTTTATTATCTCTTCAGTAAGTTCGAGCATTGTACTTAAATCACCATACGCTTGGTATGCCTCTAGCATCATGAATTCGGGGTTGTGTCTGGTATCTACACCTTCATTTCTAAAGTTCTTGCTTATGTCGAAGACCCTTTCAAAACCCCCTACAAGAAGACGTTTAAGGTAAAGCTCTGACGCTATCTTAAGGTAAAAATCCCTGTCTAATGAATTGTAATGGGTTATAAAGGGCTTTGCATTTGCACCGCCCGGTATGGGTTGAAGTATTGGTACTGTAACTTCGGTAAATCTCCTTTTTTCCATTATCTCTCTTACCTTGGAAAGCATTAAACTTCCTTTTTTTATCTTTTCCAGCGATTCCCTATTTATTATGAAATCTAAGTATCTTTTCCGGTACCTTTTTTCCGTGTCCTCAAGTCCATACCATCTGGAAGGCATTGGCAATAGGGATTTGCTAAGCATGGTTATCTTCTTTGCATCAACTGATATTTCATTTGTCTTTGTCTTAACAATTGTGCCATTTACTCCTATTATATCCCCGGTATCAAGTTCCTCAGCAATTTTTATTGACTCTTCATCAACGTGTTTTTCCGAAAAGTATATTTGTATGTTGCCTTCCTCATCCTGCAGGTCTATAAACTTTATCTTTCCATGGTCCCTTTTTGCCATTATCCTGCCCGCTACTGTAGTTTCTTTTCCTTCAAGTTTTTCAAAGTTTTCCTTTATGTCAACAGAATGCATCTTTACATCGAATATACTGCCGTATGGTTCTATCCCTTCTTTTTTCAGCCTTTCTAGCTTTTCCAGCCTTTCCTTGTCAAATTTAAATTCCATGGTATTGCACAAATAGGGTTATCAAAAGTAGGAGGCCTACAAGCATGGAATAACCAAATATTCCATTTCTGGTGCTTTTGTCCCTTGATATCAACCCTATAAATCCCTTTTCTATTATTGCCGCAAATACTGATACTCCTAAAAGCATTGCAGTATAGCTTGCACTTATCTGGTGATCCAGTAAAAGCGTTCCCAAAGCAAATGCAGCACCTACTATATTTGCAAGCGCAGACAAAAACATGTCAACTATAAGTAGATTCGGCGCTACTACCGCAACTATTCTTGAAACTGAAAGAACTACGAAGAAGACGGCAGCGAATTCAAGTGTTTTTACAAGTGGAAAAGGGTTGTTTGGCCTTTCTGCCTTTTCGTTTATTTGATCTTTGCCCCTTAGGTATATCATTAAAAGGCTTATTATTGAAACTGCAGTAACAGGTATCATGTAATAGATGACTTTTGATGAGAGGGTTACTATATATATTATAAGAAGGGCCTGGATAAGAACCATGGGTATGTTTGCCGCGACTACAACATTGTAAACAACCGCTTTTCCAAGTTTTCTGAACCTGTTTCCCAAATTTATAAGAGCAAAGGTTATAGTAGTACCAGTTATCAAACTGCCTATTACAGTTGAAACAAGCAGGCCGGATTTTGATACTCTAAGTATGGCATACTGCAGGAAAAATACAGTTCCTACCAATGCCACCAGAAGCCAGAACTGGAAGGGGTTAAAGAAGCCATATGGGCCCATGTATGTGTTTGGAAGCAGAGGAAGTATAACAAAGGATATTATCAATAAGTTTATAGCTGCTATCATCTCGCTTTTCTTTATTGATGTTATGAAATAAAGGAATTCTCTTTTGTAGAAGCTTATTGCAGTTATTAATATAACTATGACTATTGCATATTCATAGTAACCTAATCCTACAAGCATTCCCGACAAAAAAAGTATCATAGAGCTTATGTATGTCGTTGCGCCCGGATTCCTTGTCTTTGCATTCTTTTCAAAGTAGATTGCGCTTGAAAAGGCAATCATAACTGCAAATCCTGTTATGATAACAGGCGGATATTTAAAAATATCATAGAAAATGGCAAAGATGTCACCCAAAAGGGCAATGAATATTGATGTTCTGAAGCCCATAAATATCTTTACGCCTTTTTGCATTCTGTATTCATTTTCAAGGCCGAATATTGCACCCAATGCTATCGAAAGGACTATGTATTCAAACGTTAAGTCTATATTCATTATTATTCTAAGAAACAAGTATTAATAAAGTTTGTTTAGACCGCTTTATTTATTGTATGTTTCTATGAATTTTTCTGCTGCTTTCTCCCAAGTAATGCTGTCAAGTTCTTTGTATGCGTTTTTTGACATTTCTTTATTTATTTCACTGTAATCCAGCAACCCCAATATCAGATCAGCCATCTGTTCCGTGTCCCAGAAATCCACTGTAAGTGTGTTTTTTATAATTTCAGAAACTCCTGACTGAGAGGACACTATGGTTGGAACGTTGGAGGCTATTGCTTCAAGTGCCACTATCCCAAAAGGTTCAGACACGGAAGGCATTACAAATACATTTGCAATAGAATACAGCATTTCCATTTCTGCATCGGGAACTCTGCCTAAGAAGATTACTTTATCGGAAAGATCAAGGTTTATAGATAGGTTTATCAAATTTGAAAGTTCTGGCCCTTCTCCTATTATATACAGCAAAGCATCATCGTTTTTCTTAGATACTATTTTGAATGCCCTTATCAGGTTGTCTATCCCTTTTTGTACTGATAACCTTCCAACATATAGGACCACCTTTCTGTTGCTGTCTCTTTTTATTCCATTGAATTTTTCCCGGTTAATCGCGTTATAGATAACACTTACTTTTCTTTCATCAGCGTTGTATAAAGCAGTAATCTCTTCTTTGAGCCGTCTGCTTACAGTTACGACAACATCTGCATTGTCTATTAATTCTTTTTCTTCCTTTGCTATTCTTTCCCAAGGCTTGCCTGCGGTTCTGTCATATTCAGTGCTGTGTATAGTTGCCACCAGTTTTTTGCCAGTTCTTTTTTTTATCTCTATGGCTGCTCTTCCAGTTACCCAGTCATTTGCATGTATAACGTCAAACTCTACTTGTGAAGAAAGCTCCAAAGCTTTGTTTTTGTATTCTTCTACTTCATTAAAAACATCTCTGTAAAGTGTTTTTTCGCCCATTTCATTTATTTCTTTTTTAGTGCTTAGGTTGTACACGCTTTCAAAAAGCTCGCTTTCAAATGTTAAGAAATTTACACCTTTTATTTCACTATGCTCCTTAAATGGGAGTATTACGTTTACTATTACTCCCTTTTCAGAAAGTGCTTTTACAATATTATAAGAATGAGTACCCAAACCCCCTACAGAGTGCGGGGGAAACTCCCATCCTAAGAAAAGAACTTTCATGTTGTTTCTGTAATTTTGTGTATTATTACTTAAAATAATATGTTTTTTATTCTTTAAATACAATAAAATTAATGGATAAATTAAGTGAGCTGAAGAGTTACATTCCAGATGGCGTATATCAAAGACTAGAGAAAAAAATAGAATATTTCATGCCGCCGCAGTCAGATGCGGTAAAAAAAGGGCTTTTTACTGGAAAGAACATGATAGTTTCAGCGCCGACTGCTTCAGGTAAAACGCTTATAGCAGAGATGGCAATATTAAACTCCTTCTTGTCAGGCAAAAAAGCAATTTACCTTGCACCTTTAAGGGCATTGATTTCCGAAAAATATGAGGATTTTGTGAAGGAGAACAGTGATATAAAAGCAATACTTTCAATAGGTGACTACAACGAAAAGGATTACAACATAGACAAGTACGATGTAATCTTTGCTTCCACAGAGAAGTTCGACAGCATAATAAGAAACTCGCTGCATAAAATAGGAAATATTGGCTGTATAGTCTACGACGAGGTGCATTTGCTTTCAGACATTGGAAGAGGTCCTACTCTAGAGTTTCTTGTGACATTAAACAAGCTTCTATTTCCGAATGCACAAATAATTGGTTTAAGTGCAACTATAGGTAATGCAGATGATATGGCAGAATGGCTGAAGGCTGAGCTTGTAAAGAGCGATTTCAGGCCTGTCAAACTTTCAAAGAAAAAATACTTTGAAGGAGAGCTTATAAACGGAAGCGTGGAAAAATTAAACAGCGGTTACGAGGATCCGCTTTCAAATATAAGTTCATGGCTTTTTAAGAACAATAAACAGGCTCTAGTGTTTTCGCAGAATAAAAGAACAGTCGTTGCAAATGCAAAGACAATTGCATCAATAATAGGAAACAAGCTTTCAGAATATGACAAGAAAAGGCTTCTTTCTGTTTCAAAAGAAGTATTGAACGTGCTTGAAAGGCCTACAACGCAGTGCGAACTGCTCAGTGATCTTGTAAAGCAGGGTGTCGCATTCCATCACGCCGGCCTAGTAAATAAGCAGAGAAAGCTTATAGAGGACAACTTTAAAAATGGACTGATAAAATTCATAGTAGCCACTCCGACACTGGCTATGGGTGTAAACCTTCCTGCTAATACAGTTATCATAAATTCAATACGAAGATATGGGGATTATGGCATGGAACTTCTTCCAACAATAGAGGTTGAGCAGATGATGGGCAGGGCAGGAAGACCGAAATACGATAAGGAAGGGAATGCAATAGTCGTTGCAAGAAATGAAGGCGAATTAGATATAATAGAAGAAAAGTACTTCAGCGGAGAGATAGAACCGATAACATCTAAATTCAACAGTGAGATAGCAATAAGGAAATATACCTTGAATCTATTCTGCCTGGGAATATACGACAAAGAAGACAGCGTTTCAAATTTCTTTGATGAAACCTTTATGCATTTCAGCGGAATAGATGTATATGACAAGATAGACGATGCCATTTCATTTTTGGAAGAAAATGATTTTATAACCGGCAAGAACGACAAAATTGAGGTTACCAGAATGGGCAAGCTTGTAAACTCACTTTATATAGATCCATTGACCGGTTCATTGTTCATAAAATTCATTGAAAGGATAAGGAAGAAGGAAAACATTGAAGAGTTGGATTTATTGCACGTAATATTCTGCAGCGAGGAATTCAGAAACATACGTGTAAACCAAAAGGAATTCCAGAAATACGAAGAAGAAAGCTATGAACTTGACTTATCAGCAGATGAGAACATTGTAGACTATGACAGATTCATATCAGCAATAAAGATGGCACACGTTATGCAGGACTGGATTTCTGAGAAGAATGAAAAATATATGGAAGAGGAATACGGTCTTTTGCCAGGGGAGTTCTACAACATACTTGAGAACACAAAATGGCTTGTTTATTCATTAAGTGAAATCAGCAAGGTAATGCAGTTAAGAAAAAGAGAAATAAATGAGATGAGCATAAGGATAAAAAATGGCATAAAAAAGGAATTGATACCATTGGTATCCGTGCCGGAGATAGGAAGAGTAAGAGCAAGAAAGCTTTATTCTTCTGGAATAACCTCTTTAAAATTATTAAAGGAAGCAGGATTAGAACGCTTAAGCTCATTGTTAGGGAGGGGCGTTGCACAGAAGGTTTACTCATATCTCCATAAAAATGAAAATACCCTGCTTGACAGAAAGGTATTTCTTTAATATGTGTGTAGATAACTTATGAAAATACTTGCTGCTTCAGACATTCACGGGGATTTACAGGCTGCAGAGGCCCTTGCAAAGAAAGCAAAGAAGGAAAAAGCAGATTTGATAATACTCGCGGGAGATCTTTCAATATTCGGAAATGGACTTGAAGGTTTGCTTAAGCCGTTTAAGGATGCGGATAAGAAGGTTGCTTTGATTCCTGGCAATCATGACAGCGAAGCCGACATTTTCATGCTTAAGAAACGCTATCCAGATACAATCTATGATTTACATAACTACTCATTTAAAATTGGAGATGTTGGTTTCTTCGGGTGCGGATTGGCTAACATCGGTCCAAATGAGCTTTCAGAGGATGAGCTTTACAAAAAGATACAGTCCTCCTACAACTACATAAAAAACTCAAAGAAGAAGATAATGGTAGTGCATGTTCCGCCTTACAATACTAAACTTGACAAGATAGGGAATAACATGAAAATAGGAAGCACTGCAGTAAGAGACATGATAGAAAAAACAAAGCCAGATGCCTGCATATGCGGACATGTGCATGAAACTTTTGGGCTTGAAGACAAGCTAGGTAAAACAAACATAATAAACGCCGGACCAAAGGGAAAGATAATCGAAATATAAATTTATGATTATAAATATAAGCGTACTTCATTTTAATAAATGAAAACAACACTAGTATACGTTTATTTGTATTTTTTATAGTAGCTATACCTATTGCAGTATATGCAGGTTTTACTTTTTCTTTAGGGGTAGCAGGCCAGTTTGTATTAGGGCTGACATATTTAATTATTTTGGCCGGCTTGTTTTACTATACTTCATCAAGTAGTGTTTATAATAGGCATTGGTTGCTTCTGACGGCAAGCCTTGTGTTGCTAATGGTATTAGCTGTAATCCCTACTTTATTTTAAAATCCGTCAAAAGATAAATATCCTGCACTTCTTAAGATATCGTGGGCCCATAGTCTAGTCCGGATAGGACTGATGGCTTCGAATGCCTTCAGTTGGAAGTAACCATCTGACAGGGGTTCAAATCCCCTTGGGCCCTTTTACCGCTCTGCAAATAAAACTTAATGTTTTTATATTATACCACTTCTGAATATTCAGATATGGAAAAACTCGATGAGAAAACAGAAGTGAGGTGGGAAGCATCTGAGCTTCTCAAGCTTCTTTTAGAAAGCAGAAAGGAGGGCCTTGCTTATATGCATGCAGTTGTAGATGGACCTGATTTTAATTACAAAAGTCTGGAAAAGACAGAATTAAACAGCAGGAAATATGGCCTTGAGAATTCTCTACAAGGCATAGCAGAAACATTAAAACAATACATCTTTGAATGCGACAAGCTTTCATTTGGTAATAAAATGCAAAATGAAATAAGACAGTATCTTGTAAGGCCGTACATTAAAGAAGGTCTTTTGGAGGTTTTAGACGGTACCCTAGACGATATAGCTAATATATACAAAATAAACTTGGATAACTCAAACAATTTGTTATTAAAGGTAAACAGCAGTAAAGTAAGTTACAGAGAAAACATAAGAAAAATTATGAAGGAGATAACTGAAATAGAGTATTCAACTGAATTTGTATACAATTTAGAAGAAAGCATTGATTTTGCAAAAGGATTGAAGATTATAACCTATAAAAAATTATAAATACTTGCTAATCGTTTTGTAGTTATGGGTTCAGATGATTCGAAGAAGAGTGTGGCCAAGTTGTTTCTTCATGACAAGCCCTTTCTTCTGCTGAAGGCTATAAATGAAAGCCGGCAGCCAGTCTATGCTACAATGATATCAAAGAAAATAGACTGCAGCTATGCTTACATAGTAAGATTGATAAAGATAATGAAAAAGATGGATCTAGTATATTTTGACGGAAGCAATCATAAGAAAATAATAAATCTTACGCAGAAAGGCAAGAAAATATTCAAGCTTTTGTCAGAAATAGACTAACTAATCTGCTTTGTCTATCGATTTGGCGTATTCTTCTATTTTGCTAAGCATTCTATCTATTATATACGGCTTTATAAAACTTGATATTATTTCATTGAGTTTCATGTTTTCCTTTATTCTATAAAGACTGTTCCTTTTTTCAACCAATCCTACAGCTATAAGCTTTCTTAAATCTCTAAGTATGTTTGCATAAACTATCTTTACTTTTCTCTTGTAAAGTTCCTTAATTATCTCATAGCTATCCAAACCTTCTGGCCTTCTTTTCCTTGCCTTGAGCAGTATGTCAAGCAGATATACTATCGCTATCCGGCTTTCTCCAGGGCTTATAAGCCCCAATGAGATGCAGAATCTTCTAAGGTTAGTATTGTAATCATTTGTTGGCCTTTCAAATTCGTTTAATGATATGCCGCTTAATGGGCGGTCTCTGAACAGTCTTTCTCTTATTTTTTTATTTCCTTTATTGTCCATGAATCTTTATTTCTTTGTGTCTTGTGAGTATAGCTTGTTTTGCAATTCGACCACATCGTCCTTTGTTGCAAATAGTGAAAGGCCGCTATTTATCTTGTTAACCGTACCTTCTATCTCTGACAGTCTTTTATTTAAATCATTTATCTTAGTGCTTAAGTCCATGAACTTGTTCATGTTTGAATTTATCTGATTGAACATCACTTCTATCTTAGAAGTCTGGGAATTGACTCTATTTTCACTGTCTTCTACGTTTTTATATACGTTTTCCACGTTTTCGAAAAGCTTTGATGCATTCTTTACTACTGAAAGTGAATTCACCCTGTTTGAAAGCTCAGTAATCGATTTCGAAAGATTGTTGTTTGTGTCTACTATCTTTTCAATTTCTCCGGACATAACCTCAGTTTTATCCTGCGTTTTTCTAAGCTCTATAACAAGTTCTGCAGGGTTATAAGAGGTTATTGTGGACAAAGTCGACCTTGCACTGTTCATGAAGTCATTAATATGATTTTGCGTGTCGTTTATCCCCTTTTGTATATTCTCGAATTCACTGCTTACTGTCTCCATCTTTAGATTAAGACCGTTTATTTCTACGGTTAGTGAATTTACCGTGTTAATCACTTTGTCAAATTTGCTTTCTGATTCTACCTTATATTTTTTGAGCTCGTTTATATCATCTGAAAATGAATTTATGCTTGGCAATGATGAATATACCGTTTCATTCAGTTTATCCAGTTTTTCCTGCAGTTCATTGTCTACTGCTGACAGGTTTGAAGCAGTTTCCTTCATGTTTGTCATTGCTACTTCATATTGGCGTGAAATAGCCATTATGCCTTCCTCTATCCTCTTAATGTTGTCACTATAATCTTTGTCTTTCAGGTTTATGGCCTTTGCCACACCGTTAAAGTTTTCTATTGCCTTATTTACGTTATCGGAAAGTTCCTCCATGTTAGAGTGAATAAAATTAAAGGATTCGTTTAATTTGTTTATTTTTGCCGCTGAGTCGTTGTAAGCATCATTCATTTTTTCTATCGAAGAATTAAATGCAGATATCGCGCTGTTTACAGCATTTGAAAGAGAAGATATATCGGAGTTTATCTTAGAGATCCTGCCTTCAAGCTCGGTTGTATTGTCAATTCTGTTTATTTTGTTGTCCAGTGCTATATTCTGCTGGTTTAGCATGTCTATCTTTTTGTATAAATCAGAAATCAAGGTACTTATAGAACTATTGAACTTGTCAATTCCTGTAAGATAAGACTCATAGTCTTTTGTCGTGTTTTGACTATCATCGCTTTCCATATAAAGCTTACTGCTCTTTTTTATATTTAAACTTTTAAATTGTAGGGCTTTTTACAAGCTCTTTCTTTAACTTACATGCCTCGCAAATGTCGTTTGCAGAGGGAAAACCACAGTACTTGCACTTATTCATCTTTATGCCAGTTTTTGTGTTATATGCTTTCTTTATCTCCAACATTGCATCAATTACATTTCTTTTTGACCCCATGAATTCACTTTCTACCTCCTTTATTTTTCTGGAAATTAGCCCCCTAAAGCCCATTCCTGCATATGGGCAGGGAGTATGCAGGGCATTTATTCCATTTAACATGGAAAAAAGCATCGTTTCTTTCTCACTCAGAAAAAGGAAAGGTTTTATTCTGGGAACAAACCCCTCTTCCTTTATAACCCCAGAGTAAGCACCAAGCCTTACCATCTTCTCAATATCATTCTGTACAAGGTTCATTATTACATTCTCTGCTTCATCGTCCATGTTGTGGGCTGTTGCAACTTTGTCTGCATGAACCTCCGAGGCAGCGTAGTTTATAAGGTATCTTCTAAGCACACCGCATGCAGAACAGGGTATGCCTGCCCTTGTTTTTGTTATTGAATCCATGGTTCTGCCAGTAAAATCTTTATAAGAGTATACCTTATACTCTACCCCGTATCTATTGCAGTAATCCTTCATTATTTCTATTGTTTTGTCTCTGTAGCCCTTTATCCCTTCATCTATGGTTATTGAAACGATTTCGTTCGATTTTTTGAAGTATTTTGAAAGAATGTAGAGAAGAGATAATGAATCTTTTCCACCAGAATTTGCTACAGCTATTTTTTCTCCCTTTTCAATAAGCTTGTATTTTTTGATTGTGGAAAGGGCTATCTCCTCAAATCTTTGCTTGAAGTGGTCAGCGCAAAGCGTGCCATTGTTAGTTGATATGACTGCTTCTGAGCCGCAGATTTCGCATTCCATTACCCTCCTGAAAAGACCTCTACTACGTTTATTTCATCCCCTTCTTTTATTCTTTGGTCTTTTGTGTATATTTTTCCGTCTTTTCCTATGAGTATTACCGAATCATCATTAAGTGAAAGTTTTTCAAGGAGCTCTGTTACAGAGTCATTGTCGATTTTTACGAGTTTTTCTCCAAAATTTATGTTATTTAACTTTATTTCCATTCAATTTATTATGTTGTGCATGCTCTTTAAATCCTTTTCAAACGGCTCTAGATCTCGCGGTATTTCGATTTTTATTGCATCTCTCAAAGAAAGCTTTTGCTCCTTTTTGGCGTTCCATACTTTGCTATTGAATTCCATTATTCTATCCCCAAGAAGTAGAAGTTTGTCATCATACCCTTTTGCTTCCGGTATCATTTGGTAATGTATGGATTCTTCTTTGTAAAGCGTACTCCACAAAGTTTGTGTTATGAAAGGAGTTATGGGTGACATCAATAGAAGTATTCTTCTAAAAACGTAATTAAGAGCATAAATTGCAGATTTCTTCTCATTTTCGGAAAAGCTTTCGCCGTACGCTCTTGCCTTTACCAATTCTATATAATGGGGTGCAAATACATTCCACATGAATTCCCTTACTCTATTTGCAGGAATAAACGGGTTCAATTCTTCATAGCCTTTTCTACATTCTTCTGTCAATTTTTCCATATAAGCAATTATCCACTTATCGCTTTCATTAAGTTGTATTTCATTGATATCATATGAATTTCCAAATTTGTTTATAAGCCTTGCAACATTCCACAGTTTTGTCAAGAATTTAGCGCTTCCCTGTAGTCGGCTCTCAGAGAAAAGGAAATTGCTTCCCGGCAGAGCTTCCGAAGCAGCCCAGAATCTGAATGCGTCAGCCCCATATTTTTCTATTACAATTGTGGGGTCTATCCCATTGCCCTTTGATTTTGACATTTTTTCTCCATGCTCATCTAAGCCCATACCATCTATCCAGGCCTTTTCCCATGGCAGCTTATCTGTTAAAAGATAACAGCGCAGTATGCTGTAATTAAGCCAAGTTCTTATTATATCTATTCCCTGCGTCCTCAAGCTAAGCGGGTATGTTTTTTCATAGAAATTTTTGTCTGAGAGGTATTTTGTAACATACAAAGCAGAAACGCTTGAATCCATCCAAGTGTCAAAAGTTCTGTCATCTCCTACGAATTCTTTTCCGCCGCATTTTGAGCATACTGCTCCTTCTGGAGGGTTCTCCTTCCATGGTTGGTAATACTTGCCTTCTTCAGGTACATAGGGTTCATTGCATTTTTTGCAGTACCATAACGGTATTTCCGTCCCGTAATATCTCCTTCTGGAAATGGGCCAGTCCGTAGAGACCTTAAGCCAGTTTATAAGTATTTGCTTGTGCTGTTCTGGGATCATCGTAAGTTCATTGGCAAGCTCTTCCAATTTGTCTTTTATATCAGTGACTTTAAGGTAGTATTCGTCAAGAGGGATTATCTCTATGGGCGTTTTACTTCTTTCACACATTGGTGTTCTATGCTGTATATCCTCTATCTTTTCTACACAGCCTGCTTCTTGAAGCATAGAGATTATTTCTTTCCTTGCTTCCTTTACTTTCATTCCTTTAAGTTTATCTCCTGCGTTCTCATTCATCCTTCCATTTGTGTCTATTATGATGTTTTCAGGGAGCTGCAGTTCCTTTATTATCATTACGTCATTGTAATCCCCATAGCTGCATATCATAACCGCTCCGCTGCCGAATTCGGCTTTTGCATAGCTATGTGCTATTATCTTTACTTCCCTGTTGTATATCGGCGTAATGGCCGTTTTATTAACAAAGTCCTTAAATCTTTCATCTTCAGGGTTTACAAGTATTGCAGAGCATGCTCCCAAAAGCTCAGGGCGTGTGCTTGCAACGAGTATTTTCTTATTCGAATCTTTTATCTTGAAATAAAAATAAACTAAGCTAGTGTCCATTTCCTTGTACTCTATCTCTGCATCGGCTATTGTCGTGCCGCAGTCTATGCAGTAATTGCTTGGCCGTGTGCCTCTTATTATTCTCCCCTTTTTCCACATCTCTATGAAAGTGCTTTGTGTAAGTTTTCTGTATTCAACGGAGTCGGTTCTGTAAACCTGGTCAAAATCTGCTGAATATGCGAATGACCTTAAAATATCAAACATTTCTTTTTCCAGCTCATCAAGTGATTCCCTGCACAGGTCTATGAACTTTTCCCTAGGAGTGTCCCTCATCCTTATGTCATATTTCTTTTCAGCGTACCTTTCTACCGGTATTCCATTTCTGTCCATTCCAATAGGAAACAGAACTTCCTTTCCAAGCATTCTCTGCGATCTTGCAATTGCGTCTATCTTTGAGTACTGGGCTGCTGCACCAAGATGCCAGGGTCTTCCAGATGTATAAGGGGGAGGAGTATCAATCGAAAAGATATTTTTTCCAGAAGACGGAGAAAAATTCCATTTAAGCGAATTTACTTTTCCCTCTATCTCTTTCTCTAGTTTTCTACTCCAATTCTTATTTTCTTCAAATATCTTACTGTCTTCGGCCATTCTAATACAAGATTGTTTTCGTTTTTATCCTTTACTCGAAAGTTATTTCCTGACCGTCAAGGATTATATGTGAATTTTTGTTAAGTTCATATCCAAATTCTCTTGCCAGCTCTATGTTGGCGCTTAGTTTTTCTATCCCACCGTGAGAAGGTATCAAATGCGTTGGCATCAGCATCTTTATAAGCAGTTTATGGTCGTTCTTTGATGCATGACCTGAGACATGTACGTCATCTGCAACGTTAACATTGAGGCTTTCAAGTGCGCTTTTCAGCATTCCTTTGTTTGCTTCATTTATCGGCGTGGGTATAGTTCTGGAAGAAAATATCACCGCATCCTCATTTGAAAGACGATATTGGTACTGGCCGGTTACAAGCTTGTCCAAGAATGCACCTCTTTCTCCTTGGTGACCTGTACAGATAATTACATATTTTCCAGGTCTTTCTGCGACATATTTAAGTGCATTGTTTATCTGCTCCCGTCTTATGGTAACTTCCGGTAAAGTTCCTTTGTTTATTATACCGGTGTTTATTGCGGCCTTTATGTACATATCCATGCTTCTACCGAATATCATCACGTTTCTGTTCATTTTCCTGCTTATTTCTACAATGTTCTTTATCCTTGCTATATGAGAAGAAAAGGTCGATATGAATATTGTTTTGTTGTCCAAGCTTTTCTTTATTACGTCTTCAAGCATGATCTTTACAACGCTTTCTGAAAAAGTATACCCGTCAACTTCTGCGTTTGTAGAATCAGAGATTAGAATGAATACTCCTTCCTTTCTAAGCTCTTCTAACCTTTCATAATCTGGCTTCTTCCCAAGCGTCGGTGTATTGTCAAATTTCCAATCATTTGCATATACTATTACCCCATACTTAGTGTGCAGCGCTATCATTGAACTGTTTGGTATAGAATGCGTTATATTCACAAGCTCCAATTTTATATTCTCTGATATCTTGTACATTGTACCGGTATTTAGTTGTACTAGATTAAGTGACCTAACCTTGAAGTTTTTCATTAGGTTTTCTATTACCTTTATTGTAAAAGGCGTCGCTATAACCGGGCATTTATACTTTTGGCTAAGAAACGGAACTGCCCAGATATGGTCCAAGTGACCATGAGTAAGCACAATTGCCTTCACCTTTTTGCCTTCTTCTAGAAAGAAACTCCTGTCATCAGGGATAACTCCGTTGTCTATAAGTGCCGTAAGGTCATTTACAGTTATGTCGTTTTTATCCTCCTCAAAATTAACTAGTTTCTCTATGTCTGCACCCATGTCGGTTAATACTATTTCACCGTCAACTTCTATTGCAGTCATGCTTTTTCCTATTTTACTATATCCTCCAAATGCTTTTACCTTTATCATATTTCTTTTATAAACTCACCTACGTTTTCATATTTCTTTTTTTTGGAAAGATCCCTAAGAAGTTTGACAGTTCCACTGCCATACTGCATAGCCTTTTTTCTTCTTTCCGTTAATTTTCCGCTTAGTCCGAGCGATTTGCCGATCGAACGAACCGGAAATTTATCATAATTTTCAGCCAACTCTTTTATATCTTTTGAAAGAGCGGCTTCTATAACTTTATCATCAAGATAAGGAAATGCAATTGATACATTTAACGTATCTGCAATCGAATTTAATCGCCATAAGTCTAGTGCTGGCATGTAGAAAAGTCTGTATTCTCTAAATTCCCCAAGCTCTTCCTTTTTGATTGTTCTATGCCTTTGGAATCCGAAAAACAGTTCATCGCTGCCTATTCCACTTATTATTCTTTGCATCCCTATCTCCTTTGCCTTTTCAACTGCTAAGAATTCAGTTATTCCCATAATTACATTATAAGTATCAAGTCCAAGCACTTTAAGCTCCTTTACGGCATGAATTAAATTTTCCTCGGTTATTGTTACATTATACAACGAGCTATTTAATTCACTGCTTAAAATCCTTGCGTAATCAATGTCTTCACTGTCTTCGGTGCCTGCAGATATTAATTTTATATCCTTGAATTTTTTAACAGCGATGGCTGCCAGAACAGATGAGTCTATCCCTCCAGAAACAAGAACCGAATCAGGTTTAAATTTTATAATGCTGTCTTTTAATGCCTGTTCTATGTCATACTGCTCTGTTTTTTCGTTATTCCTTAATTTTACATTTATAGCATTACCGAAAAGATTGATAGCTGCTCCCCCTGGAAATATAAACCTGAAGTCAAATATCTTTTCATTTTTGGAAGTTGAATTTATCCGGTTAATAAGTAATGTGTCATTTCTGTTTTTCATATATTTTCATCTGTAGTTTGTCTCCCACCTTTATTTCATATTTTTTGTCTACAGGAAGCTCCAAAACATGCTGTGCATCTTCAGGCCCATTATAAAGTCGCCATTTTCTGGCGATAGTTTGATGCAATACTTTTAGGTTTTTGTCAAGCCATATAACTCTTAATTCGAATCTTACGAAGTTCATGTGTATATCCTTCACATCTGGTAGGAATGCACCATTTTTAGGACTTGAAACAAACATTAAACCCAAAATCTTGCTTGAAAGTGTTCTACAGTACTTAACGTCTTTTGCTATGAGCTTTCCGTTTTTGTAGAAGTTACATTCCTCTTTCATTGTTTTCTCTCCTTTTAGTGCGCAGTATATTTATGTTTTCAGTTGACTTTTTGCTATTCATATTATTTTAAAATTCAAGCTCTTTTGATACGAAATCTTCAAGACTTACTTTTTCAAGTTTTTCTTTCTCCTCTTTTTTGGCCATATTCATTGCAAGAAGGAACAATATCAACCCTATGCTATTTCCGCTTTTGTTGTTTCCAGGTATTATCAAATCAATAAATGCTGTGCTATTATCCGTATTTGTTATACCGACTATAGGAATGTTTATCTTCTTTGCGTCGTTTATCGCTCTTCTGTTTGATTTAGGATCGGTTATCAACAGAACTTTAGGTTCAAAGAAATTCTTATAACTTATATTTGTAAGTGACCCGGCAAGGTATCTTCCGAAATTTACACTTATTCCCATGAGCTTTGAAAAATTGTAAACAGAATAATAAGCACTGTCTAGTGTCGATACCAGCAGAATACTTTTTCTCTTGTAACCATTCAAGAATTTTGCAGCTAGTTTTATTCTTTCGTCTATTAACTTTATATTTAGTATAGTAAATTTGTTTGGGATTTTCTTGAAAACAAACCTTTCAAACTCCTTGTTATTGGCGTTTGCTCCTATCCTAGTTCCGTAAGTCTTATACGCTTCCAATTTGTCTATTTTTTTAAATACCATGTTTAATTCAATTCGATTAGCCTATTTATTTTCTCTATCCTTTCTCCTCTATTGATTCCAACTTTTAAATACTTTGCGCTTAGACCAATTGCCAGGTCTGCTATTATTGGTATGGAGGTTTCCTCTGATCTGTGTGATACTACTTTGTCTATCTTGAATTTATCGGCAAGTTCCGAGTATTCCTTTACCTTGTACATAAGCCCTACTTGATTTGGTTTTATAAGCGTTGAATTTATGTATTGATGCACTTTTTCAAGCCTTTCTGGAGTAGTTGCAGTAAGGTCATCCCCCACTATAATGGAACTGCTAAGCTGTTTCATTACTTCTCCATAATCTTCTGCAAGCGTTTCATCAACAGGGTCTTCTACATAGAATATGTCAAATTCATCTGCCAGCTTTTTCGTCAAATCTATTTGTTCTCCTCTATCAACTTCTTTCTTTCCGTATATTGGCCGTTTATAAACATATTTTCCGTTTTTGTAAAAGGTCGATGCAGCAAAGTCTAATCCTAATCTTATGTCCATGCTGCTTTCCTTTATTATGCTTTCTATTGCTTCCCTTACTATTTTTATTGATTCGTAGTTGTCCAACCCGCTTATGAATCCTCCTTCAGGGTCAACCCCTCCTATAAAACTGTCTGTTCTGTTCTCTAGAAGTTCTTTTACCTTTTTGTATACCTTTAAAGTTGTGTTTATGCTTTCGAAGTTACTATCAGCGATTGTTGTCACAAGTATCTCCTGTATGTCCATCCCTAAACCGGAGGCATGCATTCCGCCCCCTATCATTTTGCACACTGGCATAACCTTGTTTTTGCTGCCAAAAAGCTCATACGGCTCCTTGTTCGTGTCTGCACTTAAACCATATATCAATGCATAAGAAAGTGAAAGTGACGGGCCGCCTATAAACTCTTGGGGTATTTCTTTTTCTATTGAAAAGATATCTTCTAAATTACCTACCTTCTTCCCAACTAGCTTTTTCAGGTATTCATTGAAGTTTTTTATCTCGTCATCTATACCTTTGCTGAACTGGTTTACTTCATATTTGCTGTTGCTTTCTCCTGCAGGAGATGAACCGCGGAATTTGCCTTTCTCTGTAGTAAGCATTACTTCAACTGTGAAGTTAGAATTCGCATTTAATATTTTAAGCGCTTTTATCTCTTTTATTTCCATTTTTATTGTATAATTTCATTTTATTTAAACATTTTTTCTACTTTCAGTATCTTCTCCGAAAAATCAACTTTTTCTCCTTTTCCCTTTCCAGCGATTATTAACATAACCTTTTTTATGGTATTGTTTATGTTCTTTGTGTTGTCTACCTGAAAAACCTTCTTTTTCATTTGCAATGCCTCTGTATATGTTCCATTCATTGCTTCAAAAATAGCATTATCGTAGATTTTTTCTTTTTTGTACCCTCTTTTTTCAAGTCTTTTTATGAGCGTTATAGGGTCTGTTCTAAGTACTATCACAAAACTTATATCTTTCGATTTTATAAAATGGGACAAGTGGGAAACTACAAGTAAATTGTCTTTTTCATTTTTTTTAAATGCTTTATTTACCTCTTCAAGTGTTACTTCCCTCTCTTTTTTTCCTCTTTTTAGGATTCGGTTTAAATCCAATATGTCATAATCGATTTTCCTTGCAAGCACTTTTGACACTGTGTGTTTACCTGTTCCAGGCGTGCCGGATATCGCTATTATCATTAGGTTATGAAAATTTTTAATATATTTATATTGATGTCTGCAATAAAATAAGATGGACTCTGTGGAAAACAGATCAAAACTGTATTCCATCTTATCAAGTTTAGATGCAGGAGATGACAAGTCGATAAACCGGATATTAAAAGACAACACAGACAAATCTACATTAAATGCCATAAAAAAACTTAAAAAAGATTTTATATACCAAAAATACGGCAAAGAGGGTTTGGAAAGATACCTAAGGAGCGTTCTTGATTATTGGGATGATTATGGCAGCAATGACTATATAAATAACCCAAATATTAAACAGAAGCATATCCTATCAAGAATACTTTTGTCTCCTGCAAAATTTGTTGCAAAGGCATATGATTATATTCTTAGGAAGACAAACAGTCACTTTATATCCACAACTTCAATGGGAACGCTTACTGGGGGCGTGGCTAGTCTTGCCACATTTATCGGCGAAACGGCCTATTTCTCTTATTCCTTGCACATCCCATTTGCAAGTCTTTTTGCTGAAGAATTCATGGTAAATTGGCCATTCCTTGTTCAGGTGCCAATAATAACGGGATTGATATCTGCTTTGTCAATTGCTTTTATAGTCGGAGGAACTTCGGGGGTATTCAGCCATAAAAAACTGACAATAGAAGAAATAGAACATGATATTAAAAATTACAGCAGAGAATTCAAAAAAACCTTTGAACGTTACAATAAAGCGTTATTTAGTTCAAAGATAGAACCATCATTAGAGAACATAAACGCAATTTATATGCTGTCTTCTAGCAAGGCGTATGCTAGTGCAAGCTATTCGGAGGAAAGCTTAAGGAAATATGAAAAATCAATGTTGCCTTACATTTCGAATGTCCTTAAAAAACGGATAAACTACAAGCTGATTCTCCATCACTCTCCAAAAGGGGTTGGCGGATTTACTTTGATTTATAATTCACTCCTAGGCAAGCTTATAAAAAAGAATTCATACAGTCCGGTTTTCCTGAACACAGAAAGATTAACTGCAGTCCCAGAGTACCTTTTTGCGCTTTTTCACGAGTTAGCGCACGGGGCAGGCGCGACTACGGAGCAGATGGCAAGCTACTATGCTGAAAAGGCCATGGATTCTGTGAAGGATGATTTTCCATTGGAGGGCTATGATCTTTTTCTTTCAGTTAACAGACTAGAATCAGCAATTTCTGCCCTCGCTAGAAAATTTAAGTCTAATACAGATTTTCTTTCTGAACTCGAGAAATTAAATCTTCCACGTTTTGTAAAAGAATCGTTCAATTACAGCTTCAATCCCATGTTCTCTGTAACATTCCCTGTGAACGAAGCTATATATGGTGGTTTAATAGAATCAAAGTTTTCTGGGCTTTATGCCTCCGGACCCTACCTTGCCAAAAAGATTGTTGAAAAAGGCTTAATTAAAACCTTTTAATTTATACAAGATTTATTTTTATCGTAGATGGAAGAAGATACTATAAGAATGCTGAACAAGACTGACAAGATTGTGCTCTCTGCTCTTGAAAAAGGAGAAATGTTTTCAAGCGAATTAGAGCTGAAATACGCCTTGGAGAGAGCGGCAGTAATAAACTCCGCAAGAAAGCTTTTTTCTTTGGGCCTGATAAAAATTGATAGCATAACTGCAAATACTATAAGACTTACCGATCTTGGTCAGAAATATCTGAAAGATGGTCTTCCTGAATACAGGGTATTCGAATTTCTAAGACACAATAAAACAGTTGAATATAAGCAGCTTTTTTCCAGTGTTCCAATGGAAAAAGATGAGCTAAACGCAGCCATAGGTGTGCTAAAAAGAATGCTTGCAATAAATATTGAAGGGGGTAAAATAACCGTAAACCCAGACAAATCTGCAAAAGTCGAAGAGCAGAATAGAGTTTTGCAAATAGTGGAGAAAGAACAGAATGTAAACTACGATGGCACCGCGGATCTTATAAGACGCGGGATAATGGAGCAGGTAAGCGAAATAAAGGAAAAGTTCTCAATAACTCCTGCAGGGATAAAATTGCTAAAAAATAGTGAATTCAAAGCAGAGTATATAGACAAACTTTCTCCAAACAACATTAAAAATTGGGACGGGTTGAAATTTAGGGAATACAGTGAAAAGCCAGAGATACTTGATTCTTTATCCGGCAAAATGAATGTGAAGACTAAATTTATCTCATTGATAAAAGATGCGATGGTTTCAATGGGTTTCTCTGAAATGCATAGCAATTACGTTGAGTCAACCTTTTGGAATTTTGATGTTATGATGTTCAGACAGGATCACCCTGATAGGGATATACAGGATACGGTTTACTTAAATGGAGGAAAGGCCGTTATACCGGCAAAGCTTCTCAAAAATGTAAAGGATGTTTATGAGCACGGGTTTTTTTCTTCTAAGTACAATGAGTCTATTGGATATAGAAGAAAGTTTGATAGGTCTAAGAGTGATTCGCTTATAATGCGTGGACACACCACTGCAACAACTTTTAGGTATATTTATGAATTTATATCAAAAAACAAGGATAAGCCTGCAAAGTTCTTTTCAGTTGACAAAGGATTCAGGAATGAAACAATGGATAATACCCATTTACTGGAACTTTATCAGATAGAAGGAGTCGTGTATGATGACAACCTCTCTGTCTCCGATCTCATTGGTTACATAAAACAATTCTACAAAAAAATAGGGATAGAAAAAATAAGGCTTAAACCCACCTATAACCCTTATACAGAACCTAGCCTGGAGATACAGGCTTTCAGTCCCAAGCTTAAAAGATGGCTCGAAGTAGGGAATTCTGGCGTATTTAGGCCTGAAACCCTTAAGCCGTTTGGTATAAACAAAAACATAGTTGCATGGGGTTTTGGAATGGAAAGAATGCTGAATCTTAAACTCGGGATGGCAGATATCCGGGATCTTTACGGTGCGTATACCGACTTAGATCTACTAAGAGAGATAGAATCTGCCAGGGTCTTTGGTGAATTTTAAATGGTAATGCTAAATTATAGCCTTGATGAAATGAACAAAGCACTTGGGAAAAAATTGAAGCTTGCAGATTATGAAAAGATAGCGCTTAAGTTTGGATTGGATTTAGATGAGGGGGAGAATGTGCTTAATTTTGAGCTTACTTCAGATAGAACAGACATAGTTTCAAAATACTCTCTTGCACACATATTCGCCAGCCAACTTGGAATAAAGATGAAAAGAAACCTTTTAATTGGAATAGAAAAACCAGGAGTTTCAGTTGAGAATACAGAGAGAAAATTCGTTAATGCTCTACATGTGGTTCTTAATGGCAAAGTTGGAGATGAATTAAATGAGATCTTGGCCATTCAGGACAGACTAGACAGGAACGTTGGTAGAAACCGGAAAAAATCTGCCATAGGATTTTTTGATTATGAAAAAATATCCTTCCCAATAAAATACTGCGAAATCCAAAAGGAAAAAGTAAACTTTATACCTCTCAGCAGTTCTTCTTCAAAAAACTATGATGAGATAATGAAAGAAGTCAAGCAGGCAACCGAATATCGGTCCTTAATTCCCAAAAAACCGATAGTGTGGATTGATGGTAGCAATAACATAATTGCTATGCCCCCTATAATAAACGCGGATAATTATTCTATAAATGAAAACACAAAGGAATTGTTTATAGACATAACAGGAACCGACAGGGAAACTGTAAATGCGGTGACTAAAATATTAATATATAATTTTCAGTTCCTTGGTAAAGTATCAATAATCGAAGCAAAATACCAAAGCAATGCAATATCTACTAATCTGTCATTGGAAATGCATGGATTTTATTTAAATGAAGATTCGATAGAATCCTTGCTAGGGAAAAGAATAGCAAAAGAGCATGCAGTAAAAATACTTTCAGCGATGGATTATAACATTAAAATGCTTGGAAAGGATCTTTTTGTCAAGCCGCCTTTTTACAGACAGGATGTTATGCATCAGGTTGACATAATCGATGATATTATGCGGTCCTTTGGGATCGATAATATAAATGAAAAAGTTCCGCATTCCTATACTGAGGGGAGTTTTCTGCCCAATCACTATCTTATACAGAACATAAAAGAGGTATTAGTAGGTTTTGGCTATCAGGAAATAGATATAAACGCACTTACAAATGAAAAATACCAATTCAGAAACACGTCCATCGAAGGAGAGGACTATGTAAGTTTGCTGCAGCTTAAGAGCGGCGATGTTACGATGGTCAGCAAGTATGTCTTTCCCGAGCTATTAAGGCTTATTTCAAACAATCTGCACAAGAAATTTCCCCAGAAAATATTCTCATTGTCGGAAATAGTGCAGGAAGGGAGTTCTGATGTAACATTCAAAAACAGGCTAAAACTTTCATTTGTATCGTGCGAAAAAGATGCAAATGTAACGGATACTTTGTCAATAATCAAGAAAGTGCTTTCCGATGCCTTTTCTGTTAAGGTTATATCCACAAGTTATGTAGACCAGAAATACGCTAAGACATTTATAAAGGGAAGGGCTTACAACATACTTGCCGACGGAAAAGAAATAGGGTTTGCCGGTGAACTTCATCCTAGAGTTATGAATTCTTTTGGGATAGAACTGCCGGTTTCATTGGCAGAGATATATATTGAAGGTTTTGTAAAATGAATTGCGAGATATGTGGTGCGTTTGAAGAGAACCTTTTAAGGACTGAAGTAGAAGGGGCAGTAATGAACCTCTGTAAAAACTGTTCAAAATATGGCAGAGTAATTGGAACCGCCGTTCAGACAAGTAAACCAGTACAGAGAACAGTGGAAAGCGAAAGGCAGTTAAAATACGATTATATAAACGAAATAAAACATGCATTGCAGGAAAGTGGGCTTTCAATTGAAGATGCAGCAGAGAAGATAAACTGTTCTCCCAAAGACCTGAAAAAGGTAGTTAACGGTGAAATACTGCCAGATGAAAAAATAACAATACGACTCGAAAGGTTACTTAAAATATCATTATATGAAATGAATTTTGTTTCTGATTCAACTTTCAAAAAAGACACGGAGCAGCTGTCATTTGGAGACGTGGTTGACATTAAAAGAAGCAAAAAATAAACTAGCAGAGGTAACGAAGCGGTCAAACGTGTAAGGCTTAGGACCTTATGGCTTAGGCCTTCGAGGGTTCAAATCCCTCCCTCTGCATTTCTTTTGTTTATTTCATGCAAAAAGCTTAATGATAAACTTAAATACTAAAATTTGCTTATCTTCTTATAGCATTAAAATTAAGTTGTGAGGTGTGAACATGGTAAATCTTCCGTTTGATAATTTCTTGAATATATTCAAGAAGAATGTAAATGTGGATTCCTCCAGTCAGGGCAGCGACTACGTTGAACTGGAGGTTGAACAAGGCGATAAGCCGATGGCTAAAATATACGTGAAATACTACAATCTTAATAAATTTGAAGATGCAAGTGCCATATTAAATGACATCCGTTCCGGATATACTCTATCTTTCATAAAGGTTAAGGAGATACGGGAAAAAGGAGGGGTAGACGAGTTAAAAAGAACGATTTCTAAGCTAAAGAAAAGTGCAGATGCTGCAGAAGCCCAGATAATAGGCGTAGATGAGGATTATCTTTTAGTGGTGCCTGATTTTGTAAAGGTTGAAAAAGGAGAAGTATTAAGCGGCCAAGACAATAAAGTTTGACTTATTCTTTGTTCTCAGCTTCTTTTGAATAATATGCTGAGTTTATGGCTCCTCTGTCTGAGTCCTTTGTTATGCTTAACATAGTAAGTGATTTAACAGGGCCATCATCTTCCTTTTCTCCATCAATTTTTACTGTGCTGAATGAAAAAGAAAGATCTTCAAAGAATTCTGCAGCGCTTTTATCCACTCCAACTACGCTTGGTTTTGCAGTGTTTAGTATGTCTTTAACTTCGCTTAGGCTTTTTACTCTGTGTACCTGAACTGAGTTGTTTATGATTACTGCTACTATAATTCTGCCCTGATTTACCGCTATTCCTGCTCTCGTCATATATTTTTATAAGGATAAGCTCCTCGAAGAAAAAATTAATTGAAGATAACTTCTCAAAGCTAAGTCTTAAACGCTTTATCTCCTTATATACTTTATCCGTATTGTAAACACTTGATAGAATAATAAACGCATTTCCCCCTTGTTTAAGATGCGCTTTTAGAGAATGTATCAAATTTATAGTGAGTTCGCTGCCTTCCTTTCCGCCACTTAAGGCATGCCTTACCCACTTGCTTTCTTTCTTTTCTGGTAAATAAGGCGGATTTGCATATATAACGTCAAATTTTCTATTATCAAGAGAAGAGAATAAATCCGAAAGTATGCATTCAAAGTTTTTAATCCCATTCATTTTTGCGTTGTATTTTATTGCCTTTATCGCATTTGGATTTATATCTACAAATGTAACTCTTTCTGATTTTTTCGCGGCATTTAATCCTATTATGCCGCTGCCTGCAAACATGTCAAGTACTTCCCCATATGCATATTTTACTGCTCTCAATAGGAGAAAGCTGTCTTCAGCAGGAACATAAACATCCTTGAATTCCTTTATATCTACCATATCGAAACACTTATTAATAATCAATACTAGATTAAATGATAAATATGAAAGGCATCAGGAATTATTTATTGCTTGCTTTGTTAATAGTGTTTTTAATTGGATTTATTGCGGCCGGAAAGACCTCCCCAGTCTATAAAGCGCCAGTAGTTCAGACTATAAACTGCAATTCCGTCAATCTCGGATTTAATTATGCTACAAGTACGAATGTAAAAGCACCCGAAAACACCAATACATTTTTCACTATAGGCGTAAATAACACTGGCAATGTAACTGAAAACCTGGCTTTGACTGTAAAGCCTTTAGGAAGCGTACCATTTTTCGTTCGAGTTGCAAATTCTACAGAGCTCAATGCCAGTACAAAAGGGTACACAAGTTTTGGAGTTTACTCGCCGTCAAAAACTGGAAATTACTCCGTTATTGCAAATCTGTCAGTAAGCTATCTTAACTGCGTAAATTATAAAATAATCCCTATAAATATAACAGTGGTAAACTCAACCAGTTAATGGAAAGCCAGGTAATAAAGGACACTGAAATCAAGGGAATAAAAGAGGACAGTGCAAGAGTCAGGTTTGTCGGAAAAGTCCTATCCTTTGATGATAAAACAGGCATGTTTGAAGTAGAAGACGATGGCCAAAAGATAACCTGCCTCCCAAATTATCAGGAAAATGTAAAGTTAGAACCCGCAGACCTTGTTCTTGTTACGGGGCGAAGCATTGCTGCAGATTCATCCTTTGAGGTCAGGGCAGATAAAGCGGAAAAGATAAATATAAATGATTATAACAATTATAAAAAGTATTTAATAATAAGAAATGATCTATTAAGTAGCAATGGAAGCTGAATTTAAGGATGCAGAAGTTTTTAAGAAGATGATGGATACAATAGGCAGTTTAATGTCTGATGTTTCCATAGACTTTAATGAGGAGGGATTTGCGATAAAGGCAATGGATCCTGCTAATATAGCAATGGTCCTTTTTGAGGCTAAAAGCTCCATTTTTTCAAATTTCAACATAGAAAAGCCTGTAAAAATATCCGTTTCATTAGATGATCTAAATGGTATACTTAGGCTGGCAAAGAAAGAAGATAAGATAAAGATGTCAGACTCAAAGAATCGGTTGATAATAGACATAAACGGCCGGAACAAGCAGCATTTTGGTATCCCTTTAATAGATGAGAATTACACTGCACAGAAGATTCCACAACTCAAGTTTACTTCAGAGGTAACTGTTTTGAGCTCGCTTATAAAAGATTCGGTAAAAGCAGCTTCTTTAGTTGACGATTCAATCTACTTTACAGTTGACAGGCCGAGATTCATAATAAGCTCAAAAAGCGAGGAAAAGGAGTTTTCACAGGAATTATCTATAAACGATAACAAGGAGATATTTGATTTGAAGTCAGAATCTACAACAAGGTCGAAATATTCAATAGACTACCTTTCAAAGTTCATGTATGCAGTAGACCCTGAAAAGCCTATAAAGCTGTCGTTTTCAAACAATTACCCCCTTAAAATGGATTATGAGATAAATTCCGATGCAATGATGTCGTTTATTCTTGCAAACAGACTTGAGTAATTAGAAAACGTAAAGTTCATCTTCATAAATATCTATGTTTTTGAGAAGGGCCGGCAATGAATAAAAATCCACAGCAAGTATTTTTTCACCCCCCTCTTTATGCATAAGCAATGAATTGGTTTTGTTCTTGGTAACTAGCAGTATTATGTCCTTTTTCTTCTTTTCACCTTTTTTCTCTATGAAATTGTAAGCCCTCGTAAGTTGACTTTTGACAAATTCCTTTTCCTTTTCAGGTGGAATGTAAGAATGATTCTTGCAGTCTACAAAAAATCTTCTGCTGTTATCCTGCGCTATAAAATCAATCTGAAACCATCGATATGTCTTGAATCTTATATCTCTGTCTACAGTGTAATCAAATTTTTCAAATATGTCTGCAGTGTCATTCTCAAACTTCTTCCATTGATTATTCTCTTTTTTAAATTCCGTTCCGAAATACATAAAATATATAAAAGAGGCATATTAATAAATGGTATCAAGCATCGGTAGTCCAGTGGTAAGACACTACCCTGCCACGGTGGAGACCCGGGTTCGAATCCCGGCCGATGCATTACTTCTTCTGCTTTTTTAACATGATTTTTATGTATATCCAGCTTTCCAGGTTTTTTATGGGCCTTGTTATCGATCCCCCTCCAAATAGCGAGAGCACAAGAAGCACTGCACAGACCGCAGTTATTAGATATATAAATGGATAAAGTATATCCATATAACCAAGTATAATAGAAATTATTATGGTTATTATGAATCCTACTTCTTTTCTGTAGAAGTACGTTATGCCTACGCCTGCTATTATCATTGCAAAGAATAAGTATGCTATGTAAGGATCTGTCTGTATCATCGAATTTATCATTACATACAATATGTTTGTCATAAAAGTTTTAGCTTTGCAGTTATTTTATTTATCTCATCTGTGTAGTAAGGCCCAACGCCTATTGCAGTTTCAGTTCCAGGAGGAACCTGCGTCTGGCCTGCGTCTTTTACGACTTGGAAGGGTATACCGCTTCTTTTAAGTCTGTTTTTCAGTTCCTCGAATTCATCCTCTTTATTAACTTTCAATACTATTTTTGTTTCTCCTTCTGCTAACCATTTTTTGGCAATTTCAGGATAGCTCTTTTCAGTATGAAGAAAACTCATAAGGCTTGCATGTGATCCCTGCGCTACCATCTTTCCAGTTCCCATTTTCACATCTTTCCTGAGTATTATAACCTGTTTTATCTCTTTTTCCATATATTATTTATAACAGAAACATATAAATATGAATCTGATAATAAACTAACAAATGGCAGAAGAGTTGGTTGAAACAGAAAAGAATTTCTGTATATCATGTGAAAGAGACATATCCATAATAGAGGATTCAGTGGTATTCAACTGTCCAAACTGCGGTACTAAAATTTCAAGGTGTGGAAAATGCAGGGGAAGAGGAGTCAATTACACCTGCAAAGTATGCGGTTTTGTGGGGCCTTAATATGGGAAAAGTAGTTATAAAAATAAAGGCGCTTCCGAAGGACACTTCCTCTGATTTAAATGATACCTCAGAAAAAATAAAGTCGTTTCTTTCAAAATACGGTTCAATATACAAAATGGAAGTGCAGCCTCTTGCATTCGGCTTAACAGTTATAATGATAACTCTTGTAGCAGACGAAGAGGAGGGAACTTCAAAGATTGAAGAGTCCTTTGCTTCGTTTACAGATGCAAGTCTTAGTATCTCAGAGGTAAGCAGAGCGCCTGATTTCTAGTTATTTAAGATTACTAGCTTCTTCCAAAAACAGCTTCTTGAATTTTTCCTTGTCTTTGTAATCTATTGAGCCACCGGATGCTTTATCATGTCCTCCCCCCTCTCCCCTCATTTTTTTGAATATATTGTTAAGCATTACTGGCAGCTTTATCTCTACCCCGTTTGCTCTTAAATTCAGTCTTATAGTCCTTGCATTTATCTTTGTCATGAACACAAGGACATTGCCGTAGTATTCCTTGTCAAAGCTGAGCTCTGTAACCAGTGTAGAGGAATACCTTTTCTTTTTCTGGTCCAATTCATAAAAGTATATCCTTCCGTATTTCTGCGCGTTTTCCTTGAAATCCTTTTTTAGTTTTTCAAGTTCTTCTCTTACTTTTTTGTCCGCAAAGACAAGTTTTTGGTTATTTATAATGTCAGAAATGGAATTGCTGTTAATTAATATCCCTAAGGCTTCATCTGCTCCTTCTCTATTATATAAGGTAGTCATTGAACCTATCATTCCAGCAGCCTTCCCGAAGTCGTTATCATACATGAATTCATCTTTTCCTATCTTTATTCCATATTTCTCCGCAGTTTTTTTAACAAAATCGGAATTTTCCTTTCCCCCCGAATCTCCAACAAGGCCTATCGCAGATGCCCAGTCAAGTTCTTTTATTTCCTGCTTGAATATCTGGTAAACCAATAATGAACAAGGAGTGTATGTATTATCGCCCCATATCTTAGGGTTTGCGTAAGCAAGTAAATCAGCATTTATTATC
Organism: Nanobdellota archaeon; assembly: GCA_021834945.1. The sequence continues at coordinate 6,814 of JAKBRA010000003.1, read as the reverse complement.
TGGTGGTGATCTATTATACAAAGGTTCTTGTCCTTGAACAAAGGCAGCTGGTCTTCTCTTATCTGCATGTCACATACTATTATATTCTTGCTGTATTCCTGCATGTCCATATCCTTGTAATCTTCATAGTTTGTAGGCCTGTAATAGTAAACTCCTTTGTTGATTTTTTTAAGTGCGGCGGTAAGAAGCGCTGCACTTACTATTCCATCGGTATCAAGGTGATAAAAAACAGTAAAATCATTGTTTTTCGACACAAAATCCCTTACACTCTTTATGCTTTCTTCTTTCTTAGCTTCATCCATAAGAATATTTGTAGGTTATACTACTAATATTTGTTGCATTCAGTTTCCGAACTTTTTAAGAAGGTTGTCAAGCAAACGAGTATATCTGGACCCACCCTCTGCCTGAATAGCGGTTCTTATGCCCTGCAATGGTATTAACTTATATTTTAAGTATGAAGTTCCTACAGTTGTATCTGTTGGTATGTAAAGTTCGCTTATCCCCTTCGTATAGTTAGGTTTGTGTATTATGTAACTCTCAAAAAATGTTTCATTCTCTAGAGCAGGCACAGTAATTGCTGCCATAGTTTTCCATTCTTCATCTTTCTTTTTCAATGCAAATTTTATGCCCGGTTCATGACAGTCACCTGCCATTGCTATGTCAACTAGGTCTTTTCCAGTATTCTTTACTGTATTCATAAGGGAGGTTCTTGCGTCTACTCCACCCCTATAACCTGCACTGTGCAACTGCAGTAGTCCATAACTGTCAAGATACGGCGTTTCTCCTCTCAAAAGATAATCATCTACGTAAACTACTTCTTTAGTTCCGCTGTTTTCAAGTTTTGGCCCTATCATTCTGCCTTCACTTCCGTTTCCAGTAGCTCTTTCAAAGTGGTTTCCTCCTACCACATAGGCTTTTTCAAACAATGGCCCCAAAGGTCTAAGGTACTTATCAAGTCTTTTTTCCTGCTGACCAAGGTCAATGTCTGAATTGCCGTAAACAACCTTATGCAATTCCGACACGAAATTGTCTTTTGCTCTATCCTTGTCAGTGTCATTTAGTATGTCCTCAAGCTTTCCTAAGAATTCCTCCGGGCTAGGAGCTCTTGGCAAAGACATTTTTGTCCTCTGTGCCTTGTCATTTCCGCCGTCTACCATGTCCCCGCCTATAAATAAAATTCTTTTGTCTTTAGGCACTTGGCTTTTGTTTATTATTTCTGGGACTTTCTCCATTGCTTCATAATCTGATGCAGCATTTCCAACATGCCAATCCGATATCTGTACCATTTCATACAATGATCCCTTTGTCTTCTCTTTGTTTATTTTGTACGGGTTTATACCCTTTTTAATCCCTCCCAAATCAATATGCTCTATTTCAACGCTTTTGTCGTTGTAAACCGATAATAAAGATATTCCGCTGTCTTCAAACTGCGACAGTCTTTTTGCCACGTCAGTCTTGTTAAGGCTGGCTCTTAGTTTGAACTGCCGGTCTATATCCATTAGCGGCCCTTGGTTTAATATCAATACAGGGTCTTTTCTGCTTTGGTAATCCAAAGCAGTGAATTCAGTAGCGGATCCTCTACCTGTTATGTAAATATCTGCAAGTCTTCCATACTGCGCATCAAGGTTAGCGTAGTCTACTATCATGTTTATATTTCTATCGCTTGGTTTTCCCTCGTTTAATCCTGCAGTAAGCGCATTTATTGCGTGGAAAACCTTTACCTTTAAACCGTTTATCAATATCTCTGCATCAGGATTGTTATCTTCCTTCTCCCCCAAGAAGTTTTCAAATCTTTTGTAAACCTTTATATTATCCTCGTTTTTACCGTCATTTAGTACCATATTAATCAAGTGCAAGTAAATGTCATTTGCTTTGTCTTTTATTCCTTTTTTATCAGAGGTCTTCCACTGGGAAGCCTTGAATTTGTAGCTTTCGGGTATTATTGACATTATTCTTTCTATCTCATCAGGCATTTTGTTCTCAAGTTTATTCTGCTTTTTGTTTTTCTTATTTACCTTTAGCTTTTCTTCTTCCTTATTGTTTCTTCTGCTCAGCCTTTCAAGTGCTTCTATGATCATCTTTACATTCTTGTAATCGGTAACGCCGTAGATGTAGTATATAGGTATATTCTTTTTCCTTGCCTCGTAAGCTATGCTTTTCATCTGTATCTTTGCAAGCCTTGCAGCCTCTGTCAAGTCGTCAACCGAATCTGAATCATTTTTGCCGCGTTTTACTTCATTGTACACTTCTTCTCCGTATTTTTCCTTTAGTCTGTCCTCTACTAAATCCAGCCTTTCTCCCCTTAATCTACTGTATTTATCAGGAATGTATGCCAACCCTCCATTTATCACTATTCCATCGATTTTTCCTTCATAGCTCTTTATCATCTGGCCGAGATTGTTTAATACATCTTTGCTACTTAATTTAGTTGCAAGCTCTAATTCTGACATTACAAGAAGCCTTAATTTCGAATCAGAAGCATCATTTGGTTTTATTATTTCCTCAAGTGATTTATTTCCCATAATATTACCCCCCCTTGATAATAAATGGATTTTTCCTTTTATAAATTAAAGGTGAGTATTACTATGGTATTACTAAATTTCGCTGAAACCAGTGTATTTCCTGAGTACCTCTGGAATAATTATGGTTCCATCTTTTTGCTGGTAAGTGTCAATTATTGCTATCATCGTTCTTTGCATTGGCAGTCCTGTCCCATCCAAAGTGTAAACATAATCCTTGTTTCCTTTTCTATCCACATATTTTATATTTAATCTTCTAGATATCCAATCAGTGGTATTGTCAAATGAGCCTACCTCTCTATATTTCTCCTGCGAGTAAAGATAAGCTTCTATGTCATATTGCTTTACATCTCTTACACCCATATCTCCGGTAGAGCAACTTACTACCCTATAAGGTATGTTTAGCTCTTTCCATATCTCTTCTATATTGTTCAGCATTTCTTCGTGGAAGCGTTTTGAGTCTTCAGGCTTGCACAGCACTATCTGTTCAGTCTGGTCAAATTGGTGCAGCCTAAATATCCCTTTTGTGTCTTTCCCATGTGCTCCTGCTTCTTTTCTGAAGGCAGGGCTTACTCCTACCATCTTTATAGGAAGCTCTTCTTCTGGTATTACTTCATTTGAATACTGCGCGATCATCGGATGTTCTGTTGTAGAGATAAGAAAACGCTCCTCTTCACCTTCTTCTTCTACACCTGTAACTTTGTAAAGAGCATCTTCAAATGTTGCCATATGCGCTATCCCGCCGTATATATCTCTTCTTATCATAAACGGTGGAATAATTGGTGTATAACCCTTTGAGGCTATTTTTTGGATAGAATACATTTCCAGTGCAAGCTCCAATTGTACTAGTTTTCCTCTTATGAATACAAACCTACTTCCTGCGATCTTTGCCGCCTTCTCAACGTCTAAAAGTTTTCTTTCCTGTCCTAGGTCAATGTGATTTTTAGTTTCAAAGTCCCTCTTTTTAATTTCTCCGAATTTCCTTATTTCAACGTTGTCATTGTCATCCTTTCCTTCGGGAGCGTCAGGGCTAACTACATTAGGCAGCCATAAAAACAGGTTTTTTGCTTCTTCTTCGTATTTTGCTATGTCATCCTCCATAGATTTTATCTGCTGCATTATCTCTCTCACGTTTTTCCTTTCATTTTCCTTTTCCCCTGCGTTTCCTTTGTTTTCAGCGAATTCTCTACTTATAGTATTTCTTTTATGTCTTAGCTCATCTACGCTGCTTCTTGTCTTTTTTATAAGTTCGTTTAATTCAATCAACCTGTCAACAGGATTTTCTATAGGTGGCGTTAAAAATCTCTTCTTTATAGATGACACAAGTTCATCCCTATGGTCTTTTACATAATTCAAATCGTAATTCATATGGAAATATTATAATTTATCAATAAAAGCTTTTTTATTTCATTTTAAATAAGCTTTTATATTTTATCTGCAGTTGTTAGTAATTATGGGCCCGTGGTCCAGCGGTTATGACGTCTGCTTGACGTGCAGAAGACCAAGGGTTCGAATCCCTTCGGGCCCATTTATTTTTAATGTCCTATTTAAGCAAAAATAAATCACAAAGAAATGATAATCGCAGCTATAGCAGCATTAATAATCAAGAAAAGAAAGGAAGTTTTTAGAAATAAAGTATATTTTCGTTTGTCTTTTGTTTGTCTAAGCCCTATAACATTTGCAAGCGAAGCAATAACACTACCGTTTCCACCTATATTAACTCCCCATAACAATGGTATAAAATTAAATGTTTTCAGTAAAACAGAAGCGGGTACGTTGCTTATGACTTGGGAGATTAAAATAGCGTATATAAACTGATACAAAAAGGAGCTGTTTTTAGGCAGCGGAATTACGGAGCTTAGGGAGCCGAATATCATGAAAACTATAAAGAAAATAAGTATAAGAAGTATATCTATCCTGCTGAGAGTTCCAAGCCTTTTTGAACCGGGGATTCTTACAAATGCAAGTATAAGTATTGAAAAGGCAATCATAGCTAGAAAAAAATATTCACTATAACTTAAAAGCATGCCGATAACATCTATTACAAAGATAAAAAGTGATGAGTAAAAAAGCGGCATATGCGGTTTCTTTGCCTTGTAATTTGTTTTTAATTTGCCATCCTTTACTAGGAAGAAAGTGAATGTAAAAAGAAGAATGGTTGATATTGCAAATGCTGGAAATGCCCCTGCAATAAAATTGGTAGCAGTCAGGTGGTAACGTAAGAATATTATTATGTTTTGTGGGTTGCCGAAAGGGGTAAGCATTGAACCTACATTTGCAGCAATAATTTGCATTATTATGGTGTTTAGGAGGCTCTTTCTGGATATTATCCCTATTTCTACGGTTATGGGCACAAGTATCAAAAGAGAGGCATCATTTGTCATTGCAATTGATACAAGAAAGGTTATTGCAACTAACAACATGGATATTCTTTTAATGCTTTTGAATTTTTTCGTCATTTTTGCAGCAATGACATCTATTTCCCTGGATGCAAGTATTCCAGTGTTTGCTATTATAAGAGAGGTTATTATTACGAAGGCTCGTGTATAGACTGGATCTAATTCAACTTTTCCGGAAAATATCAAGTATGCCGACAAAAGTATAACTATAGCATAAATTGATATTCTAACAGTGTTTCCCCTGTTTTTCAGCATATTTGATTAAGTTAATTCCGCTACAGTTTTCATGCTTTTAATCATGTTCTTGTAGTTATAACCAAATTCCTCCGCAAATGCACAAAGCTGGAAAAAAGACTTTATGTCATTTGTACTTTCGGATCCGGAGGAATACAAGCAGTTTATGCCATAATCGTTGCAAAGTTTTCCGTTTATCAACAAGTTCTTGTAAACTTTAAACATGTTTTCACTTTTTTCAAGCGCCGAAAAGCTGAATATAACTGTCATGCCATTTTCCTTTAACTTGCTGCACAGTCCTTTGTTCAGAAGAAAGCCGTTAACCTCTAAATCATATATGAACTTTGCCTTTCCTTTTCTGATGACAAAATCATAGTCTTTTCCAGAATAAGCTTTAAATTCAGTTGTTTCCTCTTTTGTAATGTCTTTTATACTCTGGTCTTTTAGAAGTAATATCCCTTCAAAGCCAAGGCCTTTCAGTTTTTCTACAATCTCTTTTGAATCTTTTCTTATAACGTCAATTTTCATTAACTATACTAATTATGCACTAAATAAAACTTTATATATAAGTAAATAGAAACCTATAAGATTATGGCAGAGAGATCAAATCCGGTTGCTGATAGCAGACTGTTCTATAACGTATACGTATGTAGAAACTGCAATGCAAAGATACGCGTTTCCAGCCAGAAAGTTCTTAGAAGGAATGAAGTAAGGTGTAGGAACTGCGGTTCTTCGGCATTGAGGCCTAAACACAAAGAGTTAAGAAAGTTAAAGGTGTAAGTATATAATGTCAGTTTTAAGTGTGCTCTTAGCAAATGGAGATAATTTGCTTTTAACGATTATAATACTTGTAATATTCGGATTATTTGTAATTATAGAGAGAAAAAAGTTTGATGTAGAAGGAAAGGTCGTTTTTCTTTACAAAACAAAGATAGGATTAAAAGCAATGAAGAGGCTAGCAAGGTTTAAACGGCTAGTAAACATCTATTCAACGATAGGAGTTTTCGTTGCACTTGCAGGCATAGGCTTTGTGTTATACCTTTTCCTGCCTTACCTTTATCTTATGATAACAAGCCCAACAACCACTTTTCCAGCTGTAGCACCACTGTTTCCCGTTTCAATCTCTGTAGGAGGAATACCTGTTTTAATAGGAGTTCCCATACTTTACATACTAATAGCTGTAATCGTATTGGCAGCTTTGCATGAAGCTTCTCACGGCGTAGTTGCACTTTCAAAAAACATAAAAATAAAATCTACTGGTTTCGGCTTCCTATTTGGAGTTCTTCCTCTGGCGTTTGTAGAACCGGATGAAAAGAAAGTTATAAAAGCGAAGAGAATGGATCGTTTGAGAATATTTGCCGCAGGCGCTTTTACAAACGTTGTTTTAGGCTTCATATTTTTAGGAGCATATCTTTTGCTTTCCCATTTTATGATTTCAGCTAATTTAGTTTCATATTCCCCGTATTACCTAGATGTTTCAACGGTTGTAAATAACAGCCCTGCCAGCCTAGTTTCTTTACCGGTAAATTCCACGGTTTCAGAAATAAACGGCCACCAGTTCTATTCGGAGCAGCAGGCCTTGTCTGATCTCAATGTCAAGCCGGGGCAGTACGTTAATTTTACCTTAACCAATGGAAAGGTTTATTCCATGAAAACTACCTA
>JAKBRA010000026.1 GCA_021834945.1 Nanobdellota archaeon | reverse complement strand
TTTAGCATCTTTGCCCTCCCCTTTGTGGAGAAAGCGCCGAATGGAAAGTCAACGACTGCAGTTATCTTCAATCCATAACCTTTGTTTGTTATGTACCGCCTGGCAGATCTTGCAAAAAGGGGGTTTATGCATACCGAATAGGTTTTTAATTGGCTTGCTTCATCTATAAGCTTCTTTATTTCCTTTTCGGATGCGTAAGGTTTAAGCAGAGTGTGATCCACCATCCCCATTATTTTGCTTATCTGCGCTTCTTCCATACTTATGCACTTTCAACATCACCAATAGAATAGAATATTTTTCCATCTGGATTTATTCTCTTAAACTCTTCCAATTCCTTGTCCACTCCGGCCGATTTTCCAAGGTAAAAGAACGCATCCGATTCTCTAAGTAATGCCAAATCGTACTGCCAGAAATATTCCGATGGAATCGGCTTTTCTGAATGTATTCTGATGTAATGGTGAAGGACCGGCACTAAAGGAATATGGCCGAGGGATATCAATTTTACTGCAGTGTCCAATGCCTTTGCAACGTTGTTGTTTGCAACCCTTGCTGCATCTGCAATTTCAGAACCGCTCGGAGTGTACGGACCAGCAATATATATCTTTAACGGCTTAGTCATATCAAAATAAATTAAGTATGCATATTAATAGTTTGTATTTAATTAACTTGATAAAATTTATCACTTTTTAATCGTATCTAACAAACGAACAAACGTTTAAATATGTACTTCGTTTTAAATTATTGTCCGGATGGAACACAAAAAGCAAAAGATGACTTTTTTCAGATGGATAATAGTTTCTTTGATGTTTATTGCCATAACGTTTAATTACGCAGACAGAGAGATATGGGTCTTAGTTGAACCGGCATTTGCTCACGCATTCGGCTGGTTTACAGGGCCTATAAGTGGCTACACAAGTTCGGCCGTTGCAGTAGGAGACGTGTCAATTGTGTTGCTTATCTGGTCGTTGGCCTATGCAATAATGAATTTTCCTGCAGGATGGATTACAGATAAATTAGGCATAAGAAAAGCAATGACGCTGATGTTTGGCATATGGTCTACGTTTACTATCTTGACGGCAGCGACTTTCAATTTAATTACAATGGCCATAGTAAGGGCATTTATGGGTGGAGGTGAAGGTGCAGTCTGGCCAATTAACGCAAAAGTCACAAAAAATTGGGCAAATAGATTCGATGAGTCAAAGGCATTCACATTCGCAGGAGCTGGACAGGCAGTCGGCCCTATCGTTGGATTGATATTCGGAGCTGCTATATATGCCGCAGTTGGCTGGCAATGGGTATTCATAATATTCGGTAGTCTGGGACTTGTACTTACAGCAGTATGGTATTTTTACGTAAGAGACACCCCAACAAAAGAGAAACTGGTTAACAAAGCAGAATTGGACTATATACAGGAAGGCAAGCCAAAGGCTGAAAGAGTAGAAGAAAACAAATTAAGTTCAAAGTCTATTTGGAGGATAACCGGCAAAGTAATATTTGGTACACAAGCTGGATGGGGGACTTTCCTAGTGTTCTTATCATTTGGGTATATACTGTTTACATTTCTGTACTGGCTTCCGCCATTGATGTTTGCAGATTTTGCGCATAGCGTAACAACAAGTGGAATATATGCGGCCTTGGTAGACATAGGGTTGGTTGTCGGTTATTTCGGATCTGGGCCGTTTAATGACGGATTGCTAAAGCGTTTTCCAAAAGTCACAGCAAGAAGGATCGGTGCTATACTGCCAATGTCTTTAATGATAGTAATGGTTGGCATAAGCTACTTCACCGGAACGGCAAGAGAGCTTATCCCAACGGCGATATTGCTAGCAGCTGGTGCCGGTTTAATGAACCTTACCGTCGGGTCATGGGCGGTTAATGCGGTCGATTTGGCGCCATCTGGTACATCCGCTACCGTTTATGGAGTTTACAATGGTTCACTGAATTTCGTAGGGGCATTCAATGCTATAATCGTTGGTTATCTATTCATACATGCTTCTCCAGGACTCGCATTTGCAAGTGCTATCATATTTATGGTAATGTTCTTGGGAGGTTATCTTGGACTTATAAGAAAGAGCACTTGGCAAAAGGCTTTAGACTATGGAGCAAAACTTTTAGAAGAAGAAACTAAAAAGGGAAAAGCAACAGCTAAAAGACAGTAAAAAGAGGCGTAAAATGGAATATGACTTAAAGACTATAATGAGCCTGGTAGACCACAGCGGACTCAAGGCATTTGCCTCCGAAAACGATATAAAACAGCTTATAGACGAAGCGAATGAATTCGGGAATGTTGCCGTCTGCATAGAGCCAGTGCACCTGGATTTCGCGAGAAAATACGTAGATAAAAACAAATTTAAAGTAAAGATAGACGCAGTGCTTGATTTTCCTCTTGGGGCTTCGTTTACGGCCGCGAGGGAAAAGCTGGTAGAGTTGTACGCTAAAAAAGCCGATGAAATCGATATTGTTTCCCCGATTGCACTCGTTAAATCCGGAAAATTTGATGAAGTAGAAGCAGATATAAAGAAACTGGTAAAAGCCGCGCATGCGAATAAAAAGATAATAAAGGTAATAGTAGAGGATGCCTATACAACAAGGGAGGAAAAGGAGAAGTTATACGAAATAGTATGCAAATCAAAGGCTGATTTCATAAAAACGGGAACTGGATTTGAAGAGAAGGAGTACCCGCAGTCTATAGGAAACAAGACTGGCGCGCAGGTTGAAAACGTAAAATTAATGGCAGATATAGCGGACAAATTTAATCCGAATATAGGCATAAAGGTTGCCGGCGGAATCCATACCTACGAAGATGCAAGGGATTTATTGGATGCGTCTAGAAGGCCTGCAACGCCGGATAAGTTCAGGATAGGAGCAAGCGGAACGAGGAAAATAAGGGATGAACTGCTTCAAAGAGACTCCTCCTAAACATCCTCAGCCAAATCTTAGTATAAAAAGAAGTTGTGCATAATTTATATTTTATGGCTTCCTAAAATAATTATAATCAGTCCTCTTTGAAGTAACTGCGTTTGAATTTATTCCTTTTGAATCCGGAGTAATGTCTGCCATTGTTATTGCCGCTGGATTCTTTTCTATACGGTTTATTCCTGTTGAAACCCCTGTTAGAATTGAAATTGCTTCGTCTTAGTGCGCTTTCAATCTCATGCCTTGAATCTCCCTTGTAAAATTCATTCATTTTTTCTTTATAAGCAGCAAGGCTGAATTCTAAGGGTGAAAGTTTTATCTTTGCGTAATTTTCTATTTCATAAACAAGATATCTTTCACCAGGAGTGAATATTGTAAATGCTCTCCCACTTTTCCCCATCCTTGCGCTTCTGCCAACCCTGTGGACGTATGCTTTTGGATCCGCCTCTGCGTCAAAATTTATTATGTCCGAAACATTGTCTATGTCCAATCCACGTGAAGCTACATTTGTTGCTATAAGCATGCTTGTGCCTTCCTTAAACATGTTGAGTGAGTGTTCTCTTCTGTTCTGGCTCAAACCTCCGTGCATCAAAACGGCCTGCATTCCCATATTCTGCATTATGGAATGGATTCTTTCTGCGTTTCTCTGCGTCTTGCAGAATATTATCGCCTTCTCCGGCTTTTTTTCATCCAGATACGCAAGAAGGGTTGCAAACTTGTCGCTGCCGTTTGCAATCGAATAAAAATGCTGTATAGTGCTTACGGTCACTTCCCCCGCGTCTATATTGACATTTATGGGATTATTTGTATAGTTTAAAGTTATGTGCTTTATCTCTTCTGGAATTGTTGCAGAAAAGAACATCGTCTGTCTTTTCTTTGGCAATCTTGACAATATGTATTTGATGTCGTCTATAAACCCCATGTCCAGCATTATGTCTACTTCATCCAAAACAAGGAATCTTACCGAATCCGTAAGTAATTCCCCCCGTTTCATCAGATCTATTAGCCTTCCAGGAGTTCCTATAATTATGTTTGCCCCGTTTTTTATCTCTCTTATCTGGTAATTTATTGAAGCTCCCCCATAGATGGTAACAGCTTTCAGCTGCATATGCCTTCCAAGATCCCTTACGACATCCGTGACCTGTAAAGCGAGCTCTCTGGTGGGCGTTATTATCATTGCGGCCTGCTTTTCGCCTTTTTCCAAGCTGTTTAATATTGGTATAACAAAAGCAGCGGTTTTCCCGCTCCCAGTCTTGGATTTTACGACTACATCCTTGCCTTCCAATTCCAGCGGAATGGCCTGTTTTTGCACTTCAGTAGGTTCTTCAAACTTCATTTCATGCAATGCAGTTAATATCTCTTTTCTTAAATTCATCGAATCAAACATATCTATTTACAGTTTTATATTGATCTTTTGATATAAATATGCTATGCTAGGCAAAAACAGCGAAGAAATGATGAGAAAATGGTGGGATTCCGCTTCTGAATATTATCAAAAGGAAATTTCTGCAGATAAGATGACCGATGTCCAATACGGTCCTTTTGGTTCCAGTGAGAAAAAACTGAAATTGCTCGGAAAAATAAGGGGTAAAAAGGTTCTAGAACTAGGCTGCGGTGGCGGACAGGCATCTATAGCCCTAGCAAAGGAGGGTGCAACATGCACTGGAATAGACATCTCACATAAACAGATAGACGCTGCAAGGAAAAACGCTGAAAATGAGGGAGTAAAAGTTGAATTTCTGGAGCTTCCTTTTTCCCGCATAGGCGAATTAAAGCCTAAGAAATTCGATGTTGTAATATCGATAATGGCCCTGCAGTACTGCATAGACCTCCGTGCTCTTCTAAAAAACGTTGGAAATCTGCTTGTAAAAGGCGGCATTTTCGTTTTTAGTATAGAACATCCATTTTACCTGCTTATGGATCCAAAGGACCTGAGAATAAAGGAAAGCTACTTCAATTCTGGTTTGAAAATGCAAAGGGAAAAATGGCCAGACAATACCGTTCATTACTTTGCCCATTATGACAGAAAAATAAGCGACATTGTGAACCCGATAATTGATTCCGGTTTAAAGCTTGAAACGATGGTAGAGCCTTTTGACAGTCAAGATAAGATCTGGGGTGTAGGTTATAGAAAGGCGCTTGTAAACAAGATTGCACCTACTGTCGTATTCAAATGCAGAAAATAAACCCGCAATAAAAATTAAATACTGTAATTATCTATTAAAGGGATGATAACTATACTGAACAAGCAATATCCTGATGAGAAGAGTCTTGAAACTTTGAACCCGGTTGTGAGGAAGTGGTTTATATCCAAGTTTAAGGAGTTAACCCCGCCACAAAAGTTCTCATTTAAGGTCATAAGCGATAGGAAAAATGTGCTTATAACTGCGCCGACCGGAAGTGGCAAAACCCTATCTGCATTTATACCCATAATAAACAAATTGGTAGGTCTTTCAGTTGATAACAAACTAAACGATGAGATAAAGTGCCTTTACATCTCTCCATTAAGGGCGTTGAACAATGACATATACAAAAACATTATCCTGCCGATTGAAGACCTATACAAAAGCCTGGAATTAATCGGTAAAAAGAAAATAAGCATAGGAGTTAGGACTGGTGACACTCCTCAGAATGAACGCAGGAAGCAATTTGTCCATCCCCCGAATATATTCGTTACTACTCCAGAATCACTTGCAATAATGCTCAATTCTCCAAAATTCATACAGAAATTTGTAAATCTGGAGTATGTGATAGTGGATGAGCTGCATGAACTTGCAAACAGCAAAAGAGGCTCGCATCTTACCGTTTCGCTTGAAAGACTGGCAGATTCCATAAAACATGATTTTATAAGGATAGGCTTAAGCGCCACTATATATCCATTAGAAAGGGCAGCAAACTTTCTTGTAGGTACAAAAAGAAGCTGCGTTGTGGTAGATGCATCATGGAGCAAGAAAATAACTGCTAAGGTCATCTCCCCTGTTAAGGACCTGATATATTCAAATGAATCTGAAATAGACGAATCGATGTATAAAATAATTAATGATATAATAAAAAAGAACAGGACTACACTTATATTTACGAATACAAGGAGCGGCACAGAAAGGCTCGTTTTCAATCTTAAGAGAAGATTCGGCTACACCGATGAGGAAGTATCTGCACACCACGGCTCTCTTTCAAGGGACGAAAGGTTTTCTGTTGAAGAGAATTTAAAGAACGGGAAGCTAAAATGTGTGGTTTCCTCTACCAGTTTGGAACTCGGAATAGATATAGGCAGCATAGACAACGTAATACAGATAAACTCCCCAAAAAGCATAACAAGAGCATTGCAAAGGATCGGAAGGAGTGGGCATGGCTTCAAGGACACTGCAAACGGGGATTTGATAATAAACAACAGGGATGACCTTGTAGAATGCACGGTTATGCTTTACGATGGTTTAAGGAGGAAATTAGATTCGTTTACTATGCCTGAAAATCCATTGGATGTGCTGGCACAGCACATAGTCGGCATGGCTTTGAACAGGATATGGGACATTAACGAAGCGTATTCATTAATAAAGAAGGCTTATCCTTTCAGGAACTTGGACAAAAAAGATTTTCTCGGTTTAATAAAATACCTTTCGGGAGAATATGTTTCTCTGCGCGAGAGATCTGTTTACGGAAAGATATGGTTCGACAGTGGCTCAAACAAATTTGGAAAAAGAGGAAGGCTTACAAGACTCATATATTACACAAACATAGGAACAATACCGGACGAAGTTGCAATAAACGTGTATATCTGGGGTACAAAGAAAAAAATAGGAAACATAGAAGAGGAATTCCTGGAAAAACTGAAAAGAGGGGATGTTTTTGTATTGGGCGGGAAGGTCTACAAATTCCAAAGGTCCAGCGCTGCAGATTGCTTTGTTTTGCCAGCAAGCGGGGAAAAACCGAACATTCCACCATGGTTTTCTGAGCAGCTTCCCCTAAGCTATGAGCTGGCAGTAGATATAGGCAAATTCAGGAGGGAGTTCTCTTCAATTGTAAGCAGGCTCCCAAGAGAGAAGTTCGTTTATAAAGACAAGAAAAACATACCGGAAAAAGCAGGTAAATACCTTGCTTCGATGCCCGCAGACAAGAATTCAATGGCTTCAATATATGAATATATAAAAGAGCAGGTATACTTTGCAGGGAAAATACCCTCTGACAAGCTTATCCTTGTAGAAAAGACGAGGTACAACGACAAAGAGTACACGATATTCCACTCCTTATTTGGCAGGAGAGTCAATGATGCGTTATCAAGGGTTTTTGCGTTCATTCTAAGTGACAGGCTGGGAGAAGAGGTTGGTTTGGTGATTAACGACAATGGATTTGCGTTGATTTCCAATGAAAAGATTAATGACAACGTGATTAAAAGCGTCATAGAATCAGCCGTTAAAGCGGACATAAAGAAAATAATAGCTGAGAACATAAAAAGAACAGAAATACTAAGGAGAAGGTTTAGGCATGCGGCAGCTAGGGGCTTGATGATACTTAGAAATTACAAGGGGCACAGAATAAGGGTGGAAAGACAGCAGATAAACGCGCAGGCCCTTTTGAAGATAATAAGCGAGATGGATGAGAACTTTCCAATATTGAAGGAGGCTTACAGGGAGATAGAAGAGGATGTGATGGACATAAGCAACGCGTCCGGAATTCTAAAATCAATAAAGGCCAAAAAGATGGAATATTCGATAATAGATACTGCCGTTCCTTCCCCATTTTCCCACAGTCTAATAACGATAGGTGAGACCGACGTCGTTTCCATAAAAAACAAGAAAGAATACATTAGAAGACTGCATAAACTAGTAGTGGAAAAAATAAGGGAGAATCAAAATGCAAATAAATGAATCGATAGAATTACTGGAAG